>LWDI01000097.1 GCA_002083475.1 Proteobacteria bacterium SG_bin5
CCAGCCGCTCGGCGAGCGCGAGCGCGCGCGCCTTGCTCGAAAGGGCGGCGACCTGGACGAACAGGCCGCGCGTCGCCCCCGGCCCTGGCCGTGTGGCGGCGACTTGCGGCACTGGCTTGCGCGGCGGCACCGGCACCGGCTGGGCGTTCGCTGGAATGACGGGGCGCGGCGCGGCGGGCAATTGCTTGCGCAGCGCGACGAGCAGCGGCGCGGGCGCGTCGAGCCGGGGCGAGGCCGCGCGCCCGGCGCGCAAAGCGGTTTGATCGGCGGGCGGCGGATCGACCCGGCGCACGCGCACCGGGGCGAGCGGATTGGCGTCGATCCCCAAGAGCCGCGCCGCGCCGCGCGAGAGATCGATCAGCCGCCCCGGCGCGCCGGGGCCGCGATCGGTGATGAGCACCAGGATCGTCTTGCCGGTATCGAGCGCGGTCACCTCGGCGAAGCTTCCGAGCGGCAAGCTCGCATGCGCGGCGACGGGGGCCTGCGGATCGAAGCGTTGGCCGTTCGCCATCACCGGCCCGCTCTCCTCGCCATACCAGCTCGCATAGCCGACCGCGTCGTAACGATCGCGCCCGAAATCCTGGCTGGTGCCGCGCGGCCCCGTGCCCACCGGCGGCTGTTGCGCCACCGCCGCCGCCGGCGGCTGTTGCGCCGCCACCGCCGCGCCGACCAACGCCAGCGCCAAAATCGCCCCCCTCGCCCGCATCACTTCTCCACCGCGTCCGCCAGCAACCCCACCGACAGCGCATAGAAGTTGGAGCAATTATAGTCGAGGATCACGCGGTAATTGCCGGTCGTCAGATAGCCCGTCTTGCCCGGGCCATCGGGCTCGATCAGCGTCGCGAGCACATCGTCGGCGGGCCAGGCGCGGTCGACCGGCGCGAGGCCGAGCGCGCGCCATTCGCGCATCGTCAGCCAGCGGCTGTGGCGCTCGAACACTTTCGGGCAGCGCGGCGCGACGGTGCGGTTGGCGAGCGCCGCGCGATCGATCCCCGCCGGCACGCCCACCGCGAAGCCCCAGGGCACGCCGCGCCGCCAGCCGGCATCGGCGAAATAATTGGCGATCGAGGCAAGCGTATCGGCCTCGCTCGTCCAAATATCCGCCCGGCCATCGCCATCGGCGTCGCGCGCGAGGCGCAGATAGACGCTGGGGAGGAACTGCGGATTGCCCGTCGCCCCCGCCCAGCTACCTTTGAGCCGCGCGCGCGGCACGCCGCGATCGATCATTTTGAGCGCGGCGATGAACTCGTCGGTGAAGAGCGCGCGGCGGCGCCCTTCATAGGCCAAGCTCGCGAGCGCGCTCGGCAGATCGAAATTGCCGGTGTAGGTCCCGTAATTGCTCTCATGCCCCCAGATCGCGACCATCATGCCCTCGGGCACGCCGGTCTCGCGCTCGATCGCGGCGAGCCGCGCGCGCGTCGCCTGATAAATGGCGCGGCCGCGCCCGATGCGCGCGGCGTCGACATGGCTGCGGCGATAGGGCTCGAAATTGGGCGGCGGCGCGTTGATCGGGCCGCCGGGCTGGGCGCGATCGAGCTCGATCGCGCGGCGGCTGAGGGTGAGGCCGTCGAACCCCGCCGCGATCGCTTGCGCGCTTACCCCGCGCGCGGCGGCTTGCTGGCGAAGCTGCTGGAGAAAGGCCTGGAAACCGGCCTCTTCGTCCGCCGCCGCCGCGCCGCCGAGCCCCGCCCAGGCCGCCAGCGCGAGCGCGATATTGGTGATACGCCCCATGGCCTGGGCTTTGCCACAAGCGGGCGCGCGACCGAAAGCGTAAAAAACCCGCCCTTGCGCGAAATGCGGTGGACGCCTTAAGCGAGGCGTCACGCGGACAGGTGGCCGAGGGGTTTAAGGCAGCGGTCTTGAAAACCGCCGTGGGTGCAAGCCCACCGTGGGTTCGAATCCCACCCTGTCCGCCCTTTCAGAGTTTGCCGTCCCGCCGCTTGATGGCGTCTCGGGCGTTCTGCGGAAGACTCTCGTACATATCCGCAACATGCTTGGGTTGAGAGATCATTATCTCTGCAATTAGATTTACGAGGCCAAACAGCTTCTCTGCCGTTGCGCGGTCGTCACGCAAGTCAATCTGACCGGGATGCACAGCATTATTACCGATCACCCTTACAACGTCCAAAGCTTGCTGGACGCGGGGATCAAGGCCCTTTTTCACGAGTGCAGCTATATCATCGTCAATGTTGCGCCCCTTCTCACCTAGCTCTTTGCATAGCTTTTGAATCGAAAGGCGCAGTAACGCGGCAGCGCCTCGCGGTGAAAGTTGAAGAAGAGTCCCCGCTTCTTCATAATCCATCCTTACGTCTGCGGGTAAATCAGCGTTGGCTATGGGTGCCGCCCCAACCACCGGCCAAGCAAGACTGTCGAAAATCCAAACAGCAATTTTATCGCAATTGAAGCATCGGGAAATATGGACGTTATGCACGTCATAGTTTCTGTAGCGACTTTGATATTCGACAAAGGGCAATCCGGTAGCGATGCGGCCAGCCCGCTCCCTGATCCGCTGTCGCTCCTCCTTGTCCTCAATGTGATGAAGTTTAAGCTGGTCCAAACCCGCTGGGTCGATCCGGAGTGGAACGCCGTCTTTTTCCAACTGTTCGGCGTGCACCGAGAACCAAAATTGCTTCGCCAGTGCAGAGCAATGGGGACAGTTGAACGCTGTCAGACCCGTCGAGGGCGGCACATAATGAACTCGGGTGTCGTTCATGTGGCCAATTTGGAGAAGTTGGAGAGCAACACAAGACAAATGTGTGTAGCACCCCGCCCCAGTAGGCACGTGGCGTGAGGAAGACGAGCGTCACGCCCCCTCCACCCCCTCACCCGCGATCGTCACGCGTTCCATCCGGCGCTTGGCGGGCCAATAATCGGCGACCGGATAATGCTGGGTGCAGCGATTGTCCCAGATCGCGACCGCGTTTTCCGTCCAGCGGAAGCGAATCTGATATTCGGGCACTTTGAACTGATCGAGCAGGTGGCGGAGCAGCTCGGCGCTTTCCGCGTCGCTCAGCCCGTCGATGCGGCTGGTGAAGCTCGCGTTCACGAACAGCACGCGCGCGCCCGTCTCGGGATGGCGGCGGACGATCGGGTGGTGCTGGGGCGGAAATTCGGCGGCCATCGCCGCGCGGCGCTCGGGCGCGATGCGGTCGCCGAAATCGTGGAGCAGATCATGCGTCGCGGTGCGCCCGGCGATCCGCGCCTTAACCTCGGCCGATAGCCCCTCATAGGCCGCCGCCGCGTCGACCCAGAGCGTGTCGCCGCCGATCGCCGGCAAGTCGCGCGCGCGCAGCACCGCGCCGAAGCTCGGGCGGGCACGGAAGGTGACGTCGCTATGCCATTTGTCGAGCGCGCGGAACGCCCGGTCGCCTTCGGCGTCGGTCACCCGCCCCTCGGCGCCGCGAATATCGAGGATTTCGGGATGGCCCGGCACGTGCGCGATCACCGGATGCCCTTCGAGCGCGCCGAAGACGCGGCCGAGCGCCAGATGCCGTTCGTGGCTGAGGTCGAGATCGCGGAAGAACAGAACCTTGTAGCGGGTGAGCAGCGCGCGCAGCGCGGTGGCGGTTTCCGGGTCGACCGGATCGTCGATGCGCGCACCGCTGACTTCCGCGCCGAGCAAAGGGCCGCAGGGGTCGATCCGCCAGTCGCGGGGGGCGGCAAGGGTCGCCATTTTCCTTCTCCGTTCACACATCTCCGCCCCAACCGTCACCCCGGGCCCGAGTCGGGGTCCCGCTTCTCTTCGAGCGGGGAAAGGCAGCGGGGCCCCGGGTCGAGCCCGGGGCGACGAGTTTAGGGCGAGCGAGAGCGAAAGCGCGAGTCGGCCCTTGCTTCGCCCCGGCGCAGAAAAATTATTCCAGCCCCAGCGCCTTCAAATCCGCCGCCGCCGCCGCCAGCTCGGCGTTCGAGACCAGGTTCCTAAACCGCGCGTCCAATTGCCGCACCGCCGCGTCGGCGGCCGATTCCTCGCGCAGATTCACTAGGAAGAAGTCGCTCGCGCCTTCGGTGAAGCGGCGGCGCTCGGCTTGCGCCATTTCGCCGGCGCGCGCGCGCTCTTCCTCGGCGAGCAGCGCGAGGCGTTCGGTCGCGCGCACGTCGATCGCGATGCCTTCGATCTCGGCGGCGATCTGCTCGCGCGTCGCCTGGCGGCGGCGTTCGAGCCCGTCGATCTCGGCGGTCGTCGCCGCGATCCGGCCCTTGGCGGCGCGGCGTTCGAGCGGGACGCTGAACGACAGCCCGACCTTGGTCTCGAACCCGTTGCGCGACACCCCGCCCGAGCCCACCGGCCCCAAATCCTGCGACGCCTCGAGCTTCAGATCGAGCCGCGGCTTCAGCTGGTTGCGGTCGAGCTCCAAGCGGTTGGTCGCCTGGGCGATGCGCAGGTCGATCGTCTGCAGGTCGGGCCGGCCTTGCAGCGCCATCCGCGTCGCGCCGCTGGGCGGGGTGATCTTCGGAAAAGCGTCGGGCAGTAGCTCGGCGCTCGGGCGCTGCGGCTGGCCGTTCGCGTCGCGCCAGAAGAGCGACAAGGTGTTGGCGGCGTTCGCCAATTCCTGCTCGGTGCGCGCGACGAGCGTTTCGCGGCGCAGGATGTTTTGCGCTTGTTCGGTCAACAGGATGCGCGGGCGCGCGCCGAGTTCGACCTGGCGCTCGATCCCCGCCTGGCGCGCGCGCGCGAGTTCGAGCAAGTCGCGATACACCTTCAGTCGCAGGCCGGCGGCGACCCACAAATTATAGGCCGCGACCGCGCGGCGCTGCACCGAAATCGCGGTGATCAGCTTCTCGGCCTCGGCGATGTCGATGTCGAGCGCGGCATTGCCCCGGTTGAAGCGTCGATCGTCGATGAAGCGGTCGCGCAGCAGCGAGAGCACCGCCCCGGCTTTGATCTCGCCGAGCACGTTCGTGTAGCGCTCGTCCTCGTAAATCGGGAAACGCCCGCCCGAGATGCGATAGCCGCCATAATAGCTGCCGCCGAAATTTTCGATCGGGCGCTCGATCGTGCCGCCGGCATAGCTGCCGTCATAATAGCCCGAAAGCCGCCCGACGCCTTCGGCCTTCACCTGGGTGTCGAACGCGCCTTCGGCTTGCAGGCGCTTGCCCTCGGCCGAACGCACCTTGGCGATCGCCTCCAGGATTTGCGGCTGAAACCGCGCCGAGGACGCGAGCACTTCGCCCAGCGTCAACACCGGGCGCGCGGGCGCCGGGTCGGGGGCGGTGGCGGGCTTGGCCGGCGCGGGTTTGGCCGGGGGCTTGGCGCGCCGCTGGGGCGCGCCCTCGCCTTCCGCCGCCAGCGCGGCGGGGGCGAGCAACAGCAATGCGGGAATGAGCCAACGGATCATTTCGCGGGCGCGCTCGCATTGTCGGGCGCGGGCGGCAATTCCTTTGCCTTGGGATCGCCGGGCCGATCCCATTGCAGCGGGAAGTCGTTGAGCTGGCGCCAGATTTCATAGCCCGCCGAAACCTGGTTCATCAGCACCCAGCCCGATACCTTGGCGCCGAGGCGTACGAACGGCTCCTTGGGCCAGGGCTTGCGATCGGGCGCCTGCTCGATGATCACGCGGAACAGCCCGTTCGCCGAGGCCTGCGGGTCGATCGAGCGCACCCGCCCGTCGAACACGCCGATCGCGATCGAGGGCCAGCCGCTCGCCTGGATCGCCGGCCAGCCTTCGAATTCGAGCCGGGCGCGGCGCCCGGGGTAGATGAGCGGCACGTCGCGCCCGTCGATATAGAGTTCGACCACGCGCTCCGACTCCTCGGGCGCGATCGTCGCGAGCGGATCGCCCGCCTTGACGAGTGTCGCCTGGTCGCCCGCGTTGACGTTCAGGATCCGCCCGGCGCGCGGCGCGCGCACCAATTGCACGTCTTGGCGGTTGAGATTGACCTCGACGGTGGTCAGCGAGGCACGCTCGCTCGCCAGCTTGGCCTTGTAATCGGCGACCTTGATCAGCGCGAGTTCATAGTCGCGCCGCGCCGCCAGCCCTTCGCGATACAAATTGTTGGTGCGCTTCACGTCGAGTTCGGCGGTCGCGAGCGCGGCCTCGACCGAGGCGATCTCGGCGAGCGTTTGCTCGCGCTGCGCCTGCAGCCGGTCGAGCAGCATCGGGTCGTTGTCGACGATGCGCGCGATCGGATCGCCCTTTTTCACCAGCTGACCGTCGGTGACATACCATTGTTCGATCCGCCCGGGGACGAGCGCGGTGATGCTCGTCACGCGGTCGCGCGGGTCGAGCGCGATCACTTTGCCGGTGCCTTGGCTGGTCTGCAACCAGGGCAGATAGATCAGCATCAGCACCGAGGCGATCATGCCGATCACCAGCATGATCGCGATCGCGCGCGTCACATGCGGCACGCGCAGCCGGTGGAGCGCGTGAAACTGCGGGAACAGCGGCTTAGCGGCCATCGCGCGCCTCCCCATCGGTCGCGGCGGCATAGCGCAGCGCGTCGAACGCTTCCTGCGTTTCGACCAGGCGCTGCTCGGTGCGCCCGAGCCAGAGATAGCCGTCGAGTACGGGCGGATGCGTGCGGTTGGTGAAATAAACCATGGTCGTGTGGCTCGATTGGAACGCGTCGAGCATCGCTTCGAGATCGGGGCGCGGCACCATGTCGAACAAGGGCGAGAGGATCAGGATACGCGGGCGCGCGAGCATCGCGGCGGCGAATTTCAGCCGCATCACCTCTTGCAGCGCGAGCGGCCAGCCGGTCGAGGAAAGGATGGTGTGAATGCCCTGCGGCAAACGCCCGATCGTGCGTTCGAGCCCGACGCGCTTCAGCGCCTCCATCATCATCGCCGGCGATGCCTCGGCATTGGCGAGATCGAGATAATCGAAGATCGTCGTCTCGACGATGCTCGGCCGATCGAGCACGATGACTTCGGAGCGCAGCTGATAAACGTCGAGCGCGCTGATGTCGGCGCCGCCCAGCGTCACGAAGCCGCGCGCCGGGCTGCGGTGGCGCTTGAGCAACATTTGCAGTGCGCGCTTCACGTCGGGCTCGGCGCCGCCGATCAGCCGCGCGCCATCGGGCAGCGCGAAATCGAACCGCATATCGTCGATCGCGACGTCGCGCAGCGCGAGCGCGCCGCTCAACCGATCGAGCGGCTCGTTCGAAATCGGGGCTTCCTGCGGCACTTCGTGGAACAGGTGGAGTTCCTCGCACGCCGCCACGAGTTCGTAGAAACTGTCGAGATAGGGGCCGAGCTGGGCGACGCCGTAGAAGATGCTCGACAGAATCAGCTCGGCCGCGACCAATTGGCCGATCGACAATTGGCCCTGGATCACCAGCCAGCCGCCGAGCGCGAGCAGCCCCGCGCTCCCCGCCGCATAGAGCGTGAGGAACATGACGTTCTGGGTGAAGCTATGGCCGAAGAAGCGGCGGTCGGCCTGGATATAGCGCTCGGTCAGCGCGTCGCTGCGCGCGATAGCATAATCGATGTGGCGGCCCGATTTGTAGAAGCCGTTCGAGGCGCCGACGCTTTCGAGCCAATGCGCCATATCATATTTGGCGTGGCTCAATTGCACCGAGGCGCTCATCGCCGGGCGCGACCACAGCCGCCAGACGAGCCACACGAGCCCGATGAACACCAGGTTGAACGCCAGGAAAATCGGGTGGTAGAGCGAGGTGACGACCAGCCCCACCGCCGATTGCAGCAGGATGGTGAACAGCCCGATCAGCAGCGAGGGGATCGCCTTCTGCACGTTCATCACGTCGAAATAGCGATTGAACAGATCGGCGCGGCGCGCGTCGCTGAAAAAGGGATCGCGCGCCTGCACCGAGCGCATCGTGATTTCGGCGACGAGGCGCGCGAAGAAGCGGCGGCGGAAGATTTCCATCAAATGGGTGCGAAAGGCGCTGAGGATGTTCAAAGTCATCAACAGCGCGAACATCACCAGCGACAGCGTGAACAGCGGCACCGGCAGCGCGGTATAGGCGATGCTGTTGATCAGCAGCTGCACCGAGATCGGGGTGACGAGCGAGAGCAAGCTGATCGCCACGCCATAAATGGCGGCGAGGAACAGGAAGCGGCGGTCGGGCCAGAGGATGGGGCGCGCCCAGCCGATGAAATCCCGAAAGCGAACCGATGACGCGGCGGCGGCCACTGCTTCTCCTCTTATCGACCGAAAAGTTGACGATCCCCAATGATCGCGGGCGCCCATCTAGGCGATGCGTGCCCGCCCGACAAGGCGAAACGGCCCCGCCTGGTGGCTTCGCTTAGCGGGCGCTTGTGGCGAAATTTCAGCGCGCCTCCGCCGTCGGCGCTTCGGCGAGTTTGTTCAACCGATCATATTGATCGCGCGATAGCGGTTTGCCGAGCAGACAGCCAGCCGCCAGATCCTCGGCCCAGACCACCGAGCCGAGCGCCGGCGCCATGCCGGGCAAGGTAAGCCACAGCATCGCGCCGTGGCGCAGCGGTTCGAACGTGTCGAGCGTCAACACGTTGCGCGAAAGCGCGCGCACCGCGCAGACGCGGCGCCGCGCGGCGGTTTCGGGGCGCGGGCGCGGGAAGCGGCCCTGGGCATTGGCCAGCGCCGGTTCGATCTCAGCCGTGAACAAGGCCCCCTTCATAGCCTAGGGAGCCTTAACCGAGGTTGGTTAATGCGCGTTTAAGCGTGGCGCCCGAGCATCGGCGGGCGCCGGCGCTTACTTCTTGCCGAGCGACAGGCCGCCGAAACGCTTGTTGAAGCGCGCGACTTGGCCGCCCGCGTCGACCAGCCGCTGGTTGCCGCCGGTCCAGGCGGGGTGCGACTTGGGATCGATTTCGAGCAGCATGACGTCGCCTTCCTTGCCCCAGGTCGAGCGCGTCTCGTAAGTGGTGCCGTCGGTCATCTGGATCTTGATCCAGTGATAATCGGGATGGGTATTGGTCTTCACGGGGGTGCTCCTGATGCCGCTGGTTACCGACCAGCGTGCGAGCGCGCGCCGCTAGCATAGCCGGGGAAGCGAAGCAACGGGCGGCGAATGGGAGCCCGCGGGTCGATCGCGCGTTGGCGCTTGCATCCGATCGATGGAGACAGGCCATGACGAACAAGAAACCCAAAGCCGCGCGCGCCCAGCGCAAGCCCGCCCAAGTCCAAGCCCCCCGCAAGCCCGCCGCCGATTCAGCCAAGCAACCGGCGTCGTCCGGCGGCTGGGGGCGCGCGGCGCTGCTCGGCGCGGCGGGCGCGGGCGTCGCGGCGCTGATCTATGCGCTCACCGGCAAGCGCGACGCGCACGCGGCGGACGAGGATTGGCCCGCGCACCAAGTCGACGGCCGCAATTCGAGCGCCCAGTTCGACGCGCAAATCGCCGACGAAAACATGATCCCCGAGCGCGTGCCCGAGGCGATCGTTTAACGGTCGCTCGAACGGACCGACCAAGCCCTCGTCCCAGCCGCCCGCCTCGGTCCGCCTCCGCGCGTCCGACCACGAAGCGGTGGGCACGGCCCCTTTGGTCAACATTCTTTGATATGCCGTTTATATCCATAATGGGGCTGCCAGCCGTGCATACCTGCAGCTTTGATTGCGTTCCAAAGTGCGTCACCCACCATAGGACTATCGTATCCCGGACCATGATAGCGCCATTCAAACCATAGTGCGCGCTTACGAGCCTCTTCCGCTTTGACAACGAGATAGAAATCATTTTTGGCGTTACCGAACTTAAAGTTGGAGGGCGGCGTTAAACGCACGACATCCGATTTTGCCTCATCTACTACTTCGGCACGCGTACAGACGTTGAGCAACCAACGTTTGGCGGGATGGACGCTGCCGTCGGGTTGGATTAGTTCGAACGGCAGATATTGATGCACGCCAGGTTCGATCGACTCGATCAAGTCGATTACCCGCTCTGAAATCGCCCAACTGTCAAAGGGCGTTGACACAAGATCAACAATTTCCTCTTCATGTTGAACAAGCTGCGTTCGGAACGGTTGATCAGGAATTGGCCATCGCCAGCCCTCGAGTAAAGGCGGGTATTTGTAGCTGCCAAACCAGGGAAATTCGGGAACTCCCATCTTACCCTTATCCGGGCCAGCCAAATACCGCGCCTCGATTTCCAAGGCCAGTTGTTTGCCCATGGCCTCGAATCGCGTCATCTCGGCATCAATGGGTTTGTTTTCAGGTGACCAATAAGTACCGAGATCGGGGTCTTTATACTCACCGGTAACGAACCAAGCCATCACATCGCCTCCCGCGCCCAAAGCCCGCGTCTGCCAAGCAGGTTTTTGCCGCGAAAAGCCCAAAGCTTTTGCTAACGCTCCAATCCCGGCCCGGCCAAATGCTCACATTGTTTTTGCACTCTATGGCCTTTTCCATGGCGCGCTCTGGTGCGCCTCTGCTCGCGATGGCGATGGCCGGAGCGTGTCCGCGCAGACCAACCAGCCGTCGTCAAGCGGCCAGAAAATCAGCGATCGCCGCGCCCAGCTCGGGCTTGGTCACCGCGCTCATGTGATTGCCCGGCACCGCCTGGAAACGCGCATCGGGGAGCGCGGCGGCGAGCGCCTCGGCCGAGCCATTGTCGCGATCGTCCGCGCCGCACAGCACGAGCACCGGCGGCGCGATGCGCGCGAGTTCGGCATCACTCGTCGAGACGAAACTATCGAGCAGATGGACGAGCGCCGCCGGATCGCCGCCGGTCGTCTTCAAAAAAGCCTGCGCCGCCCATTCGGGGGTGCCGCGCGCGAAGCCCGGCTCGGTGAGCACGCGGCGGAAGAAATCGATCCGCTGGCCGACCGAGGTCACGCCTTCATAGCCCATCCCGCTCACCACCGCGCGGCGCGGGGTGGCGCCCATCGCGAGCATCCGCCCCGTCGTGCGCCCGCCGAGCGAATAGCCGCCCAGGTCGTAATCGGTCAGCCCCAGATGCGCGACCAGCGCGAGCCCGTCGCGCGCGAGCACGTCGAGCGGATAAGCGGCGCCGTCATGCGGCTTGCCGCTCATCCCATGCGCGCGCAGATCGGGCATGATCACGCGCAAGCCGCGCGCGGCGACGGCGGCGGCGTGGCCATATTTGATCCAGTTGGTCGCGGCGTCCGAGAAGAAGCCGTGGAGCAGCACGACCGCCCGCCCCTCGCCGAGTTCGTGCCAGGCGAGTTGGGTGCCATCGAAAGAGGCGAAACGGTGGGTGATGGGGTTGGTCATCTGGTCCCTAGTGGTTGATCATGAGCCGGCGCGCGCTCACGCGACCGCCTCTCGAAGCGTTCTTGCCATCGAGCGAAATTCGGTCAGTTCCAGCTTGCGAAGGAAGCGGTCGTCGGCGGTGACGAGCGGAAGGCCGAAATGTTCGGCGGCGGCCAAATAGACGCAGTCGTAGATGGCATGATCGAGCGCATAAGCGATTTCCAGAGCGCGGCCGATAAAGGCGTGTTCGTCCACAAGCGCTAGATAGCTCGGCAGCGTGGCCAGAACGTCGGCATGCGATATGGTCGGGTCGAACTGTTCACGCCGCGCCTTCTTCCACAACGCGTTGCCCACCTCGCTCGACACTAAATTGGGTGCCAATAGGTCATCCCGACGCAGCAAAGCCAAAGCGAGGTCGCTGTCGTCTTCGTGGACGAGCCATTTGAAGGCGACGCTCGCGTCGATAATCACCGTGAGTCACGATCCTCGCGGATCAGCACCCAGCCAGGCGTTTGCGGCGCGCCAGGAACCCGCGCCGCGTCGGTCTTCGCCCAATTCGCCCGTACCAACGCCTGCTTTTCCTCGACGGTCAGCTTCGCGGCCTGCTGGATTGCTTCGCGCGCAAGTGCCTCGACAGAGATGTTCCGCGCCCGCGCCCGCACACGCAGCCGATCGAGGTCGGTCTCGTCGATTTCGCGAACTAAAATTTCAGCCATGTGCGCTGAAGTAGCATTTGGCGCTACCGTCCCTCAAGCCGCCTTCTTCAAATGCCGCCGCCCGAGCAGCTCGGCGATCTGCACCGCGTTGAGCGCCGCGCCCTTGCGCAGATTGTCGCTGACGCACCACAGCACCAGCCCATTCTCCACGGTCGGGTCCTCGCGCACGCGGCTCACGTAAGTCGCATATTCACCGACGCATTCGACCGGCGTGACATAGCCGCCATCCTCGCGCTTATCGACCAGCATCACCCCCGGCGCCTCGCGCAGGATCCTTTGCGCTTGCTTGGCGCTGATCTCGCGTTCGAATTCGATCGTGATCGCCTCCGAATGGCCGACGAACACCGGCACGCGCACGCAGGTCGCGACCACCTTGATCTTGGGATCGAGGATCTTCTTGGTCTCGACCACCATCTTCCACTCTTCCTTGGTGAAGCCATCGTCCAGGAAGGCGTCGATGTGCGGGATCAGGTTGAACGCGATCTGCTTGGTGAATTTCTTGGGCTCGGCTTGGTCACCGACGAAGATGTTGCGGCTCTGTTCGAACAACTCGTCCATCCCCGCCTTGCCCGCGCCCGACACCGATTGATAGGTCGAGACGACGACGCGCTTGATCCCGGCCGCGTCGTGCAGCGGCTTGAGCGCGACGACCATCTGCGCGGTCGAGCAATTGGGATTGGCGATGATGTTGCGCTTCCTATAGCCGTCGATCGCCTGCGGGTTCACCTCGGGCACGATCAGCGGCACGTCGGGGTCCATGCGGTAGAGCGAGGCATTGTCGATCACCGTGCAGCCCGCGGCGGCGAAGCGCGGCGCGTGCTGCTTCGAGCCTTCCGAGCCGATCGCGAACAGCGCGATGTCCCAGCCGGCGGGATCGAAATGCTCGATATTCTGGACCTTGAGCATCCGCCCGGTGTCGCCGAACTCGATCTGATCGCCTTGGCTGCGCGCCGAGGCGAGCACGGCGATGTCCTTGATCGGAAATTCGCGCTCCGCCAGGATGTTGAGCATCTCGCGCCCGACATTGCCCGTCGCGCCCGCGACCACGATGCGATAACCGTCCATTGTCCTCGTCACTCTATGGGAAAGCGTGGGACATAGGGCGCGGGTGGGGCGCGCTCAAGCGAGGATTGCGGATCGCGCCGACCCAGCCGTCACCCCGGACTTGGTCCGGGGTACCGCTTCCTTGCGCGGGTAGAAGAAGAAGCGGGACCTCGGCTCGGGGGCCGGGGTGACGGTGTTCCTTTAGAGTCCGCCTCACTCCCCCTTGGGCATCCGCCGATCGAGAAAGCCCAGGATCGTGCGCCACAGATGCTCGCTCACCCCAGGGCCGCCGACGCGGTGCGTCTGGCCGGGGTAGAACATCATCTCGAACGGCCGCCCCTCGGCCTGCATGCGGGCAGCGAAGGCGGTCGAGTGATCGAGCACGACGTTATCGTCCGACATGCCATGGATCAGCAGCAAAGGGTCGTTGATCTTGCCCGCGTCGACCAGCGCGTTGCTCGTGGCATAGGGCTCGGTCTTGGGGTCGCCCAGATAGCGTTCGGTATAATGGGTGTCGTAAAGTTCCCACTTCGTCACCGGCGCGCCAGCGATGCCGGCGGCGAACACGCCTGGCGCCTTCTCCAGCATCTTCAGCGTCATATAGCCGCCATAGGACCAGCCGAAGGTCGCGATCCGCTTTGGATCGACATAGGGTTGTTCCTTCAGGAACTTCGCGCCCGCCAGCTGATCGGCGACCTCGACCGAGCCCATCGCGCGGTAAATCTGGTCCTCGAACGCCTTGCCGCGATTATACGAGCCGCGATTGTCGATCTGGAACCAGATATAGCCCTGGCCGACCAGATATTGCTGGAGCGCCCCGCCCCAGCTCCGCGTCACCTGCTGGCCGGTGCCGGGGCCGCCATAATGCTGGAAGAAGACGGGGTATTTCTTGCCCGGTTCGAGAGGTGGCGTGATCATCTCCCAATAGAGCGTGCTGCCGTCCTCGGCCTCGAGCGTGCCGAATTTGCGTTCGCGGTGGCCGGCGACATAGGAGTAATAGGGATGCCCCGGCTTCAGCGCATTCTCGCTGATCCAGGCGATGCGCGTGCCGCTGGTGTCGGCCAGATAGACTTGGGGCGGCTGATTGGGGTTGGACCGCGCGACGATCGCGCGCTGCGCGGCGCCGTCCATCGTCGCGCCGTGCCACCAGCCGCGCTCGGTGAGCCGGGTGAGTTCGCCGGGCCGGTTCAGGTCGAGCGCATAGAGATGCTGCTCCAACACATCGTCCTTGTTGCCGAGCAGATAGACGCGCCCCTTGGCCTCGTCGACGCCGGCGATCCCGGTCACCACCCAATCGCCCTGGGTCAGCCGCGTCCAATGCCCGTTCTTGAAACGGTAAAGCTGGCCAAAGCCCGAGCGTTCCGAGCGCCACAGCAGCGAGCCGTCGCGCATGAAATGATAGGCGTCGCTCAAATTGAGCCAGCTCTTCGCCCCGCTGCGTTCGGTGAACAGCACGCGGCTCTTGCCCGTCGCGGGGTCGACCGCGAGCATGTCGAGCGTCTTCTGGTCGCGCGACTGGCGCTGAACGTAGAGCGTCTTGCCGTCGGGCGCCCAATCGACCCGGGCGAGGTAAATGTCGGGATCGGGCCCGAGATCGACCTTCACCCGCCCGCCGCCATCGGGGTTCATCACGTAAAGCTCGACCAGCGCATTGGGCGTGCCGGCGGCGGGATAGCGTTGATCGACGACCTTGGTACCGTCCGCCCCGATCGCCGCGCGGGTGACGATGCCGACCGTGCTCTCGTCGAACCGCTCGACCGCGATCCGGCTGTCGTCGGGCGACCACCAATAGCCGGTGCGCCGGTCCATTTCCTCCTGCGCGACGAACTCGGCCTCGCCCCAATGGACATTGGCCTTGCCGTCGCTGGTGATCGCGCGCGGCGCGCCGCCCATCGGCTGCACGACCAGATTCTGATCGCGCACGAAGCTGACGAAGCCGCCCTTGGGGCTGATCGCGGGGTTGAGCTCGCTGTCGGGCGAATTGGTCAGCCGCTCGACCTGGCCGTTCAGCCGCGCGAGGTACAGGTCGCCGTCGAGCGGCACCAGGATCGCCTTGCCGTCGGGCGTCCACTCATAAGCGACGATGCCCTTGCTGCCGCCGATCCGCGCGCGTTCGCGCTGCATTTTCTCGGCCTCGGAAAGCTCGGCGCCCGAGCCGACCTTCTTCGAATCGACCAGCATCCATTCGCGCCCGGTCTTGGTGTCGAGCGCCCAAAGGTCGAGCCGCTCCTTCTCGTCGGCGCGGGGTTTCAGCGAGGTGAGCAAGGCGCCATCGGGCGACAGCCGCACCGCGCGCGGGGCCGAGCCCGAAAGTTCGGGGCTGGCGAACACACGTTCGAGGCTGAGCTTGGGCGCGTCCTCAGCCATGGCCGCGCCGCTCCAAGCAAGCGCCACCGCGCTCGCCACCCCGATCAACCCCCGCATGTTCGCTCTCCATGGCTTTCCTTCGCGCCGCCTTATCGCGGCGGGGGCGAGCGCCGTAAAGCCCCGGCACGGTGCGACAAATCGCGACCAATTCGCGACCACCGAGCGAAACGCGCGCGACATTGCCGCGCGACGATGTTCTTCGAAGACATGATCGCGGGGGGAGAAGGATGCGCGCGACACGCTTTCGATCGGGCCTGATGAGCGGCGCGCTGCTGCTCGCGGCATGTTCGCCGACGGGCGGCGGCGCCCCGATCGCGGCCACCCCCACGCCCTCCCCGGCCCCCGCGCCGGCTCCCGCCCCGACACCTGCCCCGACGCCCACGCCCAGCCCGAGCCCCAGTTTCGCGGCGATCCAGGCGGCGATCGATCGCAGCCCGGTCGCGAACGTCTATGTCGCGATCGGCACCCGCGCGGGCACCCTCTTCCGCTACCGAAAGGGCAATTTCGCGTCCGATGCGGTCACCCCGATCGCCTCGGCGAGCAAATTCCTGGCCGGCGTCACGATCATGCGCTTGGTCGAGCGCGGGGTGATGCGGCTCGGCGATAATCCGCAGCGATTTCTGAGCTATTGGACGAGTGACCCCGCCGATCCGCGCAGCCGCGTAACGCTCCAGCAATTGCTGAGCTTCACCTCGGGCTTCAATGCCGAGGAGACCGACCAGGGCTGTATCCGTGACGCGACCACGACGATCGCCGCCTGCGCGCAAAGCTATTATGCGCGTGGGCTGGGCTCGGCGCCGGGCACCGCGTTCAGCTATGGCCCGGCGCATCTCCAGATCGCCGCCGCGATGGCCGAGGCGGCGACCGGCAAGCCCTGGGCGCAATTGTTCCGCGAAGAAGTGGGCGCCGTCGCGGGGCTTAGCGCGCAAACGCTCTTCACCCTGCCGAGCAACACCAACCCGCGCGTCGCGGGCGGCGGCGTTTCGACCGTCGATGATTATGCCCGCTTCCTCGACGCGCTGCTCGCCAATCGGCTGCTGAGCGACATCCCGACCTATATCGCCGATCGCACCGCGGGGCTGGCGGTGCTCAACACCCCCGACGTCACCATAGCGAACGGCGAATGGCATTATGCGCTCGCCGCCTGGCGCGAATGCGACGATCGGCCCTTTTCGGCGCGCTGCGCGAGCCAGCGGCTCGTCTCCAGCCCCGGCGCCTTCGGCTGGACGCCCTGGATCGATTACGACCGCGGCTATTGGGGGCTGATCGCGATGAACGAGGGGGTGAATGGCTCGATCGAAAGCGTGCGGCTCGAGCAGGAACTCCAGCCGCTGATCAATGCCTATCTCGGTCAGCCCTGAGCGGGCGCGCGCCGCCGAAACAGGCAGTGCTCGATCGGCGCGTCGGGCAGGCGCCGATCGTCGCGCCCGAATTTGACCGCGAAACGCGTGAGCCCGATCACCGGCTCGAACTCGGCCGCCGCCGCCATGTCCTCGAAGCGAAAATTGGCATGGCGCAGCGCGAACAGGCCGCCCGGCTTCACCGTCGCCGCGAGCCGGTTCATCACCGGCTCGACGCGCGCGAAGGGCAGGATCCGGGCGCTGCTCACCGCGCCATCATCGAGCGCATGGTGGCGGAACACCGAATTGGCGACCACCAGATCATGGCAAGCCCGCCCCTCGCCGGCCGCCGAATTGGCGACGACGAAGCGCGTGCGCGCCGCTTCCGCCGCCGGCAACCGCTCGCGACACCGCGCGATCCGCGCGCGGCTGATGTCGATCCCGGTGATCCGCGCGGTGGGATAGAGCCGACGCAGCGTGAACACTTCGTCGCCGATCGAACCGCCGAACGACAGCAGCGAAAGATCGGCGCGATCGGGCGAATGCGCCTGGATCGCCCGGAGCAAGCGCGGGTTGCGATCGGCGACGGTCACCCCATCGGGCTGCATCAGCCCGGCGGGTCGCGTCAGCACCAGCCACGCCGTGACCGCGCGATCGCCGCCACGCGCCAAGCGCCAAGCGAGCCGCACGGGCATCAGCAGATCGGCCAAGCCTCCGGCGCTCCCCAAGAGCGTCGATCCGATCGTGTCGGATCGCCACTCTACTCCTCGTTCGTCGCGATTTTCCGAGTTGCCGGGCTTCCACCTGCCTGCAAATCGCTCTGGAACGGTCGAACGGCGGCGGGGCTTGCCCACCGGCGCGCGAGGCGCCCCGCGGGTCGGGCCGCGCGCCGCCTACCGCCCCGAACGGCTCATTCGCCGCGCGTATCGCGACGCTCGGCGATGCGCGCCGACTTGCCGCGGCGGCCGCGCAGATAATAGAGCTTGGCGCGGCGCACGACGCCCCGGCGCACCACCTCGATCGAATCGATGTTCGGCGAATAAAGCGGGAAGACGCGCTCGACGCCTTCGCCGAACGAAATCTTGCGCACGGTGAAATTGCTGCCCATGCCCTTGTTCGAGCGGGCGATGCAGACGCCTTCATAGGCCTGGACGCGGGTGCGCTCGCCCTCGACCACTTTCACGCCCACGCGCAGCGTGTCGCCGGGGCGGAATTCGGGGATTTTGCGCGCCGCCGTCAGCTTGGCGATCTGTTCGGCTTCGATCTGCTGGATCAGATTCATCGTTCGTCTTCCTCATGTCGCCGCGCGCCAGAGGGCGACCCGACCCGAGCGCCCTCATGGCGCTCCCAAAGGTCCGGCCGCCTTAGCCGTGTATCGGCCGCCGCCTGGGCATGGCGCCAGGCGGCGATCCTCGCATGATCCCCCGATCGCAGCACTTCGGGGATCGTGCGCCCTTCCCATTCGACGGGGCGGGTATAATGCGGATATTCGAGCAGCCCCGTCTCGAAGCTCTCGTCATCCCCGCTGGAAGGCGCGCCCATTACGCCCGGAAGCAAGCGAATGCAAGCGTCGAGCAGCACCAGCGCGCCCATCTCCCCGCCCGAGAGGATATAGTCGCCGATCGAGATTTGCTCGATGGCGCGCGCCTCGAACAGCCGCTCGTCGAACCCCTCGAACCGCCCACAGAGCAGGACCACGCCCGGCCCGCGCGCCAGGTCGCGCACGCGCGCCTGGGTGAGCGGGCTCCCTCGCGGCGTGAGCGCGATCGCCGGTCGCGCGTCCGCCACGCTGTCATAGGCGGCGGCGAGCACATCGGCGCGCAGCACCATCCCCGCCCCGCCCCCCGCCGGCGTATCGTCGACGCTGCGATGCTTGTCGGTCGCGAAGTCGCGGATTTGCACGGTTTCGAGCGACCAGCGCCCCTCGGCGAGCGCGCGCCCGGCGAGCGACACGCCGAGCGGGCCGGGGAACATCTCGGGATAGAGGGTGAGGACGGTCGCGGCGAAGGTCATGGGCGAGGCCCACCGCGCATGGGGCGTGCCGGCCGGGGTCGACCGAGGGTAAGCAGTGGCGGTGTCGGATTGATGATCATCTGAAGAAGCGGCTCCATCACACCGTCCAATTTTCCACCGTCAGCCCCGGCACATCGGCGAAATCGGCCTCGTTGCTGGTCACGATCGCCGCCCCCAGGCTCAGCGCATGCGCCGCCAACAAGCGATCGAAGCGCGCGCGCTTGAAGGGGAGGCGGGCATAGGCGCGCGCGGCGGCCGCGTCGAACGGAACGAGCGGGATCGCCGCCACGAACGCCTCGAGCACGTCGGCCGGGGGTGGCTTGCCGAGTTCGGAGCCCAGCGCGATTTCCGCGAAGCTAACCGCCGAAATCGCGATTTCGCCCGGTTCGCACGCCGAAAGCCGAACGCCGAGCGCCGGAAACCGCGCCGTCATGGCATAGACGGCGCAGTCCGTGTCGATCAGAAAACGGATCACTCAGGCGACTGGCGCCGCTTGGCGGCGGCCTGGCGCTGGGCGATCGTGCTGGGCCGATCCTCGAAATCCTCGCGCGGCGGCACGTTCAGCCCGGGCGCTTTTCCCCAGAAACCGCTGATGTCGAGCTTGCGAGGCGGCGCCGCGACGGGTTCGAGCCTGAAAGTCATCGCCGCCTCCTTGACCATCCGCACCTCGGTGCCTTCGGGAATGCCCATGGCCTTGGGCAACCGGAGCGCGACCGAATTGCCCGACTTGAACGTCTTGCCGTGATATTCGTCGATCATCGCCATTCCCCGGATATACTGCTTGTATATACATCCAGCGCCGCCGCGTCAACTCCCGCCGCAGCCGCCGCACCCCCCGCCGCCGCAGCCACTACCGCCGCCATCGGCGCTCGATCCGACGTCGCCACCACCATCGCCACTGCCTTGCACCCGCAGCGCGTGATAAGCGCCGAACGCCGAGGCGGTGAGCACGCCCGTGCCGAACAGCGCGACCGCGAGCGGCATCTCCTCCTCGCGCGGCGCGCGCCGCAGTCGCGCGGCCTCATCGCGCTTGCGCCGCAGCAGGTCGAGCGCGGCGCGGGTTCGCCGGTCGACGCTGGCGAAGCGCACCACCAGCGCGAAGACCGTGAGCACGAGGAACAGGGTCAGAAACCCTACCGGCTTGTCGCGCAGGCGCCCGATCTCCCACTTCGTCGCGCCGATCGCGAACAGCAGCAGCCAGGGCGTCGTCGCCAGGAAGCGGAGCTGCCAGCTCGTCGCGCGGTCGATCAGCAGCCCCGCCTCGACCAGCCGCGCCTCGACGCCCGCCGCCTGGCGCGTGAGCGTCGCGCTCACCTTGTGCCAGGGCGCGGGGGTATCGAGCAGCAGCACCGCGCGATCGGGCACGCCCCGCCCCACCGCGCGCGCGAGGATGCGGACCTTGCCGCCGGCCTCCAGCGCGACGTCGCGCGCGGCGAGCAGCCGCGTCATCACCGCGTCGACATAGCGCCCCGCCCCGCCCGCGAGATAAGCGAGTGCCTCGGCATCGGCGTGGCGCGGCGCGCGTCCCTCGGGCCGCAGCCAGCGCGGGATCGCGAGGCCCGCGATCAAAGCCGCCACGAACAGCCCCGCGTAAAGCATCAGGAACGGACCGCCCGTCAGGTCGAAAATGCCCATATGTCCCTCCACCGCCACCAAATGAGGCCCGCCGCCGCCAGCAAGACCAGGGCAAGGCGCACCCGCCAGCGCGGCACGATCATCGCCTGGCGCGGATGCACGCGGCGCGCGCGCGGATCGAGCAGCAGCCGGCGCCGCGCGCTCGGCCAAATGTCATAGGGCGGCAGCGTGCCGAAGGCGGCCTCATAGGCCGCGAGCGTATCGGCATATTGGCGGAAGAAGCGGTGGCGCTCGTCGCTCCCGCCCGCGGTCGGCCCATGATGGAGCGGCCGCCCGAGGATTTGGGGGCAGAAACGCTCCCAATAATCGCGCGTGTAGGTCAGGTGCAGATGCCAAGCCTGATCGACCGCATCGGACGGGGTGAGTTCATGCCCACTGGTGACGGCGAGGAAGCAGAAGCGCTTATATTCCTCGATCACGCGCGCGGCGAAGGCGGGGCGCCAGCCATTCTCGCGCGCGAGCCGGGCGGCGAAGCTCAGCGCCGCGTCGTCCGGGCCGATCTGGTAATTCTGGAGCGCGCGCCACACCGGGTGGTCGAGAGGAGCAGACCGGGAGGCGGCCGCGGGCATATATTCCTACTAGATGAGTAGGAGATGATTGTCAAGGGCTGCCAAATCCTCCCCGTTTACGGGGAGGGGGACCATCGCGCAGCGATGGTGGAGGGGGTGGACGGTGAAGCGCTGGCTCGCCTGAGAGGCCGACCCCCTCCACCATTGGCTTCGCCAACGGTCCCCCTCCCCGTGAACGGGGAGGATTTTTGAGGACGATCGTCAACCCTCGGCGAACGCCTCGGCGATCACCAGCCGTGCCGCGTCCCAGGCGGGCACCGCCTCGGGCCGCATCGGCACCATGAAGCGCCCGCCCTCGGCGCGTTCGATCTCGATCACGTCGCCCGCGCCGAAATTCTCGACCGCGACCACGCGCCCGATCGCGACGCCCGCTTCGGTTTCGACCGGCAGTCCGATCAGATCGGCGTGATAATATTCGCCCTCGGCGAGCGGCGGCAGCGCGTCGCGCGGCACCGTGAGTTCGGTGCCGCGCAGCGCCTCGGCGGCAGTGCGATCGCGCGCCTCGGCGAAGCGCGCGATCGCACCATTGGGTCCGTCGCGCAGCGCGAGCAACGTCAGCGCGCCATCGTTGAAGCTGCGATAGGCGCCCAGATCATCGGTGAAGCATTTCAGCCGCACGTCGCCCGTCAACCCGTGCGCGCCGATGATCGCGGCGAGCACGATCGGGCGCGCGCCCGGCTCAGCCCTGGGGGGAGCCGGGTTCGGGTTCGGGCTCGGCGTCGTCGCCTTCGGCGGGCTGCTCGGTCGAGACGCCGGTCGGGTTGATCTCGGTTTGGCCGGGCGCGTCACGCTCGGTTTCCGAATGCTGCTGCGCTTGCTTGGGGTCGGTCGACATCATGCGCTCCTCGCGGTTCATGAGGGGAACGCATGATGATCGTCAATCGCCTCACGCCTCGGCGGCTTCCTCGGCGGGCGCATTGGCCGCTTCCTGCGCGGCGGCGAGCTTGGCCGCGCGCTCCTCGGCGCGTTCCTTGGCCTTTTCGCCCGGCTCGGCCTTCTTCGGATTGTTGCGCGGCGTCCGCTCCTTGAGCCCGGCGGCGTCGAGGAAGCGCGCGACGCGGTCGGTCGGCTGCGCGCCCATCTTCAGCCAATGCGCGGCGCGCTCGGCCTCCAGCTTCACCCGCTCGGGGCTGTCCTTGGCGAGCAGCGGGTTGAAGCTGCCGATCTTCTCGATGAAACGGCCATCGCGCGGCGCGCGCGCGTCGGCCACGACGATCCGGTAATAAGGGCGCTTCTTCGAACCGCCGCGCGACAAACGAATGCTCAGTGCCATGTAACTTCCTTCAGTCTTGGTCCGTTGATCTCGAAATCGTCACCCCGGCAAAAGCCGGGGTCTTTCCGCTATTGGCCGGAAGGCCCGGCTTCCGGCGGGGCGACGTGCTGGAATGGAGCCGTCATTTCTTCTTGGTCTTCACGAAATTCTGAAAGCCCGGCGGCATCTTTGGCATGCCGGGCAAGCCAGGCAGGCCATCGGCCTTGCCCATCATCTCGCCCAGGTCCGGCCCGCCCAGCGCATTGCCCAGGCCACCCATGCCGCCTTTGCCGAGCATGGCCATCATGCCCTTCATGCCGCCCATTTTCTTCAGCCGCTTCATCGCGGTCGCCATGTCCTGGTGCATCTTGAGCAGCTTGTTCACGTCCTGCACGGTCGTGCCGCTGCCCTTGGCGACGCGGATCTTGCGCTTGGCGTTGAGCAATTCGGGCTTGGCGCGCTCCTTGGGCGTCATCGAGCCGATCATCGCTTCCATCCGCACCAAAATGCGCTCGTCGACCGCGCCCGCCGCCATCGCGGCTTGCGCCTTCTTCATCCCCGGGATCATGCCCGCGAGCGCGCCCAGTCCGCCCATCTTGCGCATCTGCTGGAGCTGGCCCTTCAGATCGTTCATGTCGAACTCGCCCTTGGCGAGCCGCTTGGCCATGCGCTCGGCATCTTCCTGCTCGATCGCCTCGGCGGCCTTTTCGACCAGGCTGACGACGTCGCCCATCCCCAGAATGCGCCCGGCGACGCGCCCGGGATGGAAGGTTTCGAGCCCGTCCATCTTCTCGCCGGTGCCGGCGAATTTGATCGGCTTGCCGGTGACCGCGCGCATCGAGAGCGCGGCGCCCCCGCGCGCGTCGCCGTCCATCCGGGTGAGCACCACGCCGGTCAGCGGCACTTGCGAACTGAAATTCTGCGCGACGTTGACCGCGTCTTGCCCCGTCAGCGCGTCGACCACGAGCAGGATTTCGTTCGGCCGGGCGATGTCGGCGATCGCCTTCATCTCGTCCATCAGGCCCTGGTCGACGTGAAGGCGCCCGGCGGTATCGAGCAGCAGCACGTCATAGCCCTGGAGCTTCGCCGCTTGCAGCGCGCGCCGCGCGATATCGACCGGCGGCTGGCCCGGCACGATCGGCAGCGTTGCGACTTCGACCTGCTTACCCAGCGTCGCCAATTGCTCCTGCGCGGCGGGCCGGTTGACGTCCAAGGACGCCATCAGCACCTTCTTGCGCTCGCGCCCCGCCAGCCGCTTGGCGAGTTTTGCCGTGGTCGTCGTCTTGCCCGAGCCTTGCAGGCCCACCAGCATCACGATCGCCGGCGGGGTGACGTCGATCTCGAGCCCTGCCTCGCCGCCGCCGAGCATTTCGGTCAGCGCGTCGTTGACGATCTTGACGACCTGCTGCCCCGGCGTGACCGAGCGCAGCACTTGCTGGCCGACGGCTTGCTCGGTCACCTTCTCGACGAAATCGCGCGCGACCGGCAGCGCGACATCGGCCTCGAGCAGCGCGATCCGCACCTCGCGCATCGCCGCGCGCACGTCCGCCTCGGTCAGCGCGCCGCGCCCCCGAAGCCGATCGAACACGCCGCCAAGGCGATCGCTGAGACTTTCGAACATAGTCACTCCTGCCGAGCCGAACCGGCGCGAAACGCAAGAAACGCCGGCGGACGAAACCTCGTCGGCCAGCGTGCAAGCGTTCCCTTCGGAAACGGTCGAGCGCTGGCGCCTAGTCGAAACGCCCGGGCTTGGCAAGGGGTGCTCTTAACCCGGCATTGACGGGCGCTGTGGCATCACGGCCGGAACGAGGGTGTAACGCGACCGCATGAGCAAGCAAAAGCCACTGACCGTCCGGCCGCCCGGACAGCTCACCACCGGCATCACGTTGCTGGCGATCCTGGTGTTCGTCGTCAATGGTGGCGCGGTCTTGTCGCTCGCTTTCACGCGCGCGCAGCAAGGCACGCCGCTCGATCGCGGGCTGGCGGTCGCGCTGCTGCTCAACATCGCGCTGATTCTGCTGGGCTGGCGGCGCCAGCGCGCGCTCGCCGCGCAATTGCGGGTCGCCGAGACGCGCGCGCTCGTCGCCGGGCAGGATGCGCTCACCGGGCTGCTCGCGCGGCGCGCCTTTGGCGAAGCGGGGGCCGCGCTCATCGCCCAGATGCGCGCGCGCAACCGGATGGCGGCGCTGGTGCTGATCGAGGTCGATCGCGTCAAGCGCGTCAACGAACTTCACGGCCATGCGGTGGGGGACGCGCTGGTGAAGGCGCTGGCGGCCGCGATCACCGAGGCTTCGCCGCATGGCGCCCCGGTCGCGCGGCTGTCGGGCACCGAATTCGCCTGTCTGCTCCCGGTCGAGCCGAGCTATCCCGAAACGGTCGATCGCTTCGCCGAACGGCTCACCGCGCTGCTCGCCGAACCCTTTCAGGTCGAAGGCCGGCCGCTGCAAGTCGACGCCGCGATCGGCATTTCGCGCAGCGACGCGGCGGGGTGGCAAGTCGATTCGCTGCTGCGCTGCGCGGGCATCGCGCTCGCGGCCGCCAAGCGATCGGACGGCGCGCCGATCATGTGGTTCGAAACCGCGATGGCGCGCGAGCTGGAAGCGCGCAACAGCGTCGAGCGCGCGCTGCGGATCGCCATTCCGCGCCACGACATCGTCCCCTATTTCGAGCCGCAGATCGATCTCGCGAGCGGCGCGCTCACCGGCTTCGAGGCGCTGGCGCGCTGGGAGCGGCCCCATCAGCCGGCGCTGACGCCCGACCGCTTCATCCCGGTCGCCGAGGAAAGCGGGCTGATCGAGGCGCTCTCGCTGAGCGTGATGCACCAGGCGCTCGCTCAGGCGCGCGATTGGGACGCGGGGCTGATCCTGTCGGTCAATCTCGCGCCCGCGCAGCTGAAGGATGCCTGGCTCGCGCAGAAGATCGTCAAGCTGCTCACCGAAACCGGCTTTCCCGCGGCGCGGCTCCAACTCGAACTCACCGAGGCCGCGCTGATCGACAATCTCGCGCTCGCGCAATCGACGCTCACCAGCTTGAAGCAACAGGGGGTGGCGCTGGTGCTCGACGATTTCGGCACCGGCTATTCCTCGCTCTCGCACCTGCGCGCGCTGCCGCTCGATCGGCTCAAGATCGATTGCGGCTTCGTCGGCAGTTTGAACGACAGCAGCGACAGCGCCTCGGTGGTCAACGCGATCCTGCGGTTGGCGGAAAGCCTCAACCTGCCCGTCATCGCCGAGGGCGTGCACGATGCGGCGATCGCCGAGCGGCTGAAGGCGATGGGCTGCGCGCGCGCGCAGGGGCATCTTTATGGCCAACCGCAAACCGCGGCGGCGACGCGCGCGCTGCTCGCCGAGCGACGGTTGCTGCGCGGCGCGGTGCCGCCGGCCGCCCCCCGCGCCGCCGCCGGCTGAGCGCGTGGACTTCGCCGCCGCCGCGCCCTAATGGGGCGAGGCGATGACCGCCCCCGCCCCCCATATCGTCACGCTCGGCTGCAGGCTGAACCTCGCCGAGAGCGAGAGCCTGCGCGGCTTTTCGGGCACGCGCGCGCGGGTGATCGTCAACAGCTGCGAGGTCACGCAGAGCGCGGTCGCCGAGACACGCGCCGCGATCCGCCGCGCCCGGCGCGAGCGGCCCGACGCCGAGCTGATCGTCACCGGTTGCGCGGCGCAGATCGACCCTGCGGGCTTCGCCGCGATGCCCGAAGTCGACCGCGTGATCGGCAATGGCGACAAGCTCGATCCCGCCGCCTGGGCCGCGCCCGAGCGGGTGCGCGTCGCCGATATTTTCCGCGTGCGCGAGACCGCGCCGCATCTCGCGCCGAGCTTCGCCGGCCATGTCCGCGCTTTCGTCGAGGTGCAGAATGGCTGCGACCATCGCTGCACCTTTTGCGTCATCCCCTATGGCCGCGGCGACAGCCGCTCGGCGCCCGCCGGCGCGGTGGTCGAGCGGGTCGCGGCGCTGGTCGAGGCCGGGCATCGCGAGGTCGTGCTCACCGGCGTGGACCTCACGAGCTATGGCCCCGATCTGCCTGGCGCACCCTCGCTCGCGGCATTGGTCGAACGGATTTTGCGCCATGTGCCGAAGCTCGAGCGGCTGCGGCTCTCCTCGCTCGATTCGATCGAGATCGACGACCGGCTGCTCGAACTGATCGTCGGCGAGCCCCGGCTGATGCCGCATCTGCATCTCTCGCTCCAGGCGGGCGACGACCTGATCCTGAAGCGCATGAAGCGCCGCCACGCCCGCGCCGACGCGGTGCGGCTGGTCGAGCGGATCAAGGCGCGGCGCGACGTCGCGATCGGCGCCGATCTGATCGCGGGCTTTCCCACCGAAACCGAGGCCATGTTCGAAAACACGCTCACCCTGATCGCCGATTGCGACATCGTCCACGCGCATATCTTTCCCTATTCGCCGCGCCCCGGCACGCCCGCCGCGCGGATGCCGCAACTGCCCAGCGCGACGATCAAGGCGCGCGCCGCCCGATTGCGCGCGGCGGCGGCCGAGCGGCGCGCGGCATGGCTCGAAGGGCTGAAGGGGAGCGTGCAGCCGGTGCTGATCGAGCGCCCGGGGACGCGCGGCCATGCCCCCAATCACGCCGAGCTGCGCCTCGCCGCCCCCGCGCCGGTGGGCGAGGTCGTGCCGGTGCGCGTCACCGGGCATGACGGCGCGCGGCTGTTGGGGGAAGCGGCATGAGCTGGCACGACAAGTTGCTGGGCGGGTTCCGCCGCACGTCCGACCGGCTGCTCGGCAATCTCGCGAGCTTCGGCACCGCGCGGCTCGACGACGCGGTGCTCGACGAGATCGAGGAAGCGCTGATCGCCTCCGATCTCGGCCCCGCGACCGCCGCGCGCATCCGCGCCCGGCTGGCCGAGGGGAGTTTCGAGCGCAATCTCGAAGAGCTCGGCATCCGCCTGATCGTGGCCGAAGAGATCGAGCGCACCCTCGCCCCGGTCGCGCGCCCGCTCGAGATCAGCGCTTTCCCGCGCCCGCACGTCGTGTTGGTGATCGGCGTCAACGGCTCGGGCAAGACGACCACCATCGCCAAGCTCGCGCATCTGTTCACCGAACAGGATTATGCGGTGATGCTGGCGGCGGGCGACACCTTCCGCGCCGCCGCGATCGGGCAGCTCGCGACCTGGGCCGAGCGCGTCGGTGTGCCGATCGTGCGCGGGGCCGAAGGGGGCGACGCGGCGGGCGTGGTGTTCGAAGCGGTCAAGCAAGCGACCGCGATCGGCACCGACGCGCTGATCGTCGACACCGCCGGGCGGCTGCAGAACAAGCGCGAGCTGATGGACGAACTCGCGAAGATCCGCCGCGTGCTCGGCCGGCTGAATCCGGCGAGCCCGCACGACGTGGTGCTGGTGCTCGATGCGACCACGGGGCAGAACGCGCTCTCGCAGATCGAGATTTTCCGGGACGTCGCGGGGGTGACCGGGCTGGTGATGACCAAGCTCGACGGCACCGCGCGCGGCGGCGTGCTGGTGGCGGCGGCCGAGCAATTCGGCCTGCCGATTCATGCGATCGGGATGGGCGAAGGCATGGCCGATCTCCGCCCGTTCGACGCGCGCGAGGTGGCGCGGATCATCGCGGGGATCGATCGGCCGGCGTGAAGCACGGGGATCGAAGCGTCGCCCCAGGGAAAGCGAGGGCCTCGGGCAACTGGTGCGCGCCACGGCGTAAAGGCCCCGGCTTGCGCCGGGGCGACGACTAAGGGCTTAACGCGGTAGAGTTTGAAGAGGAGCGCGCCTTGAGCGGCGAAACGACTGAAGCGAAGAAGAACCCTTGGGTCCATGTCGCGCTTGATTACGGACCGCTGGCCCTGTTCTTCCTGGCCTATAATCTCGCGCCCGGAATCGCGCTGTTCAAGCTGCTCGTCGCGACCGGGGCGTTCATGGTCGCGATGATCGCGGCGATGATCGCGGCGGTCGCGCTCTATCGGCGCATCCCGCCGATGATGGCGCTCACCGGCGTGCTGGTGATCGTGTTCGGCGCGCTCACGCTTTATTTCCGCGATCCGCGCTTCATCCAGGCCAAGCCGACGATCATCTACGGCATCCTCGCCGCGTTGCTCGCCTTCGGGCTCGTGACCGGACGGCCCTTGCTCCAGTTGGTGCTCGGGCAGAGTTTTCCGGGGCTTTCGGCGCTGGGGTGGCGCAAGCTGACGATCAATTGGATGCTCTTCTTCGTCGCGCTCGCGGTGGCGAACGAAGTCGTGCGCTTGAATTTTTCGTCGGACGTGTGGGTCTATTTCAAGACCTGGGGGGTGATCCCGCTGACTTTCCTGTTCGCGCTCGCCAATTTGCCGATGCTGACCAAACACGGGCTGGACTTGGAGAACAAGCCGAACGAGTAAATCCTCCCCATTCATGGGGAGGGGGACCATTTGCGGCACGCAAATGGTGGAGGGGGTGGGCGATCGAGCGCAGCGTTCGCGCGGGTCGCCGCCCCCTCCGTCAGCCGCTGGCGCGGCTGCCACCTCCCCGTGAACGGGGAGGATTTTCCGGTTCAGCCCGCGATCGCCGCTTCGTAGCGCCGCCCGGCTTCTTCCCAATTCACCACGTTCCACCACGCCTTCAAATAGCCGGCGCGGTCGTTGCGATAGGTGAGGTAATAGGCGTGTTCCCACACGTCGTTGCCCAGGATCGGCATGCCCTTCAGCGCGACGTCGTCCATCAGCGGATTGTCCTGATTGGGGGTCGAGCCCACGCTCAGCACGCCTTGCGCATCGGCGACCACCCAAGCCCAGCCCGAGCCGAACTGGCCCGCGCCCCGATTGTTGAACTCGTCCTTCAACTTGTCGAGCCCGCCATAGGTCGCGATCGCCTCGGCGAGCTTGCCGCTGGGTTCGCCGCCGTTCGGGCCCATGATCTTCCAGAAGAAATCATGATTCCAATAGCCGCCGCCATTGTTGCGCACCAGCGCCGGCAGGGTCGAGATTTGGCCGAGGATGTCCTCGATGCTCTTGCCTTCGAGCGCGGCGTTGGCGGCGACGCCTTCGTTGAGCTTGTCGGTATAGGCCTTGTGGTGCTTGTCATGGTGGAAGCGCATCGTCTCGCCGTCGATCGTGGGGCTGAGCGCTTCGTAATCATAGGGCAGCGGCGGGAGTTCGAAAGCCATGGGGTTCCTCCTTCTGATGCAGCACTTGGCCTTCCAAGCGTCGCGCCCCACTTGGGCTTGGGGGACGAGTCGCGCAAGGTATTGGCGCGCTTCGAGCCCCTCCCCTTCAGGGGAGGGGTTGGGGTGGGGCTGTTGAGACCGAGCGTGGCGCACGCCACACCGTCCCCACCCCTCGCCCCTCCCCTAAAGGGGAGGGGTTTCACTGTTTCCATCCCCAGTCGAGACGATCAGCCCCCCGGCAACATATCATGCCGGCGCAGCGCGTGGCGGAGCTGGTCGTAGCTCAGCCCCAGCGCTTCCGCCGTCGCGCGCTGGTTGAAGCGGTGCTGGCTGAGCGCCTTGGCGAGCAATTGCTGCTCGAAGCGCGCGACTTGGGCTTTGAAATCCATCGGCGCGTCGGGGTCGCAGGGCGGCGCGGTGTCGACGATCTGGAGCGGCGATTCGCCGGGCGCCGGCGCGGGCGCGCTCGCGGCGCCAGGCATCGGCGCGGGGCGATAGGGCGAGACGAAGGGATCGAAGATGATCTCGTCGACCGGCCCCTCGCGCTCCCAGCGATAGACCGCGCGCTCGACGACGTTGCGCAGTTCGCGGACGTTGCCCGGCCATTTATGCTGGAGCAGCGCCTCGGTCGCGCGCGCGCTGAAGCCGGGCCATTCCTCCCACCCCATTTCGCTCGCCATGCGCCGCGCGAAATGTTCGGCGAGCAGCATCACGTCGCCCGCGCGCGCGCAAGGGAGGCAGCGTCACCACCTCGAACGACAAGCGATCGAGCAGATCGGCGCGGAACTGGTGGCGATCGACCTTGTCGGGCAGATGCTCGTTGGTCGCCGCGACGATGCGCACGTCGACCCTGAGCGGCCGCGACGAGCCGATCCGCGTCACCTCGCCATATTCCACCGCGCGCAGCAGCCGCTCCTGCGCCGCCATCGAGAGCGTGCCGAGCTCGTCGAGGAACAAGGTGCCGCCATCGGCCTCCTCGAACCGCCCCGCGCGGGCCTTGGTCGCGCCGGTGAAGGCGCCCGCCTCATGGCCGAACAATTCGGCCTCGATCAGGGTTTCGGGGAGCGCGGCGCAATTCATCACGATCAACGGCGCGTCCCAGCGCGGCGACAGGCGGTGGAGGCGTTCGGCGACGAGTTCCTTGCCCGTCCCACGCTCGCCGATCACCAGCACCGGGCGATCGAGCGCGGCGGCGCGGCTGGCGCTTTTGAGCACGTCGAGGAACGCGCTCGATTGGCCGATGACTTGAGTCTGGCGGTCCACCCTCACCCCCTTTCCCAAAGCTTGGCGCCAAACCCCAATTCTTGGCAAGCAATTTCCGCCACCCGCGCCGCGCATCCATCGTCAAGCCCCGGAAATCTCACGAAAACCGCGTTTGGCACGCCCCATGCAAAGCTTGAAGCATCTGCCACCGGGCAGCATCAACGATCACCAAGGGAGACCCATCATGACCCTGACCAAATCCTTCCGCCACATGACCGCCGCCCTGTTCGCCGCGGCGCTGAGCGCGGTATTCGTCCTGAGCGCGGTCGGCCCCGCCGAAATCGGCATCGCCCCCGTGTCCCAAGCCCCCGTTTCCCCGTTCGTCGCCTGAGCCCCTTGGCGACGGCCTAGCCGGGGCGGCGCCGCCCCCTCGCCGCCCCGGCGTTTTCGATCTTTCATTGGAGTATCACATGGGCATTTTTTCCCGCACCCGCGACATCATCGCCGCCAACGTCACCGATCTGCTCGATCGCGCCGAGGACCCGCGCAAGATGATCCGCATGATCATCGTCGAGATGGAGGAAACGCTGATCGAGGTTCGCGCCTCGGCCGCGCGCACCATCGCCGATCAAAAGGAAATGCGGCGCCATATCGCCAAGCTCGAACAGCTCCAGGCGAATTGGACCGAAAAGGCCGAACTCGCGCTGTCGAAGGGCCGCGACGATCTCGCCAAGGCGGCTTTGGTCGAAAAGCAGAAGGCCGCCGATATGTGCGAGCAGCTGCAGACCGAGATCGGCGTGCTCGACGAAACGCTGAAGGCGGCCGAGGACGACATCACCAAGCTGCAGACCAAGCTGCGCGAGGCGCGCGCGCGCGAAAATTCGATCGCCGCGCGGCTCGAATCGGCGCAGAACCGCTATCGCATGCGCGATCTTTATGCGGGGGTGAAAATGCAGGATGCGTTCAGCCGCTTCGAAACGCTCGAGCGCCGGGTCGATATGGCCGAGGGCCGCGCCGAGGCCGCCGGCCTGGGCGCCGCGCCCAAGACGCTCGAGGAAGAAATCGCCGAGCTGCGCTCGACCGACAAGGTCGAGGCCGAACTCGCCGCGCTGAAGGCGCGGATGGGTAAGGACGGCTAAGGTGACCGAGGTCCTCATCCCGCTGGGCGTCGTCGCGATCCTGTTCGTCGCGCTGCCTTGGATGGTGCTGCATTACGTCACCAAATGGCGGCAGGCCCCCAAGATCACCGACGAGGACGAGAAGCTGCTCGACGAGCTCTATATGTTGGCGCGCCGGTTGGACGATCGGCTCGCCACGGTGGAGCGGATCGTCGCCGCCGATCATCCCGATTGGCGCCCCAACATGCCGCTCGCCGAGCGGCCCGGCTATGATCTTTCGCAAAGGAACTGACCGATGAGCGTCAGCCGCACCAAATTCTATCTCGACAAGCAAAATGCCAAGGTCTTCGGCGTCTGCGCCGGGATCGCCGATTATACCGGCATCGATCCGCTGCTGGTGCGCATCGGCACCTTCGTGCTCACCCTCGCCTTCGGCTGGCCGCTGTTGGTGTATCTGGTGATCGCCTGGGCGGCCGAGAACAAGCCCGCCGGGCTCTACACCAGCCCCGAGGACGCCAAATTCTGGCAGGGCGTGCGCAGCAACCCGCGCCGCTCGACCGCCGAGGTCCGCTCGAAGTTCCGCGACATCGATCGCCGCCTCGCGGACATCGAACTGCTGTATACCAGCCGCAACAAGCGCCTGTCGGACGAGATCGACAGCCTGCGCTGAGGAGCAATCACCCATCAGGGAGGGTGCAATGAGTCCAGGTCAAATCTTCGTCCTCGCGATCATCGCCATGTCGACCTTCGGCTGGGTGATCACGAGCTGGATCCGCGCCAAGCATGGCTATCCGATCGAGAATGAATGGTCGGGCATCTCGACCAAGATCGATCCGGCGGCCGACCGCAAGATCGAGCTGCTCTCGACCGAGAATGAGAAGCTCGCCGGTCAGATCAGCCGGCTGGAGGAGCGGATCGCGGTGCTCGAACGGATCGCGACCGACCCCGCCGAGCGGGTTTCGCGGCAAATCGACGCGCTGCGCTGAACGGGAGGCTGGAATGGAAAAGATCGCCATGTTCCAGGCCTTCGCCCCCGCCGTCGCGCTGGTGGGTGTCGCGGGGATGATCGGCTGGGTCGTCACCACCTGGCTGCGCGTGCGCCACGGCTATCCGCTCGACGGGCAATGGGGCCAGGCGCTCTACCCCAAGCGCCAAGACGAAACGGTCGAGCGGGTGCGGCTGCTGAGCCAGGAAAACGCCCAGCTGCGCGCCGAACTCAGCGCGGTCAAGGACCGACTCGCCAATGTCGAGCGGATCGTCACCGACGGCGCGCACGGCCTGGAGCGCGAAATCGAGGCCCTGCGCGGCCGCGCGAATTGAAGGAAGCGATACGATGATCAGCCCGATCCTCATCCCGATCCTAGGCGTCTCTTGCGCGCTGCTGGCGATCTTCGGCGGAGTCGTGGTGCGGCCCTGGCTGCGCTTCCAGCAGCGTAAGCTGGAAGTCGAAGCCGAACTCGCCCGCGAGCGCGCCTCGATCGACGCCGCGCGGCAGGAACGGCTCGAAGCGCGCGTCGCGGTGCTCGAACGCATCGTCACCGATCGCGGCCTGGGGCTTTCCGACGAGATCGAGCGGTTGCGCGACAAGCCGCTCAACTAATCCCGGCCGGCACCCGGCCACACGGAGGCGAACATGCAATGGGCGGAAATGGTGGTCGTGATCGTGCTGATCGTGACCATCGGGAAGATTTTGCGCGCGCGTTACGAGGCCGGCCAGAGCCGCCCCGCGCCGCGCGAGGAGGCGGACGACGGCGTCCGCCAGCGCGAGGAAATCCGCGCGCTGAAAGAACGCATCGCGGTGCTCGAAAAGCTCGCGACCGACGACAACAGCAACGCAGCCCGGCTCGACCGCGAGATCGAGCGGCTGCGCGACCGGAGGGACTGATGACCGACCCCATGCTTTACCTCACGCTCGCGAGCGCGGCGCTGATGGGCCTGGCGATGATCACCTGGGCGACGCTCGCCGGCTGGCGCGGCTGGCTGCAACTGAAGGCGCAGGAACTCACGCGGACCGGCGGCACCGGCGAGCCGACCATGCCCTCGGCGAGCGCGCGCATCGAAATCGCCGATCTGAAGGAGCGCATCCGCAAGCTGGAGGCGATCGCGGCGGGGGTGGATCTTTGACGAGCGCTTGGCCGCCTGTCGCGCCCCGCTTCTTCTGCGGCGGGATGGCGACACGGGCTTGAACTCGCCCGCGAAGCCGTTAGCGGCGGGCACCATGACCGACCTCGCCGATCTCCACGCCGAATATGAATTTCTCGACGCCGACGATCGCTATCGCCTGTTGATCGATCTCGGCCGCGCGCTCGAACCCATGCCCGAGCCGCTCAAGACCGAGGCGACCCTGGTGCGCGGCTGTTCGGCCTCGGTCTGGGTCTATCCGACGCGGCGCGAGGATGGCCGGCTGCACTTCCTCGCCGATTCGAACGCGGCGATCACCAAGGGCATCATCGCGCTGGTGCTGAAGACGGTGCAGGACGCGGCGCCCGAGGCCATCCTCGCGACCGATATCGAGGGCGCGCTCGCGCCGTTCGATCTCAAGAACCAGCTCAGTTCGAACCGCACCCAGGGCATTCCGAACATGATCGCGCTGATCCGCGAAACGGCGGCGCGCTACGCGGGGTAGCGGACGCTCGCCGAGTGGCATCCTGTCCATTAGATTGATAAGGGTCCGCTCCGACCATCGTCGCCCCAGCGAAAGCTGGGGCCTGGTGGTTACGGCGCGCCCCATCTGCCCGACGCCCCTGCTTTCGCAGGGGCGTCGGCTCGATACGCCACGCTAGAGCTGTTTGCGATCACACCGAACCAAGGGCTCGACGGGAAAAACTCCTCCCCCAAAGGGAGTTCAGGGTCGACCGTGCCCCGCACGGTCGAGGATCGTCCGGGGGACGATCCGACCCTGAACTGGGGACCNNGGGGACCATTCGCGCAGCGAATGGTGGAGGGGTATCGCCCTCGAACCGCCGGGGACACCCCTCCACCGCGCTTCGCGCGGTCCCCCTCCCCTTACAGGGGAGGAGCGAACCGGTTCGATCGCAAACGACTCTACTCCGCCGGCGCCACGCCCAGCCCCGCCGCGACCTCGGCCAGATCCGCCCCCTTGGGCACCAGCCGCCAGCTTTTCGGATCGGCGGCGTTGACCACCGTCACCGCGCCGCGCGGGCAGACGCCGAGGCATTTCACCTCGACCACCCCCAGCCGGCTCTTGCGGAAGCGCTTGACCCCCAAATAGGCCTTGAGCGCCTTGGCGAGCCGCTGCTTCCCCTTCTTGCCGAAGCCGCCGTCCAACCGCTTCGAACATTTGGCGCACACCAGGATCGCGGTTTCCCACTCGGCCTTGACGAGCCGGGTCATGCCGGGCGCCAGCTCTTGCGCTCTTCGGCGGCGCGCAGCACTTCATAGGCGGCTTGCAGCTGCTGGAAGCGCTTGGCGGCCTCGGCGTCGGCGGGGCGGACGTCGGGGTGCCATTCCTTGGCGAGGCGGCGCCAGGCGGCGCGTACCGCCTCGAAATCGGCGTCGGGTTCGAGTTCGAGCGCTTCGAGCGCGCGCAGCTCGTCGCGCGAGCGGCTGCCGTCGCCGGGGCCGGCCCAGCGGTGATGCTGCGCGCTCGCGAAGCCCGCCGCCTCGCGCGCTTCCTTGGCCTCGCGCGCGGCGGCTTCCTCGGCCGAGAGTCCGGCGAAATAATTCCAGCTCGCGTTATATTCGGCGGCGTGGCGCTCGCAAAAATACCAGCGCTCGCGGCTGTTGGGTGATTTGGGCGCGGGGCGATCGCCCGGCAGGTCGCACCCTTCGCGGTCACACAGCCGCACCTTTTGCGCCTCGCGCGCGCTGCCATAGCCCCGCCAGCGGGGGAATCCCCAGTCGTTCGTCCGTGTCGGCCGCGCCATGATGCCCCCCACATAGGCGCCGCGCGCCCCCGCGCAACCGACAAAAGCGGCGCGTGCGCAGGCAACCAAAACCGCCCCCGAACGATTTGGGGTTGCCCAATGATTGGCGCGCGGTAATCTTATTGCCCGACGTCGCCGCCCCTCGCAATTTCATTACGGGAAGCCAATGACCAAGCCTTTCGCCACTTTGGGCGCCGATCTTCCCGCCTCGATCGTCGTCGCGCTCGTCGCGCTGCCGCTGTGCCTGGGCATCGCGCTTGCCTCGGGCGCGCCGCTGTTCGCGGGGGTGATCGCGGGGATCGTCGGCGGCGTGGTGGTGGGCGCGGTCTCCAAATCGCCGCTTTCGGTGAGCGGCCCCGCCGCCGGCCTCACCGTGATCGTGCTCGATGCGATCGAGCGGTTGCAAAGCTATCCCTTGTTCCTTGCAGCCGTGGTGCTCGCGGGCATTTTGCAGCTCGCGCTGTCGGCGGCGCGCGCGGGGATGCTTTCCGAATTCGTGCCTTCCTCGGTGATCACCGGCATGCTCGCGGCGATCGGGCTGATCCTGATCTTGAAGCAAATCCCGCACCTCGTCGGCTTCGACGGCGATTTCGAGGGCAGCTTCGAATTTTGGACGCCCGATGGGCGCAACACTTTCACCGAACTCGCCGCGAGCCTCACCCAGAGCCTCACCCCCGGCGCTGTGCTGATCGGCGGGGTGGCGCTCGCGTTCCTCTTCTGGTGGGACAAGATGGGTCCCAAGGGCGGCTTTTGGCGCTATCTGCCGGGGCCGCTGATCGCGGTGCTGTTCGGCATCGGCGCCAATGCCGCGCTCGGCGTGTTGGCGCCCGCGTGGCAGCTCGGCGCCAAGCATCTCGTCCAAGTGCCGATCGCCGATGGGCCGGCGGCGTTCGTCGGCCTGTTCCGCCTGCCCGATTTCGCCGGCTGGCTCACCGGGCCGGTGTGGATCACCGCCGTCACGCTCGCGATCGTCGCCAGCCTCGAATCGATGCTGAGCGTGAAGGCGGTCGACGAGATCGACCCGCGCCGCCGCCGCACCGACAAGAATCGCGAGCTGCTGGCGCAAGGCAGCGGCAACATCGCCTCGGGGCTGCTCGGCGGGTTGCCGGTCACCTCGGTGATCGTGCGCTCCTCGGCGAACGTCGCGGCGGGCGCGGAGAGCCAGATGTCGGCGATCCTGCACGGGCTCTGGCTGCTCCTGTCGGTCGCGCTGATCCCGGCGCTGCTCAACCTCATCCCGCTCGCCGCGCTGGCGGCGGTGCTGATCCAGGTCGGCTATAAGCTCACCAAGCCCTCGCTGTTCGTCGATCGCTTCCGCCAGGGGGCGACCCAATTCGTCCCCTTCGTGGTGACGGTGCTCGCGATCCTGCTGAGCGACTTGCTGATCGGCATCGCGATCGGGCTGGTGGTGGGCTTCGCCTTCGTGATCGCGCGCAATTTCCGCTCGGCGCTGACCTTCGCCTGCGAGGATGCCGATTGCCTGATCCGCGCGCGGCGCAACCTCTATTTCATCCACAAATACGAGCTGCAGAACATGCTCGCCCGCGTGCCCGATAAGTCGACCTTGCTGATCGATCTATCGGCGACGAGCTACGTCGATCTCGACAATATCGAGATCATCAACGCCTTCATCAAACATGCCCATTACCGCGGCATCGAGGTGTTCCTGCGCGGCGATCTGGCGGGCCGCGCGCCGCCGCGCATCGATGCGCCGATCATGGAGTATAAACCGGCATGAAGCGGCTCAATCAGCTGTTGCTCGCGAACAAGGCCTGGGCGAGCGAGATCGTGGAGGAAGACCCCGGCTATTTCACCCGCCAGACCGGCGGCCAGACGCCCGAATTCCTGTGGATCGGCTGTTCGGACAGCCGGGTGAGCGCCGAGCAGATCACCCAAACCCAGCCGGGCGGCATGTTCATCCACCGCAACGTCGCCAATCTGGTCGACGAGGCCGATCTCAATCTGATGTCGGTTCTGCAATATGCGGTCGACGTGCTGAAAGTCCGCCACATCATCCTGTGCGGCCATTATGGCTGTGGCGGGCTGATGGCGACGCTGAACGGCGGCACCAGCGGCCCGGTCGCGCGCTGGCTGCGCGGCGCCGGAGCCGTGCTCGACGCGCATCGCGATGAAATCGCGCGCCAGCCGAGCGAGGAAGCGCGCGTCAACCGCTTCGTCGAAATCAACGTGCGCGATCAATTGCTCAAGCTCGCGCGCACCGCCATCGTGCGCGACGCCTGGGCGCGCGGCCAGGCGCTGTTCCTGAACGGCTGGGTCTATGATCTGCGCGACGGGCGGCTGAAGCCGCTGATGGCGATCGACGCCGACACCGCGATCGATGAAGTCGGCGCGCCCGCGCAAGTGCTGCTGCCCACCCCCGGCTGAGGTTTACAAGCCGCCCGCGCGCGGCCAAGCTCGCCGGCGATGACGACGCCCCGCCCCTTCGGCCCGCTTGATCTGGGCGTGGTGGTGATGATGAACCTGTTCTGGGGCCTCAACATCATCGCGGTGAAGCAATCGGTGCTGCTCGTCGCGCCGCTGACGGCGGCGTTCCTGCGCCAGGCGTTGGTGCTGATGGTGTGCGCGGGATCGCTGCGCCCGGTGCCGGGGCAGATGCGCGCGATCACCATGCTCGGCCTGTTGATGGGCGCGGCCTTTTATCTGGTAATCAACCTGTCGCTCGCGGTCGCGACCAATGTCGGCGCGCTCGCGATCGCGGGGCAATTGGGCGTGCCCTTCGCGCTGATCCTGGCGGTGCTGTTCCAGGGCGAGCGGATCCACGTGCCGCGCCTGATCGGCATCGCGCTGTCGCTCGGCGGGGTGGCGGTGCTGGTGTTCGATCCTTCCGCCGGCGGCCAGCTGCTCGCGCTCGCGCTCACCGCGCTCTCGAGCCTGATTTGGGCGATCGGGTCGCTCGTCCAACGCCAGTTGCGCGGGGTGCCGGTGCTGACGCTTTACGGCTGGATCGCCCTCTGGGGCACCGCCGGGCTCGGCCTGGCGGCGCTGGTCGCCGAGCCGCACGCCTTGCGCGCGGTGCCGTCGCTGTCGCTCGGCACGCTGGGGTGGATCGCCTTTTCGGCGCTCGGCTCGACCTTGGGCGGGCATGGCGCGCTTTCCTGGCTGCTGCAACGCCATCCGGTGACGGTGGTGACGCCGATGACGCTCGCCGCGCCGGTGATTTCGGTCTTTACCGCCGCTTGGTATTTCGGCACCCCTGTCACCGGCGTGATGTTGGTGGGTGGCGGATTGGCGATGGCGGGGGTGGCGATCGTGACGATGCGGACGGCGGCGCGATCGGCATGACCCGAGCATGACCTTCGACCCGATGCCGCCGGTGATCGAGGCGCCCTCCCCCAATTTCGACACGCGCCCGGGGCCGATCACGATGATCGTGCTCCATTATACCGGCATGCGGGATGCCGAAAGCGCGATCGCCCGGCTGCGCGATCCCGAGGCCAAGGTCTCCGCCCATTATGTCGTCGCCGAGGATGGCGTGGTGCTGCGCCTGGTCGATGAAGACAAGCGCGCCTGGCACGCCGGGCGCTCGCACTGGCGGCAGTGGGATGACGTCAACAGCGTCTCGATCGGGATCGAGATCGTCAATCCCGGCCATGAGTTCGGCTATCGCCCCTTCCCCGATCAACAGATCGACGCGGTGGTGCGGCTGGTCCATTCGATCAAGGACCGCCACGGCATCACTCGCGGCAATATCGTCGGCCATTCGGATGTCGCGCCCGCGCGCAAGCGCGATCCGGGCGAGCTGTTTCCCTGGGGCATTCTCGCGCGGCGGCGGCTCGCCCTGCCGCGCCCGACCAAGAATTTGATGGACCCGCATTGGACCGAAAGCGGCTTTCTGCTCGCGCTCGAGCGCTTCGGTTATGACGTCACCGAGCCGATGGCGGCGATCATGGCGTTCCAGCGCCGCTTCCGCCCCGAGCTGATCGACGGCGAGATCGACGCCGAATGCCGGATGATCCTGCTCGCGCTGCTGTTGCCAAAGCCGCAGGGGGATGATTAAGCGGGCCGGGCCAGAGGGTCGGGCGGCCGCGGCGCGTGAGGCGTCGAGGAAAGTCCGGGCTCCACGGAGAGACGGTGCCGGGTAACGCCCGGCGGGGGCGACCCCAGGGACAGTGCCACAGAGAGCAGACCGCCGCTCCCCGGAGCGGTGAGGGTGAAAGGGTGCGGTAAGAGCGCACCGCGCGGCCGGCAACGGGCGCGGCACGGCAAACCCCACCGGGAGCAAGACCGAATAGGGGCGGCACGGCCCAGGAAACTGGTGCCAGGGCTTCTCCGGCCCGCTGCCCGGGTTGGTTGCTGGAGCCGGCGCGCGAGCGCCGGCCAAGAGGAATGGTCGCCCAGCCCTTAACGGGGCGGACAGAACCCGGCTTACAGACCCTCTGGCGCCTTGGCCCGGCCTAGAGCCACTTGCGATCGGACTGGTTTGCTCCTCCCCTGAAAGAGGAGTTCCGGGTCGGATCGTCCCCCGGACGATCCTAAACCGTGCGGGGCACGGTTTACCCGGAACTGGCACCCGCGAAGCGGGTGACGGAGGGGTGTCCCCGGCGGATAGAGGGTGATACCCCTCCACCACACTTCGCGTGGTCCCCCTCCCCTTACAGGGGAGGAGCTGCGGCGTTCAATGCCCTGGTCGATTAGATCGCAACCACTCTCGAGCAGGCCGCGCTACATCAGAACCACGTGCCTGCCGTTCGTGCTGAGCTTGCCGAAGCACCGTTCTTTTCTTCGACGGTCGCAAGGCAGTGCCGCCGTTGGCTTCGCCGCCCTTCGGGTCGACAAGCTCAGGACGAACGGTTCGGATTTCGCGCTGGATACTCTAAGCCGCCGCTGCGCGCGCGCCGGTCGCGGGTTCGTATAGCCCCTTGTAGCGGGCCGAGGGGACGAAGGCGTCGCTCTGGCCGATCACCGTCTCGCCCGCGCCGAGCACGAGCAGCCCGCCCGGGCGCATCGCCAGCGCCAGCCGATCGAGCACCGCCCGGCGCAACGCGGGCGACAGATAGAGCATCACGTTGCGGCACAAGATGATGTCGAACCGCCCCGGCGGCGGCGCGTCGGTGACCAGATTCTGCCGGCGGAAGGTGATGCGGCTCACCAATTCGGGGCGCGCGACCCAATCGGGGCCGATCGCCTCGAACCAATCGATCATGCGGCGCACCGAAAGTCCGCGCTGAATCTCGAATTGCGAATAGCGCCCGCTTCGCGCGCGGGCGAGCGCGGCTTCGGACACGTCGGTCGCGACGATCTCGGCATCGATCGTCACCCCCGCGCGCGCGCGCTCGGCGAGCAGAATCGCGAGCGAGAGCGGTTCCTGCCCGGTCGAACAAGCCGCCGACCACAGCCGCGGCCGCCGCCCCGTCGCCGCCTCGCCCTCGATCGCGGCGAGCAGCGCGTCGAAGATCGGCGCGTCGCGGAAGAAGGAGGTTTCCTGGTTGAGCAGCGCGTCGACGATCTGTTCGGCGACGACGCCGCCGGGATCGCGCATCAATTCGTCGACCAGGGCTTCGAGCGACGGCAGCGCGCGCGCGCGGAGCAGCGGCTTGAGCGCGGTTTCGATCCGCCAGCTGCGGTTGGGCGCGATCTGCTGGCCGGTGCGCTGTTCGAGCAGCGCGGTCACGACCACCATCGCGCTGGTCGTGGGCGGCGGCAGGCGTTGGTCGATGATCATGCTGGGCGCTTTCCGCCGGCGATCAGCCGGCCAATTTCATCGGGCGGCAGCACCGCCTGGGCGAAGCCCGCCTGCGCGACCGCGCCGGGCATTCCCCAAACGACCGAGCTGGCCTTGTCTTGAACCACCAGCGCGCCGCCGGCGTGGGCGAGCCGCGCCGCCCCTTGCGCGCCGTCGCGCCCCATGCCCGAGAGCACGATGCCGAGCGCGCGCGCGCCGAAACTCTCGGCGACGCTCGCGAACATCGGGTCGACCGAGGGCAGGCAACCGCTCGCGACCTTTTCATGGGTCAGCCGCGCCACCACCGCCTCGCCATAGCGCGCGCAGCGCAGATGCGCGTCGCCGGGGGCGATCAGGATTCGGCCGGGCTTGATCCGCGCATGATCCTGCGCGACCTCGCAAGTTCGCCCGGCGAGCACCGCGATCTGCGCCGCGAAATAGGGCATGAACGAGGCGGGCAGATGCTGGGTGATCAGCATCGGCGTCTGGAAGCTCGGCGGGATCGCGCGCAGCATTTGGCTGAGCGCGTGAATGCCCCCGGTCGAGGCGCCGATCGCGACGATGTCGAAATCCTCGGCCTGGCCCGCGCTCGCGATCGGCTGCGGGCGGCTCGCGCCCAGATCATCGCCGTCGATCAGCCGTGCGATCTTCTCGGTCAGCGCGTCGCCGAATTTGCCGACGAGATTGCCGATTCCCGGCTTCACCAGCGTGTCCGCCGCGCCGAGCGTGAGCGCCTGGATCGTCGCGGCGGCACCCTCGGCGCAGCTCGACGAGACGACGATCACCCGCGCCCCGCGCCCGCAGGCGAGCAGATCGGGAAGCGCGGTCAAGCCGTCGACCCCGGGCATTTCGATGTCGAGCAGGATCACGTCGACGCTTTCGCGCTGCAGGAAATCGAGCGCGGCATGGGCATCGGCGACCGCGCCGGCGACGGTAAAACGCGGTTCGGCCTCGATCATCTTGCCGATCACCGCGCGCGCGACGACCGAATCATCGACGATCAGGATCCGCGCTTCGGGCGCGGCGCGCGCGGCGAGCGTGTGCGGCCTGGCGGGCATGGTGGCGACCCCCCCGGTGCTCAGGCGACGCCGACGATCTGGAGCTTGGATTCGAGCGTTTCGCGATCGAAGGGCTTCATCACATATTCGTCCGCCCCGGCCTCGATCGCGGCGCGGATGAAGGCGACGCCGTTTTCGGTGGTGCAAAAGACGATCTTGGGCCGGCGCGGGATCGCGGTTTCCTTCAGCGCCTTCAGAAAATCCATGCCGCTCATCACCGGCATGTTCCAATCGAGCAGCACCACGTCGGGCACCGTCTCCAGGCAATGATCGAGCGCTTCGCGCCCGTCGCCCGCCTCGCTCACTTGGAAATCCATCGTCTCGAGAATATGCCGCGCGACTTTGCGGATAACCTTCGAATCATCAACCACCAGGCAAGTCTTCATCACGGCACCTTTTTCGGTTCGCGCTTCTTGTCGCAGAAAAACCTGACCGACGAGTTAAGCAGCGGCGGCGACGCCGGGGATCAGCGCGCGCAGATCGATCACCAGCATCGGATCGCCCTCGCGCACCACCAGCCCCGCCGCCGCGCGCGCCCAGCCCCCCTCGATCGCCACGCCTTCGGCGAGCGGCAAGGGATCGAACAGCGCGACGTCTTCGAGCTGATCGACCGGCAGCGCATAATGATGGCCATCGACATGGGTGATCACCGCGCGCTTGGGGGCGCGGGGCGAGGGCAGAAGGTCGAGCGCGATGCAGGTGTCGATCACCGTCACCACTCGGCTGCGCAACGCGGCGAGGCCATGAACCACCGCGCCGGTGCCCGGGACGGGGGTGATCTCGGGCACGTCGACCACCGATTCGACCTGATCCGAATCGATCGCGACTGCGCGGCCCGCGATGCGCGCGATCAGGAAGAGTTTGCTCGTCACGCCGCTTCCCCCATTCGCGCCGCGACCGCCGCGAGCAGCGCCGCCCGGTCATAGCGATACACACTGTCCCCGCGCCGGCCGGGGCCGACCTCGCCGCGCAACCGCACCACGGGCGCGCTGGCGGCGACTTCTTCGCCCTCCATCGCCAGCACCACCGCCGGCGTCTCGCCCTTGGGGGGCGTGGTCGCGACGCGATAGCCGGAGGCTTCGAGCACGGGGCGCAGGAAATTCTCCATCCAACGCGCCTCGGCGCCCGCGAACAGGCAGAGCGGCGGCGCGGGCGGCTGCGGCGCGTCGGCGGCATGGGCGAACAGCCAATGCACGTCGAGCAGTTCGACCGGCTCGCCCTCGATCATCACCAGCCCCGCGACCGGCCCGGCGTTGCTCGCAGGCAGCACCGGCTCGGCGATTTCGACGATGTCGAGCGCCTCGGCGATCGGATAGCCGACTTCGGCGCGCCCATCGGCCATGCGCAGCACGCTGATCGCGCCGCGCTGCGCGATCAAGTCGCGCGCGACATCGCCGGCGAGCGTCGCCAGCGGCACGGCGGTGCCGTCGATCGCCAGACGCAATTTGCCGGCGGTGAAGCGCACCGCTTCCGCGAGCGCGGGTTCGACGCGATCGACGACGTCGAGCGGCACCGCGCGCCGGCTCTGGTCGAGATCGACGAACAACAGCGCCGAAAGCCCGATCGCCGCCGCCGCCTCGGCCGGCGCCTCCTCTTCGACGATCGCGCCGCGCCCGAAGCGCAGCCCCGCCTTTTGCGCGAGCCCCGAGCAATCGAGCAACAGCATCGGCCGGCCGGTATCGGGCAAGGTTTGGCCGGCATAAAGCCCGGTCGCCATCACCGCAGGCGGGGCGGGCTTGATCACCAATTCCTCGGTATCGTGCACCTCGTCGACCGCGAGCGCATAGCTGCCGCCGCCGATCGCGACGATCGCGAGCATCACCGGCGCGCTGCCCGGCTTGGCGAGCCCGAGCACGGCGTCGAGCGCGATCATCGGCAGCCGCCGGTCGCGCACCGTCGCGACCGGGGTGTCGCCCAGCATGTCGATGCGGATCGCGTCGCCGCGCACGCGCACGATCTCCTCGACCGCCTGGCGCGGCAGCGCGAAGCGCTGGCCCTTGCAGCCGACGACGATCGTCGAGATGATCGACAGCGTCAGCGGCACGTGGATCGCGATCGCCAAGCCCTGGCCCGGGGTCGAATTGAGTTCGATGCGCCCGCCGATCTGCTCGATATTGGCGCGCACCACGTCCATGCCGACGCCGCGCCCCGAAATGCTCGTCGCCTTGTCCTTGGAGCTCAAGCCGGGCTCGAACACCAGCGCGACCTTGGCGCGTTCGGGCAGCGCGCGCAGCTCGGCCTCGCCGCGCCCGCTCGCCTTGGCATATTTGGCGATCAACCGATCGGTATCGATGCCGCGCCCGTCGTCGATGATTTCGACGATGATCTGATTGCCCGATTGCCGCGCCGACACGACGAGCCGGCCATGCTCGCGCTTGCCCGCCGCGCGGCGCTGTTCGGGGCTTTCGATGCCGTGATCGATCGCGTTGCGGATGATGTGGACGAGCGGATCCCGCATCATCTCGATCATCTCGCGATCGAGTTCGACATCGGCGCCCTCGATCGAGAGCAGCACGCTCTTGCCGAGTTCGGCGGCGGTATCGCGCACCATGCGCGGCAGCGCCGAGAAGAGCGCGTCGATCTTTTGCATCCGCGTGCGGGTGACGGTGTCGCGCATTTCGGCGACGGTGTGCGACAGCCGCTCGAGCGCCGCTTCGATCACCGGATCGACGCCGCCGTCTCGCAGCCGCCGCGCGAGTTCGTTGCGCGCGAGCACCATTTCGGACATGCCGCTCATCATCCGATCGAGCAGATCGACGCTGAGCCGCACCGAGCGATTGGCCGCGCGCGGCGTGTTCGGGCTCGATGCCGGCGGCTCGCCGTCCGCCGCGACCGGCGCCGCCACCGCGCCCGCCACAGCCGCGACCTGGCCCGGGGCGAGCGCCGCGATCAGCAAATCCTCGCCGCTATCGTCGAGCGCGGCGCCGGCGCCGATCGCCTCGATGATCTCGCCGATCCGGTCGACGATCGCGAGCACCGCGTTCACGAGTTGCGTGTCGGGCACGCGCTCGCCCGCGCGCACGGCGGCGAGCGCGTCCTCGGCGGCGTGGCTCAAGCGGCTGAGGCGCGGCAGATCGAGAAAGCCGCAGCTGCCCTTCACGGTGTGGACGAAGCGGAAAATCGCGTCGAGCCGCTGCCGATCGCCCGGCGCGGCTTCCCACATCACGATTTCGCCCGAAAGCGCTTCCAGCGTCTCGCGCGTTTCCGCGATGAATTCCTGCAGCAGATCGTCCATGGGCCCCCGCGCGCTAACGCGTTCGTTTCATGGCCGATGAACGGTAAAGAAGCGGTTTACCGCTGGTTGAAGGCGACCCCGAACAGCAGCACCGGCGCCTCGGGCGGCGACACCTGGAGCAGCCCGCCATTCTCCGCGACCAGCGAGCGGACGAGAAAGGCCGCCGCCGCGCGCGGCGTGATCAGGCTTTCGTCGGCATGGGTGAGCGCGTTGCGCAATTCGGGATCGAGCACGATGCGCGGGCCATCGCCGCGCACCACGATCTCGATCGTCTCCCCCTGCAACTCCGCCCCGATGTCGAGCTGGCCGCCGCGCACCAGCGCGTCGCCCGCGATCAGCGCCAGGTTGAGCATCACCTTGATCGCGGGCTTGGGGAGCACGCCGGCTTCGACCAGCCAGCCGATCTTCACGCGGTGATTGTCGCCGAACAGCCCCTCGATCGCGGCGCGGGCCTCGCGCGCGTCGATGGTCTCGCCGAAACCGCCCGCCGCGCCGAACGCCAGGCGGAAGAATTTCAGTTTGTTCGCGCTCGCCTTGGCGCTTTCGCTCAACAGCTCCAGGCAGCGCTGGCGCATTTCGGGATCATGTTCGTCGGCCAGCAGCTCGAGCCCGTTGTTGAGCGCGCCGACCGGGCTCAACAAATCATGGCACAGCCGCGAACAAAGCAGGCTGGCGAACTCGACCGCGCTGACTGGCATGGTAACTGGAGCCCCTTTTCAAACGATGCCCCTCATGGCGAAGGCGGCGCGTCATCGCAAGGCGGCGCGACCATGAGCGCGACCGGATCGAAGCGCCCGTGCCACGCGCCCGCCGCCACCGCGCGCCACAGCCGCGCCTCGCGCGCGGCGAGGATCAGCCACAGCGCGCCATCGGCGGCCGCCTGGCGCGCATCCTCGGCGCTCGGGCGCGCGGGGCCCTCCGGGTGCGAGTGATAATGACCGAGGATCGCGGGTCCGCCTTCCCGCGCCCGGCGATGCGCGGCGAAAAGCGCGGCGGGATCGAGTTCGAAGCGCCGCTCTGGCTCGGCCGCGACATTGGCGCAAGGTGGGGCCTCCAGGATCGCGCCCGGCGCACCCAGCAACAGCCCGCAGATTTCGACCGGACTCGCCGCCGCCCTTGCCCGCAAGGCGGTGAGCAGCGCGCTTGAAATGGAAACCGACGGCGCCATATCGGCCGGCAGAATGGACCGGGGGGTAGATGTCGTGCAAGTGCGCGTGGGCGAAGCGGGCCTACGGCTCGATCGCGCGCTCGCCGATTTGGTGCCCCAGGTGTCGCGCGATCGGATGAAGGCGCTGATCTCGGCGGGCCAGGTTCACGACGCCCAGGGCAAGCCGACCCGCGACCCCGCGCGCAAGACCGAGGCGGGCCAGGCATTCAGCATCGCCATCCCCCGCCCCGCCCCCGCGCATAACGAAGCCCAGCCGATCCCGCTGAACGTGATTTACGAAGACGCGCATCTGATCGTGGTCGACAAGCCCGCCGGGCTCGTCGTCCATCCGGCGGCGGGCAATCTCGACGGCACGCTCGTCAACGCGCTGCTCCACCACTGCGCCGGGCAATTATCGGGGATCGGGGGCGTCGCGCGGCCGGGGATCGTCCACCGGATCGACAAGGACACCTCGGGGCTGATCGTCGCCGCCAAGCATGACCGCGCGCATGAAGGGCTCGCGCGCCAATTCGCCGCACACTCGATCGATCGACGCTACAAGGCGATCGTCCAGGGGCATCCCAAGCCGAGCGAGGGCCGCGTCGACGCCCCGCTCGCGCGCTCGCCCGCCAATCGCAAGAAGATCGCGATCGTCCCCGGCGGCAAGCGCGCGGTCACCCATTATCGCACGCTGGAGACGCTGCGCCATTCGGCGCTCGTCGAATGCCGGCTGGAGACGGGCCGCACGCATCAGGTGCGGGTGCACATGGCCTCGCTCGGCCATGCCTTGCTGGGGGACCCCGTTTACGCTAGACTGCCGCAATCGCTGCGGGCCTGTGTGGAAACGCTCAATTTCCGGCGCCAGGCCTTGCACGCGGCCCGTTTGGGGTTCATTCACCCCATCAGCAGTAACGCTTTAGCGTTCGAAAGCGAACTCCCTGCTGACATGCAGGAACTGTTCGATAGTCTTCGTGTCTAAGCGTAAGAGCGGCGATCGCGCCCGGGCGCGATCGGCGAAGAGCCTTCCGCTCGGGTAAAGGGAAAGGAGTTTCGGTCATGGCCAGCGGCAGCAACGTCCCCGCGACGATCCCCGCGCTCGGTGGTGAGGCCAGCCTCAACCGCTATCTCGCCGAGATCAAGAAATTCCCGATCCTCTCGGCCGAAGAGGAATATATGCTCGCCAAACGCTTCGAGGAGCATGGCGATACCGAGGCCGCCGCGCGGCTGGTGACGAGCCATTTGCGCTTGGTCGCCAAGATCGCGATGGGCTATCGCGGCTATGGCCTGCCGCTGTCCGAGCTGATCTCGGAAGGCAATATCGGGCTGATGCAGGGGGTGAAGAAGTTCGAGGCCGATCGCGGCTTCCGCCTTGCCACCTATGCCATGTGGTGGATCCGCGCCTCGATCCAGGAATTCATCCTGCGCTCGTGGAGCCTGGTGAAAATGGGCACCACCGCCGCGCAGAAGAAGCTGTTCTTCAACCTGCGCCGGATGAAGGCCAAGCTCGACGCGTTCGAGGATGGCGATCTGCGTCCCGAGGATTTGAAGAAGATCGCGACCGACTTGGGCGTGACCGAGGCCGAGGTGACGAGCATGAACCGGCGCATGGCGCTGGGCGGCGACACCAGCCTCAACGTGCCGATGCGCGAGGATGGCGAGGGCCAGTGGCAGGATTGGCTCGCCGACGACAGCCCCTTGCAGGACGAGCGCGTCGCCGAGGCGCAGGAAGCCGATGTCCGCCACGAGATGCTCGTCTCGGCGATGAGCTCGCTCAACGAGCGCGAGCGCCACATCCTGACCGAACGCCGGCTGACCGACGACCCCAAGACGCTCGAAGAATTGAGCCAGGTCTATGGCGTGTCGCGCGAGCGCGTCCGCCAGATCGAGGTGCGCGCGTTCGAGAAGCTGCAAAAGGCGATGCTGCGGATCGCGGGCGACAAAAGGCTGCTCGCGGCGTGAGGGTCCTCCCGCTCGGGTGAGAACATTAACCTCGTCGTCACCCCGGGCTTGATCCGGGGTCCCGCTGCCTTTCGACCGGGGATGAAGCGACGGACGGGGGCGGGCCCGGAGCGAAGGTTTTGACGTCCGCCAGCGACAAATGCAGAAACTGGTTGAAGTCGCTCGGCGCATAATCGCCGAACGCGGCGCCATTCATGAACCCCCGCCACCGATAGAGCGCCAGCGCCGGCTCGAAAGCGGGGCCGCTGCCCGTCTCCAGGCTCAGGCGCCGCAATTCTTCCGCGCGCGCTGCGGCGATGATCGTCTCCAGGATCGCCGCCGCCGCGCCCTGGCGGAGAAAGTCCGGGTGGGTCCGCATCGACTTGATCTCGCCGCCGCCGTCGCCGAGCCGCTTGAGCGCGCCGATCGCCGCGATCCGCTCGCCCGCCCACGCGCTCCACACCGTTACCGCCGGCGCGCGCAGGCCCGACAGATCGAGCGCGAAGACATGGCCCGGGGGCGAGCTCGCGTGCATCCCCGCCAGATGCAGCGCGAGCAGCGCCCGGCTCGGCGCGCCCGATAGATCGTCCTGCCGGATCTCGAACATGGCGGCATGATGCTAAAGCCGCCCGCCCCCGGCAAGCCGAACTCTTGATCCCCGCCCCCCGCTCGTGGCACCGCACCGCCATGTTCCGCCGCGCGATCAGCCTTGCCGTCAAGACCGTCATCGGCTTCGTGCTGTTCTCGGTCGCCTGGGTGGGCCTGTATCGCTTCGTCAACCCGCCGATCACCTTCACCATGATCGGCGATCTGCTCGGCGGCCATAGCATCACCCAGAAATGGCTGCCGCTCGCCAAGATCGACCCCGATATGGCGCGCGCGGTGATCGCGGGCGAGGATGCGCGCTTTTGCCTCCACAATGGCTTCGATGCCAAGGCGATCGAGGAGGCCTATCGCCGCAACCAAAAGGGCGGTCGCATTCGCGGCGGTTCGACGATCAGCCAGCAGACCGCGAAGAACGCCTTTCTCATCCAGGGCGGCGGCTATGTCCGCAAGGCGTTCGAGGCGTGGTTCACGTTCCTCATCGAAAATCTATGGGGCAAGAAGCGGATCATGGAAGTCTATCTGAACGTCGCCGAGACGGGGATCGGCACTTATGGCGTCAACGCCGGGGCCGAGCGCTATTTCGGGCATGACGCGACCACGCTGACGCCGATCGAGGCGGCGCGGATCGCGGCCGTGCTGCCGCTCCCCAAGAAGCGCGCGGCGATCGCGCCCAGGGGCTTCACCCGCCGCCACGGCAGCGCGATCCGGGCGCGGGCCGGCGTCGTGCGGCGCTCGGCGCTCGACGCCTGTTTGCGCTGAGGCGTCGAGCCGTTACTTCGCGGGATCGATCGACCGCTCGACCGCGTCGCCCGCCTTCTTCGCGCTATCGCCCACTTGTTCGGCGGCGCTGGTCACCGCGTCGGTGCGCCGCGTGTCGTTGCGGCTTTGTGTGATCAGAAAATAAGCGACCACCGCGACCAGCAACAGCACCGCGAGCCCGATCAACATCCCAGCGCCGCCGCGCCGCTCGACCACCACATGCGGGGCATCATATTTGTCGACCATCGTCACCCTCCTTCGCCTGAGCGAGCGGTCAACGCGGCGGTTCGGCGGCCTGTTCCAGGAGCGGCTAGATCGCGTCGCGCCGCAGCGACCAAAAGCGCGGACCGTCCGTCCCCACGCGCCAGTCCTGGGTCACCCGGAAACCAAGCGCTTGGTAGAAGCCGAGATTGGCCTCGGTCGCGGTTTCGAGATATTGCGGCACGCCGCTCGCCTCGATCCGCTCGAGCCCCGCGCGCACCGCCGCGCGGCCGAGCCCCTTGCCCTGATGCGCCGGATCGCAGCCGGCGATGTGGAGATACCAAAAGGGCTCGCGCGGCATGTGCCGGTCGATCGCGTCGCTCAGCGCGAGCGCGCGCGGCAGCGCGAGCCCGAAGGTGGCGAGCATCGCCGGCGCGAAGCGGAGCATCTCGCGCATTGGCGTCTCGGCATGGCCGGGCGCGCGCCAGAGCGTCGCCGCCTCGCCGCCCAAGCTCACCAGCCGCATCCCGTGCACGGCGTCCATATCGAACAGCAAGGCGAACAGCGCGGGTAGCTTGCGCGCGCGCGCGGCGGGATTGGGGAAGAGCCACGCCATCGCCGGATCGCTCGCGAAAGCGCGCGCGAGCATCGCGGCGACGGCGGTGCGATCGGGGCGAGTCGCGAGGCGGAAAGCCGCCGGGTCGGTCACTCGCCTACTCGCGGGGGCGTCTGCGCCGTCGTCGCGGAAGTCATCCCGATGCGGGCATGGACCATATGCTTGAGCGTCGATCTACCCTCGTCGCTTTCGAGATAAGCCCGAATCGCTTCCCGCGTCTCGCTTCTGACATAGCGATAAACGCTGAACGCCATAAAGACCGTCATCAAGAAGATGATCAAGCCTAGGATGATCGACCCAATCGTAATCGCCACGCTCAACATCGCGAGAGTATCGGCGATCGTCATCGCGCCTACCGGTAAAGCTCGGTACCAAAGCGGCGCAACATGTCGGCGCAGATCGATCGCGATCGCAACTCGATCTCGAGCGCTTCGCCGTCGAGCGTCCTGAGCACGGGATCCGATTCCATCGCCTCGGCGGCCCCCTCGAAGTCGAACCGCGTTCCCGTCGTTTTGGCGTAGCTCGCGAGAAACTCGAGCGCCATCAAGGCAAGCTTTTGTCCCGCGTCCGCCCGCGCCGCCAATTCCAGATGCGGGCTCTTCAGTTGCTCGTCGGCATCGATCGGCTTGTGCGCGTTCACGCCGCCCCGCCCGCCTTTTCCTTCTTGGCGTAGACGCGCACCGGTTCCTTGCGGCCGTCGACCACGTCCTTGTCGATCATCACCTGATCGACCCCGTCCATGCTCGGCAGGTCGAACATGGTATCGAGCAGGATCGCCTCCAGGATCGAGCGCAAGCCGCGCGCGCCGGTCTTGCGGTCGATCGCGCGGCGCGCGACGGTGACGAGCGCGTCATCGGTGAAGCCTAGATCGACGCTCTCCATGTCGAACAGCTTCTGATATTGTTTGACGAGCGCGTTCTTGGGCTCGGTGAGGATTTTCACCAGCGCCGGCACGTCGAGATCTTCCAGCGTCGCGATCACCGGCAGGCGGCCGACGAATTCGGGGATCAGCCCGAACTTCAGCAGATCCTCGGGCTCGACATTCTTGAGCACTTCGCCGGTGCGGCGTTCCTCGGGGGCGGCGACATGCGCGCCGAAGCCGATCGACTTGCCCTGCAACCGGTCACCGATGATCTTCTCGAGGCCAGAGAACGCGCCACCGCAGATGAACAGGATGTTGGTGGTGTCGACCTGGAGGAATTCCTGCTGCGGATGCTTGCGCCCGCCCTGGGGCGGCACGCTCGCGGTGGTGCCCTCCATCAGCTTGAGCAGCGCCTGCTGAACGCCCTCGCCCGAGACGTCGCGGGTGATCGAGGGATTCTCGGCCTTGCGGCTGATCTTATCGATCTCGTCGATGTAAACGATCCCGCGCTGCGCGCGCTCGACATTATAGTCGCTCGCCTGGAGCAGCTTCAGGATGATGTTCTCGACATCCTCGCCGACATAGCCCGCCTCGGTCAGCGTCGTCGCGTCGGCCATGGTGAAGGGTACGTCGAGAATCCGCGCGAGCGTCTGCGCGAGCAGGGTCTTGCCGCAGCCGGTCGGCCCGATCAGCAGGATGTTCGACTTGGCGAGCTCGACATCGGCGCCCTTTTGACCGTGATTGAGGCGCTTGTAATGGTTGTGCACGGCAACCGAGAGCACGCGCTTGGCGCGATTCTGGCCGATCACGTAATCGTCTAGCACGTCGCAGATTTGCTGCGGGGTCGGCACGCCACCGTCCTTCTTGGAAACCAAAGCCGATTTGGTTTCCTCGCGGATGATGTCGTTGCACAGATCGACGCATTCATCGCAGATGAACACGGTGGGGCCGGCGATCAACTTGCGCACCTCGTGCTGCGACTTCCCGCAGAACGAGCAGTAGAGCGTGCTCTTGGTATCGCCACCGGTCATTTTAGGCATTCAACACATCCTTCGCGCAAAAACGCGCGGCCAAGAGGCAGCTAGCATAGCCTGCCCCGCTTCAATCGGACAATCACCAAAATCCGGTTTATGCCTGCTCCGCCCGTCAGGCGGCCGCTGCCTCGTCCGCCGGCACCGGCCGCTTGTCGAACACCTCGTCGATCAACCCGAAGGCCTTGGCTTCGTCCGCCGCTAGGAATTTGTCGCGCTCCATCGCAGTTTCAATAACATCAAGCGGTTGGCCGGTATATTTTGCATAAAGCTCGTTCATCCGGTGGCGGATGCGCAAGATTTCCTTGGCCTGGATCTCGATATCGCTCGCCTGGCCCTGCGCCCCGCCCGAGGGCTGATGCATCATGATCCGCGAATTGGTGAGCGCGACGCGCATCCCCGGCTCGCCGCTCGCGAGCAGGAAGCTGCCCATCGACGCCGCCTGGCCGATGCACACCGTGCCCACGCGCGGGCGGATATATTGCATCGTGTCGTGGATCGCCATCCCCGCCGTCACCACCCCGCCGGGCGAGTTGATATACATGAAGATGTCGCGCTTGGGGTTTTCGCTTTCCAGGAACAGCAGCTGGGCGGTGATCAGCGAGGCCATGTGATCCTCGACCACCCCGGTCACGAACACGATCCGTTCGCGCAGCAGCCGCGAGTAAATGTCAAAGCTGCGCTCGCCGCGGTTCGATTGTTCGATGACGATGGGAACCAGCGAGTCGTGAAGCGGATGCATGGGATGTCCTTGTTGTCAGCGCCAGCCTATATCTGGTGCCCGCGCGAGGCGCGCAAGCCCCCGCTTGGGGCTCCCTTGCGCGGGGCGGGGGGCGCAGCTACCTCAAGCCCCGACCATACCGCAAGAAGGAACCTCCATGTTCGATCGCGCTTTCCCGCCCTTCCGCCTCGACGACGAAGACGCCCCGGAGGAGCGCGCGTCGGGCGGCAACGGCGTGCTGATGGCCAAATTCCTGGAAGCGCGCACCGTGCTGATCTTCGGCGGGATCGATCAGAAGCTCGCCGAGCGGGTGTCGGCGCAATTGCTTTATCTCGATCACGTCAGCCACGATCCGATCAAGATCTTCGTCAACTCGCCGGGCGGCCATGTCGAATCGGGCGACACGATCCACGATCTGATCGAGTTCATCGCGAGCCCGGTCGCGGTGATCGGCACCGGTTGGGTGGCGAGCGCGGGCACGCACATCTTCCTGGGCGCGGCCAAGGAGCGCCGCTTCTGCCTGCCCAACACGCGCTTCCTGATCCACCAGCCCTCGGGCGGCGCGGGCGGGCGCGCGACCGACATCGCGATCCAGGCGAAGGAAATCGTGAAAATGCGCGAGCGGCTGGCGCGGGTCATTTCGGAGAAAACCGGCCAACCGGTCGAACGCGTGCGCGAGGATATCGAGCGCGATTATTGGATGACGACCGACGAGGCCAAGGAATATGGCATTCTGGGAACGGTAATCAACAATATTTCGGAGATCAAATTCTAGAGCTGTTTGCGATCACACTGCTTAGCTCCTCCCCTATAAGGGGAGGTGGCAGCCGCGCGAGCGGCTGACGGAGGGGTATCCCCAGCAGATAGAGGGCGACACCCCTCCACCATTCGCTACGCGA
>LWDI01000098.1:0-138 GCA_002083475.1 Proteobacteria bacterium SG_bin5
CGATCGACGACGCGGCGGGCGAGGCGTTCGACAAAAGCGCCAAAATCATGGGGCTCGGCTTTCCCGGCGGCCCCGCCGTCGAGCGCGCGGCGCTGCGGGGGAACCCGCGCGCGGTGCCGCTGCCGCGCCCGCTGAAAG
>LWDI01000098.1:213-27481 GCA_002083475.1 Proteobacteria bacterium SG_bin5
CGAGGATCTGGCGGCGAGCTTCCAGGCGGCGGTGATCGAGTGTTTGATCGATCGCACCGCGCGCGCGATCGCGGCGGCGCCGGGGGCGACGGCGCTCGTCGTCGCGGGCGGGGTCGCGGCGAACCAGGCGGTGCGCGGCGCGCTCACCGGCCTGGCCGAGGCGCATGGCCTGCGCTTCGTCGCGCCGCCGCTCTGGCTGTGCACCGATAACGCCGCGATGATCGCCTGGGCGGGCGCCGAGCGTTTCGCCGCCGGGCATAGCGACCCGCTCGACACGCCCGCGCGCGCGCGCTGGCCGCTCGATCCGCATGCCGAGGCGGTGCGCGGGGCGGGAGTGAAGGCGTGAGGCTCGGCGTGATCGGCGCGGGCGCCTGGGGCACCGCGCTCGCGCAACTATGCGCCGCCGGGGGCGAGACCTGGCTCTGGGCGCGCGAGGCCGAGGTGGTCGCGGCGATCGAGCGTGACCGCGAAAATCCGCTGTTCCTGCCCGGCGTGCCGCTATCGCCCGCGATTTGCGCGACCGGGGATTTGGCCGACCTCGCCGCCTGCGAGGCGCTGTTGGTGGTGGTGCCCGCGCAACATCTTCGCGCCGTGCTCGCCGGGGCGCCGGTGGGCGCGCGCCCGCTGATCCTTTGCGCGAAGGGCATCGAAGCGGGTAGCGGCAAGCTGATGAGCGAGGTCGCCGCCGAACTTCATCCTGAAGCGCCGCGCGCGGTACTCTCGGGCCCCAGCTTCGCGCGCGAAGTGGCCGAGGGCAAGCCCACCGCCTTGACACTCGCCTGTGCCGATACGGCGTTGCGCGCGGCGCTGATCGCGCGGCTCGGCGGCGGCGCCTTGCGGCTGTACGGATCGAGCGACGTGATCGGCGCCGAGATCGGCGGCGCGGTGAAGAACGTGCTCGCGATCGCCTGCGGGGTGGTGGCGGGGGCGGGGCTCGGCGAAAACGCCCGCGCGGCGACGCTCGCGCGCGGTTTCGCCGAGATGACGCGCTTCGGCGTCGCGCGGGGGGCGCGGATGGAAACGCTCACCGGCCTCTCGGGGTTGGGCGATCTGGTGCTCACCTGCGGCTCGACCCAATCGCGCAATTTTTCGCTCGGCATGGGGCTCGGCGCGGGCCGCGCGGCGACCGCGCTGCTCGCCGACCGCCGCAGCGTCGCCGAGGGCGCCGCGACCGCCCCGGTGCTGCGCGACGCGGCGCGCGCGACCGGGGTGGAAATGCCCGTGGTCGACGCCGTCTGCGCGCTGCTCGAAGGCGCGCGGATCGAAGCCGTGATCGAGGCGCTCCTCAGCCGGCCGCTGCGCGAGGAATAGCGATCCACGCCGCGCCGGCGTCACTCCCTGGAAAGCCGGAGCCACCCTGTTCCAGGCCCCACCGTCGCGCGCCGAACCGGGAGGCCCCGGCTTTCACCGGGGCGACGTCTGTTGTTGAGGCGCATGATCTCCAGCGTCATGCCAGCGAAAGCTGGCATCTCCCCGCTCATGGCGCCATCCTCGCCGGGTGGCGGGCTGGACTTACATCATGGCGAGCAAGCCGCGCGGCATGCTCTATATCGGCGTGACGGCCGATCTCGCCGCGCGCGTCCTGCAGCATCGCGAGGATCGCGGCTCGGCATTCTGCCGGCGTTACGGGATCAAAACGCTCGTGCTCGCCGAGCCGCACGAGCGGATCGAAGAGGCGATCGCGCGAGAAAAGGCATTGAAGGCCTGGAAGCGCGACTGGAAGATCGCGCTGGTCGAGCGTGCCAACCCGCAGTGGGAGGATTTGTTCGAGCGCATCTTGGCGTGAGCGGTGGGCGGGGTAACGCGTATGAGAAGAAGCTGTCACCTCGCGCCTGGTCGCACCGCCGCGCGACGAACTAGGAGGCCCCTGCTTTCGCAGGGGCGACGTCGGCGAACGTAGCCCTCAAAAATCGATCGCGATGCCCTTCAGCTCCCAATCGCCGTAGCGCGTCGGGTCGCGGCCCAGCGGGTCGTCGGCGGGTTTGGCCGGCGCGGGCTTGGGCACCGGCTTGCTGGGGGAAAGATGCGCGGGCGGCTTCACATGGCTGGGGCGTTGGCCCATGAGCTCCTCCTTTAGGCCAAGGGACATGGAAAGTTGAGCGAGGCAGAACAAGAGGGCGTTGCCGCACGCCGCGCGGCGCTCAAGCTGCTCGACGCGGTGCTGCGGCGCGGGCAGCCGCTCGAACAAGCGCTCCCCGCCGCGACCCAGGGATTGAAGCGCGCCGACGATCGCGGGCTCGTCCACGCGCTCGCCGCCGCGGTGCTGCGCCGGCTGGTCGAGCTCGACGCGCTGATCGATTCGGCGACCGCGCAGCGGCTCCCCGATGACGCCAAGGCGCGGATGGTGCTGCGGCTCGCGCTCGCGCAGAAGCTCGTGCTCGGCACGCCCGATCATGCCGCGATCGCAACCGTGCTGCCCTTGGTCGCGGGCGGCCCCAAGCGGCTGATGCACGGCGTGTTCGGCACTTTGAGCCGGCGCGGTATCGCCCTGGGCGAGGCGGCGCGCCTGCCCGAACCGGTCGCCGCGCGCTGGCGGGCGGCCTGGGGCGCCGAAGCCGTCGCCGCCGCCGAGGCCATGCTCGCCGCGCCCCCCGCGCTCGACCTCAGCCTCGCCGATCCCGCCCAGACCGACGCGCTCGCCGCCCAGCTCGGCGGCGTCAGCCTCGCCCCCGGCCATGTCCGCCTGGCGCGCGCGCGCGTCCCCGCGATCGAGGGTTTTGGCGAGGGGCGCTGGTGGGTGCAGGACCTCGCCGCGTCGATCCCGGCGCGACTGATCGGCGCCGGCGCAGGCCGCGCGCTCGATCTATGCGCGGCGCCCGGCGGCAAGACGATGCAGCTCGCCGCCGCCGGCTGGGCGGTGACCGCGCTCGACATCAGCCAAAGTCGCCTCGCGCGACTTTCGGAGAATCTCGCGCGCACCGGGCTCCGCGCCGATCTCGTCGCCGCCGACGCGCTCGATTGGGCGCCCGAGGCCCCGTTCGACGCGGTGCTGCTCGACGCACCCTGCACCGCGACGGGCATTTTCCGCCGCCACCCCGATGTGCTCCACCGCATCGGCCCCGCGCAGATCGCCGAGCTCGCCGATCTCCAGGCGCGGCTGGTCGCGCGCGCGGCCGATTGGGTGAAGCCGGGCGGGCTGCTCGTCTATGCGACGTGTTCGCTCGAGCCCGAGGAGGGCGAGGACCAGCTCGCGCGCTTCCTGGCCACGCGCTCCGATTACGCGCTCGCCGAGTCCGATCCGGCCGCGCTTCCCCCCGGCATCGCCGCCACCGCCCCGATCCGCACCGCGCCCGGCACGCTCGGCGACCAGGGCGGGTGCGACGGCTTTTTCGTTGCGCCCCTGCGGCGAATCGCGTGAACCGGCGGGTTGCGAGCCGCCGAGCCCATGCTATTGCCGCGCGCATGGTCCGCATCGCCCCCTCGATCCTGTCCGCCGATTTCGCCAAATTGGGCGAGGAAGTCCGCGCGATCGACGCGGCGGGCGCGGATTGGATTCACGTCGACGTGATGGATGGGCATTTCGTCCCCAATCTCACCATCGGCCCGGCGGTGGTGAAGGCGCTGCGCCCGCACACGCAAAAGCCGTTCGACGTGCATCTGATGATTTCGCCGGTCGCCCCCTATCTCGACGCCTTCGCCGAGGCGGGCGCCGATACGATCACGGTGCATCCCGAAGCCGGCCCGCACCTTCACCGCACGCTCCAGCGGATCAAGGCGCTGGGCAAGCGCGCCGGCGTCTCGCTCAATCCCGCGACGCCCGCCAAGCTGCTCGATTACGTGCTCGAGGAAGTCGATCTGGTGCTGGTGATGAGCGTCAACCCCGGCTTCGGCGGCCAGGCCTTCATCCCCTCGCAACTGCGTAAGATCGCCGCGATCAGGAAGCAGATCGACATGCTCGGCAAGCCAATCGACCTCGAGGTCGATGGCGGGGTCGATGCCGAGACCGCCCGCGCGTGTATCGAGGCGGGCGCCGACGCGCTCGTCGCGGGCACCGCCGTGTTCAAGGGCGGCCCCGCCCATTATGCCGCCAATATCAGCGCGCTGAGGGGATAGTGGCCGACCGCGACCCGCGCGAGACCATCGCCGACACGATCGAGCAAGGCAAACGCCTGGTCCGGCTGGGCGGCGACAAGGGGCTGTCGCTCGCCGAGCGCCTATCGGCCCGGCTCGCGCGGCTCACCTGGCGCACCCCACTCCACGGGCTACGGCTCGCGGGGAAACAGCCGCTCAAACTCGTCGCGGTGCCCGACGATCCGATGCTGGGCGACGTCACGCGCGGGCAGGCGCTGCTCGCCGGGCGGCTGGAGTTCCATGGCGAAAGCCTTGCGCTCGAAGGGCTCGATCTCGCCAAGGCCAAGCTGTCGCCGCGCCTGGCCGAACATCTCCACGGCTTCGCCTGGCTGCGCGACCTCTCGACCGTCGCCACCCGCGCGCAAGGGGCGCCGATCGCCGAGGTGGTGATGCAGGCCTGGCTCGACGCGTTCGCCGACACGGTGAGCGAGCCCGCCTGGGCGCCCGATCTGCTCGGGCGGCGCCTTCTCTTCTGGGCGGCGCATGCCCCGCTGATCCTGTCGAGCGCCGATCTCGCTTATCGCGCGCGCGTGCTCACGGCGCTCGCGCGCGGCGCCCGCCATCTCGATCGCACCGCCGACAAGGCGGCGCCGGGCGTCGCGCGGATCGCCGCCTGGTGCGGGGTGACGATGGCCGGGCTGTTGATCGCGGGCGGCGAGCCGCGACAGAAGGGCGGCGAGGCGGGGTTGCAGCGCGCGCTGGCGGCGGCGATCTATCCCGACGGCGGTTGCGCCCAGCGCGCCCCGCTCGCGCAAGCCGAGATCATCGCGCTACTGGCGATGCTACGCGAGGGCTATGCCGCGCGCCGGCTCGATCCGCCGGCGTTCATCGGCGAAACGCTCGGCGCGATGGTGCCCGCCTTGCTCGGGTTGACGATGGGCGATGGTGCCCTTTCGAGCTGGCAGGGCGCGGCGCCGATGTCGGCCGAGGCGCTGGCGGCGGTGGTCGAGGCCTCGGGCGTGCGCGCGCGGCCGCTCAAGCAAGCGCGCGATTGGGGCTATCAGCGGCTCGCCGCCGGGCAGACCGTGCTGGTGATCGACGCCGCCCCGCCCCCGGTCGCGCGGCTCGCGCAGGGGGGGTGCGCCTCGACGCTCGCCTTCGAGCTTTCGGACGGGGCGCAGCGGCTGATCGTCAATTGCGGCGGCGCGCGCCAGGTGATCGCCAAGGTGCCGCCCGCGCTCGCCGAGGGGCTGCGCACCACCGCCGCGCATTCGACGCTCGTGCTGGGCGACAGTAATTCGACCGCGATTCATGCCGATGGCACGCTCGGCAAGGGGGTGAGCGAGGTCGAGCTCAGCCGCCAGGAGAGCGAGCAAGCGAGCCGGATCGAGGCGAGCCATGACGGCTATGCCCGCCGCTTCGGCTTCCGCCACCGCCGCCAATTGCTGCTGGCGAGCGACGGCAAGGAGCTGCGCGGCGAGGACATGCTGCTCCCCGCCGGGCGCCGGCCCAAGGCGGCGGCGACGAGCTTCGCCTTGCGCTTCCATCTCGCGCCGCGCGTCGAGGTCTCGCCGACGAGCGACGGGCTCGCGGCGCTGCTGCGGCTGCCGGGGGGCGCGCTGTGGCAATTCCGCTGCCGGGGGGCGACGCTCGGCGTCGAGGACAGCCTGTGGATCGACCCCGAGGGCCGCCCGATCGCGACCCAGCAGCTGGTGGTGAGCGGCGCGGCGCCGGCGGGCGGGGCGAGCGTGAGCTGGGTGTTGAAGCGGGCGCGCTGAGCGCGTTTGGCAGGAAACGCGCGCAATCGGCTCCGCGCTCTTCCCTTTCGAGCCACGTCCCCCAGCTTGGGCGGCGATGCCCGTCGCGCTTACCCTGGCCCTTTACCTGGCGACCGTCGGCGCGGGCGCGAGTGTCGCGCTGCAACAAGTGCTCAACGCCAATTTGCGCGCGCAGCTGGGCTCGCCCTGGTGGGCGGGGTTCATCAATGAAGTAATCAAGAATTGTAAAATATGAATTTGCGGAGAGTTCTATCCTACCAAACATTAGAAGTGCGGTTTACATCAATATTTGTCATCTTTTGGAGCGCTGCAGCCTCATTATTGCTAATGGTCATCATTACTTGTGGAGGATGAAAACCCTGGCGCAGGCTACGCAATTCTTCAATGGCGACCTGCTCCGTGCCGCGCTGAGCATTGGCTAGAAGCAATCCAATCGCAACGTCAGAGCCATCAAAATAGCTGTCGAAATCGTCCCGACCGATGCCGGACTGATCCCCGAATTCAAGCCATATCTGTTCCGGCTCGCCCCGCACAATCCCCTCGACGGTGGCGACCCCGATTACCGCCCCAACCGGGCGTGTGGCGTATATCCACAGGCGTGTACCAACCGAAAGCTGGGGAATGCGGCGACGCAGTTCGATCGTCTTAGCGCCATCGAGGATGGCTTGTGCGTGGTGAGGATGGATCGAAATGATTGCGTCGTTCTCTGCGTTCATTAGCCCCAAGCTGCCTTAATGATTGCCACCAGATTGTCGTGCGCCAACGGCGTGGCAGAAATGAGGTTGCTCGTCCCATCAGCCCGCATCGCTTTCAAAGCGGTGAGGGGAACAAGCGTCGGAAATGGCATCAAATTATCAAAGGTCGTCACCAGCACGTCATCAGTTGCAGAAAAATCGGAAAGATCGTCCACGACCACCCGGCGTTCCGCTTCCTTCAAGGTTGCCTCCTTGGGCACGATGACAGAATCCACAATCCGTCCCACCGCGACGATGGCGCTACGGCCTCCCTTTTTACTGGACTCGTAAAACAGGATCGGCAGCCCCGGGCGCATGGCCCTACGGGCGCGGGGCGTATTTACGTATGCCCTTCGTTCCAAAAACGATGCGTCTCGATCTTCGATAAACGCAAGCCGGGTCTGGAGATTTGTTCCCAGCAGTTCGTCGGCATAAGGGCGCTGGATTGGCACGATTACCCCTTCTCGTCCGGGCCAAAGGTAGAGGGTCGGCCCAAACAAATCTTCGAACCGCTCCGGGGACAATGCTGCCGATCGGGTCGGCCCATGGGTGATGGGAACACTCCTTTCCCCATCGGAGAAATCAGGCCATTTCTTCGGTAGCGTCAGCCCCGCTTTGCGGCGTGCTTGGTTACGGACTGCATCCCAATTGCTTTCGGTGACGGGACGGCCAATCGCGACTTTCGTCAAATCACTCCCAGCCCCGGCCGCTACAAAGCCGCGGGTTTTTGCGATCGCGCTGACGGTTGGTTGTCCTGAAACGTGTACCAGACGTATCGCCGCTGGGCCTGACGAACAGGCGTGTTTGACGGCCGCGTCCAGTAGGAACTCTCCGTAAAGTTCGCGATCCAGATGCCCCGCGTCCACGGCGATGAGCAATCTTTCGTCCCCGGACGTTGAAACCGGGGGCACCGAAAACGCGACCGCGACGATAGCGCCGTTTTCCCATATCGCTGATCGCCACCCGTCAGGTCGACCCACGACCGGGCCACAAACTTCCGCGATAACGCCATCCGGCACACCTGACCGCTTGAAATAGGCGGTGGCCTCTTGAACGGTTGGTGTCTTGCACTCGAAGCCCGTTCCTTGACGGCCGGTTTTGGGCGATCCGTGGGTGTATTCGGGTAACAAAGTGATCAGTTCGTCCAGTCCGGCAACGTCAATCCCGACACGTTCCAGGAGGTCATCCCGCGCCGCCAAGATGGCACCATCGCTTGTAATGAAGCCAGCTACTCGTGATAATGCGGAGTGAGCGAGATGGCGAGCGTCGCTACGCGCCTGTTTCGAACCTGCCCCCGCTGCTCCCCGATCAACAAACACGAGTTGATGGACCGTTTCCGAAAGGCGGTTGAGGTCATCTGGGTCAACCGGCGGCGGCAAGCGAGGAAGCTGCAATGCCATCTGCAAAACCGGATCATTGTTCTGGTCCCGAGACGTTCGCTTCAATTCATCAATGAATTCAGGCGCTACCCCGAGACGGATACGATGATCCAACGCGGCGGCGAACAGAGAGCACGCCGCTTGATGACGGTCACGATTTTTCACGAGATCAAACAAGACATTCAAATCAAAGGTGTAGAATGCCGGTTCGGCCCCGAAGGTCGGTAGCCCAGTGCTGATCGAAGTCGGTGGCGTCGAGAAAAGATGCGGCGTGTCCAAATTCCGAACGCGAATGACAATCGTTCGGCCCCGCGCGGTCCCACCCGGCTTAGATAGCGCCTCTTCAAAGCCATGCCGGGCATAGAAGGATTGGGCATGAGCCAGATTATCCGCGACTTTGGCTTTTATCGTTGAGAAGCCAATGCGCTCCATATCCGAGACAAGGGAGTCCATTAGTGCTGAGGCTATCTTGCGCTTTCTCCATTGCGGTTGAACGCAAATTTGTTGGACGCGAGCGTGAGGATAGACGCCTCCGTGGAATATGTAGCCGACCAAGCTGACCGTTCCGTCATCATCCTCCAACAACATTGCCCGAAGACGTTTTTGGTCGATTGCGTCGGAATAGGCAGCGGGTGTAAGGAAGCCCAGCGCCTCACGTTCGCTATTCGATAGAAGGACAATTGCATCTAAATGCTGCCGGAGCTGTTCGGGGTCTTTTGCAATGAACGTCCGTGGCATCGCGCGTAAAATCTCCCCGTTGCCAAGGACCGTATCTGTGCCAGAATAACGGATCAATTTTTATTGAAAATTTTTCTAGCGCGAGAGGCTGACTTTAAAGTCTGATGGAAAAGACCGCCTCCATGGCCCCCCGGGGGTGGGGGTCGGCCCTACAGTGATTACGAAGCAGCAGGGGGGTGGCGGGAAGACTCGCGGAGTAGGGTTTGTCAGGCCGCAAGGACAAGCTTCCCTGCCGCTAGCAGTAACGTCTAGCGAGAAAACACCAGTGCGCGGTCCTGTGGAGATTTCCGCGACCGTCAGTTGGGATATTGGCCGGGTATTTCTTGTCGTCACCCTGAGCATGGACTCTAAGTCTTGGAAAAGACTGGAGCGGGCGAAGGGATTCGAACCCTCGACCCCAACCTTGGCAAGGTCGGCATCACCTGTTTTTGGCGTTATCCCTGTTCATGCCGTTCCCGGATTTCCGCCACTTTCCAAAACCCCGTGTTTTATCCGTTTTTCTCGTTTACCCGAATTTTCGAGCGTTCCTAGTGGGGATTTAGTGGGGAGAATTCTGCACCCCATTTTGCCCCATTTTAAAATTCCCCACTCGATTCCCCACTGGAAATGATGCTATACGGCTCACAATGCAACCGGGAAGGGATCGGACATGGCAGGAGTGAAGCGCCCAATCGGTCGGCCAGGTCGATATGCGAAGTATGAGGATTTGGAGGCGTCGCTTCCTCCCGTGATGACGAAGCGCCCGGCCTACTGTGACGGGATCGGGCTTTTTCGGGGCGCGAAGTCCTTTACAGTCTGGATCAAGGTCCGCCTCCCTCACGGGGGCACTTATAACAATCGCTCAGTGCCTCCCGGCGGCTCGGTTGAGCATAAGGCGGGCAACAGGGCATCATGGACGTGGCAGCAGCTAGAAGCAGAGCGGGACCGCCTACAGGGCTTGGCTGATCGGAATGAACCGCTGGAACAAGCGCAGGCCGAAACCTTCGCGGCTTATGCGGCGGCATGGCTGGAACGGCGCAAGCCGACGCTCAAAGGCTATGGGATCAGCAACGGTCATGTGAAAACGGCACTCAATCCGACATTCGGCAAGATTGCGTTGAACGCGATCACCGTTGCGGACGTGAACCGCTGGATCGGGAAGCAAAGCGCCACGCTCGCCCCTGCCACGGTCAAGAGGCAGCTAAACACGTTCAATTCGATAATGAATGAGGCCGTGAAAGAAGGCGTGATAGACGCAAACCCCTCTCAGCACGCCAAGCGGGTCAAGGCGGGTGAGGAGCGGCAACGGTTCGTCACCGAGAAGGAATGGCAGGTCATTCTGGAAACCTGCGACCGGATCGAACAGGAACAGGAGGAGCGGCGGGAATTGATGCCGCAGGAAAAGCGCGGGTGGCTCCGCCATTTCGTCGCTTGGGCCTACAACTCCGGGATGCGGCGTTCGGAAATCCTGAAGCTGGAATGGGACAACGTGCGGGAGGTCGATGCCGATCATACCGTTGTCGAGGTGCTGAATTCGAAAAACGGCAAGTCCCGTTATGTCACCTGCACGGCGGACATGCGAAAAATCCTGACTGCGCTGAAAGCCCTCCCACGGGAGAAAGGCGACAACAGGCTATTCCCCCTGTCCCTGACCACGCTGAAACGCGCCCTGACTGCCCTGTGGAAGGAAACAGGGCTGAAAGACGTTCGCCTGCACGACCTTCGCCGGAGCCATGCCACCATCCTTGTTAGCAAGGGATTTGACGTTCGCACGGTAGCGGGGCGGCTTGGGCATACCGGCACAGCGATGCTGGCAAAGCACTATGCGGTTGATCGTGGGGACATGGAGGCAGCGGCGGCTTTCGGCTGATTTCCGCCCTAATGCCGGTCTAGCGTCGGTCTATCAAAGTCTAGCGGTCCGGCTAGACCGGGGGCGTTGCATTTTCGTTTCGCTATTGGTATAATGTCCGCGCGGGGCATGGTGCTTCGTAAAGTGAAAGAAACTGGAAGCGCCCCTTTGGGGGTTACGGGACGAAAGAAAAAACGAGCTGCTTGAGGCTCTTGGCACTGTCTCCGCGATGGGAGACCTTAAGCTGGGATCGCCCTTCGGGGTTAAGGCAGTTGATAAAGTAGTCCCCGAGGCATTCTGGCAGGCTTTTACCGTCCATCGCATTACGGTGAAGGTATAGGCCATGAATGCGAGTCCAGAATTCTATTCCGACAAGGAAGTCGCGCGCATCCTCTGCATGTCGCCCGCTTGGGTGCGGGGGCAGCGACATAAACGCCGACACGGCGAACCTTGCACCTTCGATCTTGAACCACGCTACATCGGTTCTGCGGCCCGATACGTCCGGGAAGAGGTCGAAGCCTTCGTAACCACGATACGGGGGTAACAAACATGGAAGGGATAGCCGATCCCGGCCCTGTGGCAAAACCGATAGATATGTTCAAAGCGGAGCCGCCGGGGTGGAGGGTTGAACGACCCACTCCGGGAAGGGGCGTGTTCTTCGATCACCATATCGAACTGCGAGAACCGGAAGGGGGGCGGCTGGCGGATTGGCTTGTCGAACGCTTCAACGAACAACGCGACATGGACCGGCATCGGGGAATGGAAGCGTGGCGGTTCCGAATTCGTAAGCTGGCAGCAAACGCCATGCGGGGACATTTTTTCCGCACCTGTCCTGCTATCCTATATTCCCGAGGGGCTGCGTCGGCATGGTATCAGGACAAGCCCAAGTGGATGAAACATGGCGGGTTGAGAGACGCGATTGACCCGCTGATTGCGGCGGGCTTGCTGGAGGGGATCGACGGACAGAAAATGCCCCACGGTCATCCCGTGCCGTCTTGGACAGCCTCCTATTGGGCAACGAATGAATTGATCCGAATGGCCTTGGAATTCGGGGTTACGCCCACGTCGATCATCCCCGATGTGCCGCAAGAGGACTTGGTGCAACTCTACGCCACCAAGCCCATGCCGAGATATGACAGGCTGAGGGGTGGACTGGTCCAGCCGCGCAAAGGCAAACGGATTTGGTTCGATCCAACACCACAGACACAGCAATGGTCTGACACACTGGCCGCGATCAATGCCTTCTACCGGCAACAGAAGATCGAACCCGCTCCCGATTTTCTCGAAGCATGGCTGTCGGAACGCAATGCCGATCCTGATCGGGGCGGGCCGCGCTATCGTATGCCGGAACTGTTCGGGACGGACCTCTATCGGGTTTTCAACAATGGGGATGCAGCCGATCCACGGTTCGACCTTGGCGGGCGATTGTTCGGCGGCTGGTGGATGTATGTGTCCGAAACGGCGCGAAGCGCGATCACGATCAACGGACAAACGACAATCGAACTCGACTATGCCCAATGCCACCCCCGGATGCTCTACCATGAACGGGATTTGCCGGGGGACGGGGAACTCTACACGGTGCCGGAGATCGTCGCCTATGAGATTGAAACGGGCAAAGAACCCAGGACCTACCGCCCTTGCATCAAGTGGCTAACGCAAATCCTGATCAATGGCAGGGGCAGGCCCGAAGCCGTCGAGCCGCCGGGTGATATGCTGTTTCCGCCGGACATACCCCTCAAGCGGGTTATCGGTTTCATTGAAGCCATGCACCAGCCGATTGCCGACTCGTTCCGAACCGGCGCGGGCCTTCGATTGATGCGAACCGAGTCCGACATTGCATTTGAGATCGTGGCAACCGCGATGGCCGAAGGCTGGACGGTCCTTCCTGTCCATGACTCCTTCATAACGACAATCGACCGACGGGACCGACTAAAAGCGATGATGGTCGATGCCTATGTCTGGAGGCTGGGAAGAGAGCCAGTCTTTAAGGATAATATAATAAAATAAATACAGTGAATTAGATTGATCTTTAAGAGGCTCCCCTCGTAGACCATTTCTAGGAACCCGTAAGGACCATCGGGCCTGTGCAGGCTGGTCCGTTGCTATGCCTGCCTATCCCCTTGGATCAGGTGGGCCATCGGCCTGCTTCTCTTGCCGTTCTGCCTCCTGAGCGTCTGCAATCGCGCCTTTCAGGCAGTCCGTGACGCTGGAAAAGCCTGCCAATCGATAGGATGCTTCGCAATGCCGGGTTGTCTGGACGGCCCACTTGCCCGCGTCATCCCATGCCCGATCCTTACCGATGCTCTGGCCAATCAGATAGCCAACGATAAGAGCCACAATCCCACCAATCGCCATGGCTGCGCCGTTGTCAGAGTCCCCTTGGCGGTCGAAGTAACTCACTCGCCCTGCTCCCCCTCTGCCGATGCCTGTTCGGCGTAAGCTCGACAGCCTTCGATGAAGCTCCAACTTTTGCCGCCGCAGTGGTCCGGGTCGGTGATGCCCTTCTCTTCCGCCCATGCGTAACCGGCTTCATGGCCACTACAATCCTGAGTGCAGCCTTGTCCGGCGAAGCTGCCGCGCGTCCCGCCCAGGGCGTCCCGACGCTGGTCGAACTCCTCGTAGGTTTCGCCAGCCACAACCTTGTTTTTGTCCGCCGTCGCCTGCTGCTTTGAGCAGCCGGACGCGCCAAAACCCAGCAACAGGCCAGCGATTGCCAATGGATAAAGTTGTCTTATCCAGCCAACCAATGCTGTTTCTGTCCGTCTATGCACGAGACGGATAGTAAGTGTTTTTGACTCGCTTCGACCTCAAGAGGTATGCGGTCCATATAGACGCCCACAGCATTGATCGAACAATGGATACGTCCGTAATTCCATTGTAAAATGTGAAGACGAGATCGAGAATTATGGGAAGCCAGATGCAGGTGATAACAATCGGGACTGTTGACGGCTTGTAGCACTTCGCCAGCCGGTATCCGGCAAATACGCTGAGCGACGCATAGAATGCGAAATAGGCCCAAACTGCCGTCGTATTGATTTGCGATAGATGGGATTGCGCTTGACTGGCCTGTGAGATTTCCAGCTCGCTTTGAGTGAGACCCGCATTCAGAAGCGGACCGAAGGCGAGAAGGCTAGCTGTCAACAGGAGAAGCCACCCGCCTACGCCACTAACAGGCCCAGCCGTCAATTCGGTTGGCTGTTCAACAACAGACGCTTCTGGATTTCGTGCCAGATACTCGCGTTGGAGCGGTGTCAGCAGTGGTTCGCTATTTTCCGTCATCCCACCCCCGATGAAGCGACATGCGGTGCGCCCCCGCTGTCATTTCACGCCTGATCCCTTGGTGATCGGGGAGGTAGTAAACCGACATAACTCGGCCCTGTGGCCTTTAGTTCGGGTGAACCTGTTGCATACGCCACAGGCTCCCCGACCGCAGGTCAGGAAGTGTGGCGCTGAGACGGTCAGCACCAACCGGTTATGCGAGGTTACTACACCCCAGAGCCGTGCGTGGCGGCTCCATCGCTGCTTATGCCGTGCGCGTGGGCTTGGGGCAAGAGAATTGCCGATGGTGAGGCGAAAGCGATGCGCACAAAAGCGATGCGCACACGGGGTAGGAAGAAATAACAAGATAAACGTGTTGTCAGCGTTTCTTGAATGACAGGCAGTAGGATGCCTGAAACCTCAGGATTGCGCTCACAGCACCTTCTAAGGGCATCTAAGGGGCATTTCCTGATGTGGTGTAGCCTTTGACTTCGCTATCGACCCTGCGGAACGCACTTTCTGTTGGATGGCGAGCAACAGATGAAACAAAATGGGCTTGCACTTCAGATTTTTCAAAATTTTTCTGTCGCACGAGAGGCAGATTTTGAAGTCTGAATGAAAGTGGGGAATTTACCCCTCCCCCCACCGGGGGAGCACCCCATGACTGATCATTGAGAAAATGGGCTGCCCCCCACCCCCTCAGGGCGGCGGACAACGAACCGCGCCAATGGGGATTTCAAAGCTGTCTAGTGGGGATAGAGTGGGGCGTTTTTCGGGATGGTCGGTCAGATAACCCTTAAACCCTTGAAAAAACTGGAGCGGGCGAAGGGATTCGAACCCTCGGCCCCAACCTTGGCAAGGTTGTGCTCTACCCCTGAGCTACGCCCGCTCTGGCGCCATCGGGGAGGCGAGCCCCCCGCGGGTGAGGGCGGGCCATTAGCAGGCGAATCACCCCCTGCCAAGCCCTTTCGCCCGAGCGCCGTCGATCCGTGCGGTCGCCTCCGCGCCCGCCCCCGCCCGCCGATCAGCGGCGCATCGGGCAAGCGCGCCGGCGCCGCGGCGGTGGGGCGGCGGCGGGGCGGTGCCGCACCGGGCCGGGGGCGGCGCACGAAAAGCCTTGGCTTGGCGCGCGCGCGCGCCCAAATAGGCGCTCGTTAGGGATCATCGCGGGGACGGACCCCGCCAGGAGCGAAAACTTGGCCACATTGGGGATGAGCGCCGCCGAGCGCGAAGCGGTCGCCGCGTTCCGCCGCGACGTCGTCGAACCCTCGATGACGAAGCTCGTCATCATCGATTTCTGGGCCGAATGGTGCGGGCCGTGCAAGGCGCTGAAGCCGCTGCTCGAAAAGGTCGCCGCCGCTTATGCCGACAAGGGCGTGGTGTTGGTCCAGATCGATACCGACAAGAACCAATTCATCGCCGCGCAATTCCAGGTGCGCTCGATCCCCACCGTCTATGCGATGTTCCAGGGGCAGCTCGTCGCCGATCTCACCAACGCGCGCACCGAAAGCCAATTGCGCACACTGCTCGACCAGATTCTGCGCCAACTGCCGATCGAGGCCGAGGGCGCCGAGGCCGAGGCCGAGCTCGAACCGCTGATCGCGATGGGCGAACAGATCCTCGCCGAGGGCGACGCGCCGCGCGCCCGGGGGATTTTCGAGCAATTGCACGAGATGGCGCCCGAGCATCCCGGCGTCGTCTCCGGCCTGATCCGCGCGCTCGTCGGCGCGGGCGACGCGGCGGCGGCCGAGGCGCTCGTCGCCGGGCTCGCGCCCGAGCTCGCCAAGGCGCCCGAGATCGCCCGCGCGCGCGCCGCGCTCGCGCTCGCCAAGGAAGGCGAGCCGGTCGCCGATCTCGCGGGGCTCGCGGCGCACGCGGCGGCGAACCCGGAAGACATGGCGGCGCGCTACAAGCTCGCCGGCGGGCAGATGGCGGCGGGGGATCATCAAGCGGCGGCGGACACGTTGCTCGCGATGATCGCCGACGATCGCGGCTGGAACGAGGGCGCGGCGCGCCAGCGCTTGCTCAAATTGTTCGAAGGCGTGGGTCTCGAGGATCCCTGGGTCGCGGCGACGCGGCGCCGGCTGTCGGCGATCCTGTTTGGCTGATGGACCCCGCCCCGTGAGCGAACGCACGCGCCTGTCGATCTTCCCGCTGCCCGGCGCGCTGCTGTTCCCACGCATGCATCTGCCGCTCCATATTTTCGAGCCGCGCTACCGGGCGATGGTGAGCGATTCGCTCGCGCGCGATCGGCGGATCGGGATGATCCAGCCGCGTGGCGGCGGGCCGGTGCCGCCCTTGTTCGCGGTGGGCTGCGTCGGGCGGATCGCGCATTTCGAAGCGCTCGACGACGGGCGCTATAATCTGGTGCTCGAAGGCCAGGCCCTGTTCCGCGTGCTGCGCGAGCTCGACGTGACGACGAGCTTCCGCCAGGTCGAGGCCGAACTCCTCCCCTATCCGCCCGAGCCCGAAAGCCTCGCCCATCCCGCGCGCGCGGCGCTCGAGAGCGAGGCGCGGCGCTTCGCGGATGCGCAGGGCTATGCGGTCGATTGGGAAGCGGTGACGACGCTCGACGATGAATCGCTCGTCAACGGCGTCGCGCAGATCGCGCCCTTCGACGCCGCCGCCAAGCAAGCGCTGCTCGAAGCCCCCGATCTCGCCGCGCGCGCCGAATTGCTCACCCAATTGATGGCCTTTTTCGGCCGCACCGGCGATTCGGACGAAGTGACGCTGCAATGAGCGACGCGCCGCCCGCGGGCGCCGAGCCCTGCCCGATCGACCCCTGCCCGATCGACCCCTGGCTGCTCCAACGCCTCGTCTGCCCGGTCACGCGCGCGCCGCTGCGCTGGGACGGCGCGGCGCTGGTGAGCGACGCGGCGGGGCTCGCCTATCCGCTGCGGGACGGCGTGCCGGTGCTGCTGCCCGAAGCGGCGGTGCCCGGTCAGTAACGCAGCATCACCCGCCGCGCGATCGGCGCGGCGATATTGTGCACCGCGCTCAGCACGCGCACCATGCCGACATTGGCCTCGGCCTTGCCCGCCGCCATAGCCGCGACGATTTGCCGCGCGCATTCCTCCGGGCTCATTTTCGCGTGTTGGTTATCGCGCGTCATCGCGGTGTCGACCACCGGCGGCAGCGCCTCCATCACCGACACCGTGCTCCCGGCGAGTTGCGCGCGCAGCGCTTGGGTGAAGCTGCGCAAGCCCGCCTTGGTCGCGCAATAAACGGGCGATCGGCTGCTGGGCGCGATCGCCAGCCCCGAGGTGACGTTGACGATCAGCGCCTCGGGCCGCGCGCGCAGCGCGCCGATCAGCCGCGCGGTCAAATGAATCGGCGCGGTGAGGTTGAGCGCGATACATTGATCGACCGACGCGAGATCGATCGGCGCGGCGATGTCGAACGCGGCGCCCATGCCGGCGTTGTTGACCAAAATGTCGATCGGCCAGGCATGGACGGCGGCGACGATCGTGTCGCGCCCCGCGCCGCTCGAAAGATCGGCGGCGACCGCTTCGAAGCCCTCCGCGCGCGCCATGCCGAGTTTGGCGGGGTCGCGCCCGCAGACCATCACCTCGGCGCCGCGTCCGCGCAGCGCCCGCGCGAGCGCCAGGCCGATGCCGTCGGTGCCGCCGGTAATCAGCGCGCGCTTGCCCTCGAGTTCCATCGCCGCCCCCTATCGTTTCGCTGGCCATAGCCGTTGTCGGGCGCGGCGGGGAAGCCTAACTCGGCGGGAATGACCACCCCCGCCGGCCCCGATCGCTTCAACGAAGAACGCGCGACCTATGCCGTGCGCGGCGCCGACGCCCCCGATCTGGAGGCGGGCGTCGCCGCGATCCGCAACGTGCTGCAAACCCTGCCCGCGCGCCCCGGCGTCTATCGGATGCAGGACGCGCGCGGCGACGTGCTCTATGTCGGCAAGGCGCGCGCGCTCAAGAACCGCGTGACCAATTACACCCAGGTCGAGCGCCTGCCCAAACGCCTCCAGCGCATGGTCGCGCTCACCCGATCGATGACGATCGTGACGACCAATAACGAGGCCGAGGCGCTGCTGCTCGAAGCGCAGCTGATCAAGCGCTATCGCCCCGCGTACAACGTGCTGCTGCGCGACGACAAAAGCTTCCCGTTCATTTTGCTCCGCGCCGATCATGATTTCCCGCGCATCCAGAAGCATCGCGGCGCGCGGCGGATCAAGGGCAATTATTACGGCCCCTTCGCGAGCGCGGGCGCGGTCAACACCACGCTCAACGCGCTGCAGAAATTGTTCCTGCTGCGGAGCTGCTCGGACGGTTTTTTCAGCCGGCGCGATCGGCCGTGCCTGCTCTATCAGATCAAGCGCTGCTCGGCGCCCTGCGTCGGGCGGATCGATACCGAGGCCTATGCCGAGCTGGTGAGCGACGCCAAGGATTTCCTCGCCGGCAAATCCACGCAAGTTCAAGCCAAGCTCGGCGCGCAGATGCAGGCGGCGGCCGAGGCGATGGACTTCGAGCTCGCCGCGATCCTGCGCGATCGGCTGCGCGCGCTCACTTTCATCCAGGGCAGCCAGGCGATCAACGCCGATGGCGTGGGCGACGCCGATATTTTCGCGCTCGCGTGCAAGGATGGCGTGATCGGCATCCAGGCCTTTTTCATCCGCGGCGGGCAGAATTGGGGGCATCGCAGCTTCTTCCCCACCCACACCGCCGAAGTGCCCGAGGAGGAAGTGCTGATGAGCTTCCTCACCCAATTTTACGAGGAAGTGCCGCCCGCGCGCCAGGTGCTGGTCGATCGCGACCTCGGCGAGGGGGCGCTGCTCGAGGAGATGCTGAGCACGCAAGCCGGCCGCAAGGTCGAGCTCAGCGTGCCCCAGCGCGGCACGCGGCGGCGGCTGCTCGACCAGGCCAAGCGCAACGCCGAGGAAGCGCTCGACCGGCGGCTGGCCGAATCGACCACCCAGGCGAAGCTGCTGCGCGAGGTCGCCGAACTCTTCGACCTGCCCGAGCCGCCGCAGCGCATCGAAATCTATGACAATAGCCATATCCAGGGCACGGGCGCGCTCGGCGCGATGGTCGTCGCCGGGCCCGAGGGTTTCCGCAAGGGCCAATATCGCAAGTTCAACATGAAACGCGCCGAGACGATCGCGGGCGATGATTACGGCATGATGCGCGAGATGTTCCAGCGCCGCTTCGCCCGCGCGCGCGACGAAGACCCCGATCGCGGCGATTGGCCCGATCTGGTGCTGATCGACGGCGGGCGCGGGCAGCTGAACGCGGTGCGCGCCGCGCTCGAGGAAATGGGGATCGACGATGTCTGCCTGGTCGGCGTCGCCAAGGGGCCGCACCATGGGCGCGACGGGCGCGAGGTGTTCCACTTGATGGACGGGCGCGAGTTCCAGCTCCCCGTCAACGCGCCGGTGCTCTTCTATCTACAGCGGCTGCGCGACGAGGCGCACCGTTTCGCGATCGGCGCGCACCGCCAGAAGCGCGCCAAGGCGATGGGCGCGAGCCCGCTCGACGAGGTGCCCGGTATCGGTCCGGCGCGCAAGAAAGCGCTGCTGATGCATTTCGGCACCGCCCGCGCGGTGCGCGGCGCGAGCCTCGAGGATCTGCGCAAGGCGCCCGGGGTGAGCGCCGCGGTCGCGCAGACGGTGTATGATTTCTACCATAGCCGCTAGGTCGTGCGGCGGCCCTGCGGGTGCTGCGTTGAGGTCCGCCAGTTTTGGTTCACGCGGAGGCGCGGAGGCGGGGAGCCCTGAAAGCGCCGCAGGCATTCCAATCCGAGGAATGAAGAGGCGCTACGCGCGATCGAGCGCGCTTCGCCTCCGCGATCTCCGCGCCTCCGCGTGAACCAAACCCTCCGCGCAAACCCATCCCCGGAAAAGCTCCCCCGCCCCGTTTCAAGTTCCGGCCAAATTGCGCGCGCGCCCGTTGCGTGGGCAGCGCAAGCGCCGAGCCGCGCTGCTATAGCCCGCCCGAGCCCCCGAGGCGCCGTTCGAAAGCGCCCGGGTCGATCACTGTAAGCGGGTTTTTCCACACGACTTTCGGGCGCGTAACGGCGATGATCGCGCCACCCCTGATCCACGAGCGGAGGTCCTATGAACGTCGAAGCCAAATGTCCGATGGGCAGCAAAGTCAGCCGTACCGCGTTGGTTTGGAAGTTGAGCAACCAAATGTGGTGGCCCGAATCGCTCGATCTTTCTATCCTCGCGCAGAATTCGAACCTGGTCGACCCGATGGGGGACGATTTCGACTATGCCGCCGAATTCGCCAAGCTCGATCTGGCGGCGGTCAAGGCCGATATTTTCGCGCTGATGACCGATTCGCAGGCCTGGTGGCCCGCCGATTACGGCCATTACGGCCCGCTCTTCATCCGCATGGCGTGGCACTCGGCCGGCACTTATCGCATCAGCGACGGGCGCGGCGGCGCCGGCTCGGGCACGCAGCGTTTCGCCCCGCTCAACAGCTGGCCGGATAACGGCAATCTCGACAAGGCGCGGCTGCTGCTGTGGCCAGTGAAGCAGAAATATGGCCGCGCGCTCAGCTGGGGCGATCTGCTGATCCTGGCCGGCAATTGCGCGCTCGAATCGATGGGCTTCAAGACCGCCGGCTTCGGCGGCGGCCGCGTCGACGTGTGGGAGCCCGAATCGGACATTTATTGGGGTCCCGAGGGCGAATGGCTCGCCGACGAACGCTATTCGGGCGAGCGCGAGCTCGCGGGCGGCCTGGCCGCCGTGCAGATGGGCCTCATCTACGTCAATCCCGAAGGCCCCAACGGCAATCCCGATCCCGTCGCCTCGGCACGCGACATTCGCGAGACTTTCGCGCGGATGGCGATGAACGATTATGAAACCGTCGCGCTCATCGCCGGCGGCCATGCGTTCGGCAAGGCGCATGGCGCCGCCGATCCGGGCGAATATGTCGGCCCCGAGCCCGAAGGCGCGCCGATCGAGCAGCAGGGCCTGGGCTGGAAGAACAGCTTCGGCGATGGCCACGGCGTCCACACCATCACCAGCGGCATCGAAGGCGCCTGGACCCCGACGCCCACCGCCTGGGATAACAGCTATCTCGACGTGCTGTTCGCTTATGATTGGGAGCTCACCAAGAGCCCGGCGGGCGCGCATCAATGGACGCCCAAGAATGCCGAGGCGCAAGGCACCGTCCCCGACGCGCACGACCCGAACATCCGCCACGCGCCGATGATGACGACCGCCGATCTCGCGCTGCGCTTCGATCCCGAATATGAAAAGATCGCGCGCCACTTCCACGCCAATTTCGACGAGTTCAGCCAGGCCTTCGCCGATGCCTGGTTCAAGCTGACCCACCGCGACATGGGGCCGAAGCCGCGCTATTTGGGGCCCGAAGTGCCCGCCAAGGACTATATTTGGCAGGACGTGGTGCCGGCCGCCGATCACCCGCTGATCGACGATGCCGATGTCGCGGCGCTCAAGGAAAAGCTGCTGGGTAGCGGGCTGTCGATCGGCCGGCTGGTCGCGACCGCCTGGGCCTCGGCCTCGACCTTCCGCCAGTCGGACAAGCGCGGCGGGGCGAACGGCGCGCGCATCCGGCTCGAGCCGCAGCGGAACTGGGCGGTCAACGATCCCGACGCGCTCGGCGAGGCGCTCGCCAAGCTCGAGGCGATCCAGGCCGAGTTCAACGCGAGTGCCGCCGGCGGCAAGCAAGTGTCGCTCGCCGATCTGATCGTGCTCGGCGGCGTCGCCGCGATCGAGGCGGCGGCGAAGGCGGGGGGGCATCAGCTCCATCTGCCCTTCACCCCCGGCCGCACCGACGCGACCCAGGAGCAGACCGACGCGCACAGCTTCGCCCCGCTCGAACCCAAGGTCGACGGCTTCCGCAATTATCAAGCGGGGCCGCAGGACCGTTCGGCCGAGGAATTGCTCGTCGATCGCGCGCAATTGCTCGGGCTCACCGCGCCCGAGATGACCGCGCTGGTCGGCGGCCTGCGCGTGCTCGGCGCGAACAGCGGCGACAGCACCCACGGCGTCTTCACCGATCGGCCGGGCGTGCTCAGCAATGATTTCTTCCGCAATCTGCTGAGCGCGACCACCAGCCACATTTGGAAAGCCGCCGACGCGAGCGAGCAAGTCTATGTCGCGCATGATCGCGCGACCGGCGAAGCGGGCTGGACGGGCACCCGCGTCGACTTGATCTTCGGCGCCAATTCGCAGCTGCGCGCGCTCGCCGAAGTCTATGCGAGCGCCGATGGCGAGCTGCGCTTCCTCCAGACCTTCGCCAAGGCCTGGACCAAGGTGATGGACGCCGACCGGTTCGACGTCCGCCACTAGAGCGGCCATCGATCCGATTGCATCGGATCGCCGCTCTAGGTTTTTGATTTGGCGCGATTTCCGAGCCGGCAGGTGATCCTACCTGCCTGGAAATCGCTCCGAGCGTCGATCGGTGAGAGATGAGGGCGCGCTCCGCTTCGCGTGGAGCGCGCCCTTTTCGCTCGCTTGCGCTCCGCCACGCCCTCGGCTAGCGCTCGGCGCCCGGCATGCGGAGCGGTGGCCGAGTGGTCGAAGGCGCTCGCCTGGAAAGTGAGTATACGGCAAAACCGTATCGAGGGTTCGAATCCCTCCCGCTCCGCCACTCATGACCTAAAGCCCGACGCGCGAAGCCCGGCGCCCTGCCGCTTTACGACAAACTTGCGCCTTTTCAAGAAATTCTATTACAACAACATGACGAAAATCGTCATGTTACCACGTGGCCCCGCGAGGATCGGGCCGTGGCGAGGGCGGGGGCTCTCGCGTTGAGGGAAGGGGACGCATGAAGAAATTCGTCGCATGGCTCGCCGCCGGGGTCGCGCCGCTCGCGATCGCCATGCCCGCCGCCGCGCAGACCGTGTTCGCGCCCGCCGACGAACGCCCCGAGGGCGACGAAGTCACCGTCACCGGCTCGCGCGTGCCCGGGCGCACCGTCGCCGACAGCCCGGTGCCGATCGACGTCATCTCGGGCGAAACGCTGCGCCGCAGCGGCCAGACCGAGACCAACAAGCTGCTCAACCAGCTCGTCCCCTCGTTCAACTTCCCCCAGCCCTCGCTCACCGACGGCACCGATTCGCTGCGCCCGGCGACGCTGCGCGGGCTCGCGCCCGATCAGACCTTGGTGCTCGTCAACGGCAAGCGCCGACATCAAGCGGCGCTCATCAACTTGAACGGCTCGGTCGGGCGCGGGTCGACGGCGGTCGATCTGAACGAGATCCCGGCGATCGCGATCGACCGGATCGAAGTGCTGCGCGACGGCGCCTCGTCGCAATATGGGTCGGACGCGATCGCGGGGGTGATCAACCTCCAGCTCGCCAAGCGCGAGGGGGTGAACGCGACCGCGACCTATGGCCGGTATCAAACCACCTTGCCCGGCGTCTTCCAAGTCGCCGGCGTCGCGCTCGGCGCCAATGGCCAGCCGGCGATCCTCACCCCCGGCGGCGGGGCGAACGACATTCTCCAGCTCGTCCCCGGCCCCGAGGTGACGCGCGACGATGGCGGCACGCTGACGCTCGCGACGCGCTTCGGCCTGCCGCTCGGCCCCGACGCCTTTTTCTCCTTCTCCGCCCAATATCGCGATCGCAACCCGACGCAGCGCTCGGGCGCCGATCCGCGCCGGCAATATCCGCTCGTCGGCGGGCTGAGCGACCCGCGCGAACTGACGATCGACCGTTTCACCCATGGCTATGGCGACGGCCAGGTGACCGATTTCAACTTCTTCTTCAACACCGGCGCCGACATCGGCCCCGATGCGCAAGTCTATGCCTTTGGCAGCTACGGCATTCGCGACGGCATCGGCGCGGGCTTTTATCGCCGCGCGAACGACGCCCGCAACCGCGACTTCTCCGCCTCGACCACCAGCTTCGTGCCCTTTTATCCCAACGGCTTCCTGCCGCGCATCCAAAGCATGATCGAGGACGCGGCGGGATCGGTCGGGATCAAGGGCAAGCTCGCCGGGTGGAATGGCGATTTGTCGCTCACCGCCGGCTCGAACCGGCTCGATTATCAAACGATCGACAGTTTCAACGTGTCGCTCGGCGGCGCCAATTCGCCGCGGCGCTTCGATTCGGGCGGGCTGTTCTTCCGCCAGACGACGGTCAATCTCGATTTCAATCGCAAGTTCGAGGTGAGCGGCCTGAAAGGGCTCGGCATCGCCTTCGGCAGCGAATATCGCGATGAGAATTTCGCGATCCGCCAGGGAAGCGTTTCGAGCTATATCAACGGCCCCTTCTCGGCCGCCCCCTTCAACGGCGCGGGCGGCGCGCAAGTCTTCCCCGGCTTCCGCCCGAGCAACGCGATCGACGTTTCGCGCAACAGCTTCGCGGGTTATGTCGAGATCGACGTCGACGTGACCAAGGATTTCATCGTCCAAGGCGCGGGGCGTTACGAAAATTATTCCGATTTCGGCGAGACCTGGAACGGCAAGATCGCCGCGCGCTGGGAGATTTTCCCCGGCGTCGCGATCCGCGGCTCGGCCTCCTCGGGCTTTCGCGCGCCGAGCCTCGCGCAGCAATTCTTCGCGACCACCTCGACCAACAACACCGTGGTCAACGGCGTCGCGCAGCTGATCGAGGTCGGCACCTTTCCGGCGACGAGCCCCGTGGCGACCGCGCTCGGCGGGCGCCAGCTCAAGCCCGAACGCGCGCTCAACCTGGCGGGCGGCATCACCCTCACCCCGATCGCGGGGCTGAGCATCACCGCCGATTATTACAACATCACCATCCGTGATCGCGTGCTGTTGACCGAGAATCTCACCGGCGCGGGCGTGGTCAATCTGCTGGTCGCCGCCGGCATCGGTAACGTGACTTCGGCGCGCTTCTTCGTGAACGGCGCCGACACGCGCACCGAGGGCGTCGACATCGTCGGCACTTATCGTCTGCCCGAGTTCGGCGCGGGCAAATTCGTGCTGACGGCGGGCTATAATTACAACGATACCCGCATCATCAGCCGCGCGGTGCTGCCCTCGCTGCCGGGGCTGATCCTGTTCGGGCGGCAGGAAAGCTTCCGGCTGACCGATGGCCAGCCGCGCTCGAAGCTCAACCTCACGCTCGATTGGGAGCTGGGCCGCTGGGGGGCGACGGCGCGCACCAATCGTTTCGGCACGGTGTGGACGGCGTCGAACGGCGCGCTCACCGCGCCGCTCGGCACGGTCGCGGGCGATTTCCAGCTGACGCCCAAATGGGTCACCGATTTCGAGCTACGCTATCAGCCGGTGAACGCGCTGACGCTCGCGGTGGGGGCGGACAATATTCTCGACGAATATCCCGATCGCCTGCCGGTGGGCGGCGCGACCGGCGCGCCGGGCTTTACCCCCAACAGCTATTTCCTGCCCTATAGCAGCCTGTCGCCCTTCGGCTTCAACGGGCGCTTCGTCTATGGGCGGGTCGCGGTGAATTTCTAGAGCGATTTCCAGGCAGGTGGAATCATCTGCCGACTTGGAAATCGCGGTAAATCAAAGATCTAGAGCGGCGATCCGATGCAATCGGATCGGCAACCGCTCGAGCGGCGCCCGCGCTCAGGCCAGCGCGCCTTGCAGCAATTTCGGCAGATCGCCGCTTTCGCCGCGCGCCTCGGCCATGAAGCGCGCCTTGAGCGGGGGCAGCGCCTGGACCGCGCTCAGCCCCAGGCGGCGCACCAGGCTCGGCAGCGCGCCCGGAATGCCGAAGAGGCGCGCGAGCGTGTCGGTCGCGCCAGCTACCATCAGCGTGTCGATCCCGCGCCAGCGTTCATAGCGCTGGAGCAGCCCGGCATCGCCCAGATCGAGCCCCAGCCTTTTGCCCTCGACCAGCACTTGCGCGAGCGTCGCCGCGTCGCGCAGGCCCAGGTTCAGCCCCTGGCCCGCGATCGGGTGAATGCCATGCGCCGCGTCGCCCACCAGCGCGAGCCGCTCGGCGGTGATCCGCGCGGCATGGTGGAAGCCGAGCTTATAGGTCGAGCGCGGCGCGAGTTCGCTCAGCCGCCCCAGAAAGCCGCCCATTTTGCGCTCGGCCTCGGCCAGAAAGGCGCGATCGGCGAGTTTGAGCATCGCCGCCGCGTCGCTTGCCGCGACCGTCCAGACCAAGGCCGAGCGATGCGCGCCGTCGCGCCCGGGCAGCGGCAAGATCGCGAAGGGGCCGGCGGGGTAGAAAATCTCGAAAGCGATATTCCCGTGCGGCCGCTCATGGGTGAAAGCGGTGATGATCGCATTGTGATCATAGGACCAGCGCGCCATGCGAATGCCGGCGGCCTCGCGCGTCGGCGATTGGCGGCCCTCGGCGGCGATCAGCAATTGCGCGCGCGCGTGGCGCCCGTCGCTCAGCCGCGCGTGGACCCCGCTCGCGTCGCGTGTCACCGCCTCGGCGCGGGTGAGCATGCGCAGATCGATGTTGGGGCTCGCCGCCACCGCCTCGGCGAGCGCGATGCGCAGCGCGCGATTTTCATACATCACGCCGAGCACGCCGTCGCCCGGCTCGGGCGCGAAATCGAGCGCGCCGGGGGCGAGCCCGTCGCTCACCCGGATCGCCTCGATCGGGCAGCCGAGGCCGGCCAAGCGCGGCGCCAGGCCGATCGCCTCGAACATCCGCCCGCTCGCGCTCGCGATCGCCGAGGCGCGGCCGTCGAAGCCCGGCGCGAGCGTGACCGCGGGATCGGCGGGATCGACGACGATCGCGGTGAGGCCATGCGCCGCCAGCGCCAGCGCGAGCGCGGCGCCGACCAGCCCGCCGCCCAGGATCAACACATCGGCTTGGTTCATGCGCCCTGCCTAGCGCGCCCCCCGCGAAGACGCCAGCTTGACGGCGAGTCCGCCAGCGACGATGATCGGGAACATGCCGGAAACAACCGGCCTTTGGGGACAGTCGATGGCAAGCGCGCATCCGCCTTTGTGGCGCGAGACGGTGCGGCATGGCGCGCGCCGCACGGGGGCGTTGATCGCGGCGATGGCGCTCGGCGCCGCGTGCCTGGTGCTCGCCGGCGCGCTCTTGAGCTATCGCCCGAGCGACCCGGCCTGGTCGACCGCCGCCGGCGGGCCGCCGCGCAATTGGCTGGGGACGCCCGGCGCCCTGATCGCCGATGCGCTGCTGTCGCTGCTCGGGCTGCCGGTCGCGCTGCTCGCGCCGCTGCTGCTGCTGTTCGCGAGCCGGTTGTGGCGCGACGTGCCGGTGGGCGCGTGGCGGCGGATGCTCGCCAAGGCGCTGTGCGGCATGGTGTTGATCGGCGCGGCGCTCGCCTTGCTCACCGGGGGCGCGAGCGATGCACTCCCGGCGGGCCAGGGCGGCACGCTCGGGCTGGGGCTGGCGCTCGCCGCGCGCGCGGGCCTGGCGGCGATCGGCGATCCGCAGGCCTTGCTCTGGGCGACGCGCGGCGTGGCGGCCGTGATCGGCCTCGGCGGGATCGCGCTTTACGCGATGAGCTATGAACTCGACGCGAGCCTCAATTGGCGACTGCGGCTGCCGCGCCCCGCGCGCGCGCCCGAAAGCGACACCGACGCGGCTGACTCCGAGGAGGAAGCGCTCGAGGCACCGCGCGCGCCCGCCGTTCCCCGCGCGCGCGCCCTGCCCGACGAGCGCCCGGCGCCGGTGATCGCCGAGCGC
>LWDI01000099.1 GCA_002083475.1 Proteobacteria bacterium SG_bin5
CGAACCCGGTCGCGGTGCTCATCCCCTGCCACCGCGCCCGCCGCGGCGACGGCAGCGCGGGCGGCTATGCCTGGGGGCTGGAGCGCAAGGCGGCGCTGCTGGCGCGCGAGGGGTAGGGCGTTGGCTTGATCGGCTATGCCCCGAGCTACGGGGTTCGCGCAGAGGCGCAGAGGCGCAGAGGACGGTCGCGGAGGGCGCCCTGCGCTTTCAATTCGCGCCGTAGGCGCTTGCTGCATGGGATAAGCGGCGCTGCGCGCCGTTTTTCGATCTCAGCGCCCTCTCTGCGACCTCTGCGCCTCTGCGCGAACCCTATTGCTGCGCGCGCAACCGGCGAAGCCCGAGCTATTGGACCTTCGCCTCGATCGCGTCCCAGATTAGCCCCGCCACATCGGTGCCATCGAACCGCTCGATCGCGACGATCCCGGTCGGCGAGGTGACGTTGATTTCGGTCAGCCATTTGCCGCCGATCACGTCGATGCCGACGAACAACAGCCCGCGCTGCTTCAGCTCCGGCCCCAGTGCCGCGCAAATCTCGCGCTCGGCCTCGGTCAGCGCGGTCTTCTCGGCCGAGCCGCCGACCGCCAGATTCGAGCGGATTTCGCCCGCGCCCGGCAGCCGGTTGATTGCGCCCGCCACTTCGCCATCGACCAGCACGATTCGCTTGTCGCCCTGCACCACTTCGGGGAGGAACGCCTGCACCATATGCGGCTCGCGCCAGGTCTGGTTGAACAGCTCGATCAGCGCGGAGAGATTGGCGCCGTCCGCCCCCACCCGGAAGATCGCCTTGCCGCCATTGCCGTGGAGCGGCTTCACGACCACCTCGCCATGCTCGGCCAGGAACGCGCGCGCGTCGGCGAGCGAGCGGGTGACGAGCGTGGGCGGCATGAAGCGCGCATAATCGAGCACGAACACTTTTTCGGGCGCATTGCGCACCGATGCCGGGTCGTTGACCACGAGCGTGCGGTCAGCGATCCGTTCGAGCAGATGCGTCGCGGTGATATAGCCGAGATCGAAGGGCGGGTCCTGGCGCATCAGCACCACGTCCGCTTCGTCGCCCAGATCGAGCGCGCGCGGCGCCTGGAAATGATAATGCGCGCCGGGTTCGCGCTGGACGGTGACCGGGTGCGCGCGGGTCCACAGCCGCCCGCCGGCATAGCTCAGATCCTCGGCGAGATAATGGAACAGCCGGTGCCCGCGCTTCTGCCCGGCGAGCATCAGCGCGAAGGTCGAATCGCCGGCGATGTTGATCTGGTCGAGCGGGTCCATCTGGACGGCGACGGTGAGCGGCATGGGGATTCTCCTTCCCGTCTAGTGACGCGGATTGCAAACACTGTCGAGCGCCGCGCTCGGCATCGAGCCCCCACCTCCCAACCTCCTCCCCTGAAGGGGAGGAGAAGTAGCCGGGATGACCGATCGACTCGTGCGTCTCGAGCAATCACCGTGATTGATGGTCACCCCAGCCACGCATTCTCGATATGCCGCACCGCGCCGGGCGCGATCAGCAGCACGTCGATCCGCATGTCCTCGCCCGCGCGCGTATAATCGGGCGCGAGCAATTCGGCCGCCGCCGCCACGCGCGCGAGCCGGGCCTCGTCGATCGCCAGATCGAGCTCGGCCGCGGTCGCGCGCGTCTTCACCTCGACGAAAGCGATCAGCCCCGGCACCCGCGCGATCAAGTCGATCTCGCCCACCTTGGTGCGCACCCGCCGCGCGACCACCTCCCAGCCGCGCTCTTCCAGCCAGCGCGCGGCGAACGCCTCGCCCCGGCGGCCGAAATCATCGGCGCGGCGGCGCTGATCGGGCGAGCGGCTCATCCCTTGAGTTCCAGCGCCCGCGCGTAAAGCGCCCGGCGATCGAGCCCGAGCGCCTTCGCCACTTCCCCCGCCGCCTTGCTCGCCGGCAGCCGGTCGAGCGCGGCGAGCAGCGCCGCGTCGGCATCCTCGGCCGAGGGCGGGGGCGCCTCGCCCGGTGGGGCGACGACGATCACGATCTCGCCCTTGGGCGGCGTCTCGGCATAGCGCGCGGCGAGCGCCGTCAGCGTCCCGCTCACCGCTTCCTCGTAAAGCTTGGTGATTTCGCGCGCGACCGTCGCCTCGCGATCGCCCAGCGCTTCCGCGAGCGCCGCGAGCGTCGCGCCGAGCCGCGGCCCGCTTTCGTAGAAAACCAAGGTCGCGCGCACCGCCGCCACCTCGGCGATCGCGGCGTGGCGCGCGCCGGGCTTGGCGGGCAGAAAGCCCATGAACAGGAAGCGATCGGTCGGCAGCCCGGCAAGCGTCAGCGCCGCGATCGCCGCGCACGCGCCCGGCACCGTCACCACGCGGTGCCCCGCCGCGCGCGCGTCGCGCACCAGCTTATAGCCGGGGTCGGAGATGAGCGGGGTCCCCGCGTCGCTCACCAACGCGACCACTTCCCGCCCCAGCCGCGCGACGATCCCCGGGCGCACCGCATCGGCATTGTGATCGTGATAGGGCGTCATCGGCCGCTTCACCCCCAGATGCTGGAGCAAACGCGCCGTCACGCGCGTATCCTCGGCGGCGATCAGATCGGCGGCGGCAAGCACTTGCGCGGCGCGGGGCGAGAGATCGCCGAGATTGCCGATCGGCGTCGCGACGATATAGAGGCCGGCAGGAAGGGTCATCGGGGACGAGTCATGGCAGAGGCACGGCAAGGCGCGCAACCGCGCCGGCTCTTGGGGCGACTGGTCGCGATCGGGCTGGGGCTCGCGCTCTCGGCCTGCCAAACGGTGGTGCCGCGCACTTCCGCCCCCGTGCCGCAGCGCCCCGAGGCCGCGCCCGCGCCCGCGCCGGTGCAGCCGCGCGTCGAGTCGGGCATCCCGCAAGACAATGAGCGCCAGCGTGTCGCGCTGATCGTGCCGCTCACCGGCGCCAACGCCGCCGTCGGCCAGAGCCTCGCCAATGCGACGCAGCTCGCGATCCTGGATACCAAGACCGATCGCATCCGGGTGACGACCTATGACAGCAATCGCGGCGCCGCCGTCGCGACGCAGCAAGCGCTCGCCGATGGCAATCGGCTGATCCTGGGGCCGCTGCTCGCCGAGGACGTGCGCGTCGCCGCCCCGCTCGCGCGCCGCGCCGGGGTGCCGATCATCGCTTTTTCGAACGACGTGAGCGTGGCGGGCGAGGGGGTTTATCTGCTCGGCTATCAGCCGCAGCAATCGATCGAGCGGGTGGTGCGCTTCGCCGCGAGCAAGGGCATCAAGGAATTCGCCGGGCTCGTCCCCAACGGGCTTTATGGCGAGCGCGCCTCGACCGCCTTGCTGCGCGCGGTGGAGGCGAGCGGGGGGCAAGTGCTCGCGCTGCAAACCTATGATCGCCAGCCGGGCTCGCTTTCGGGCGCGATCGATCGGCTCGCGCGCAATGCGCCCTATCGCGCGGTGCTGATCGCCGATTCGGGCGCGACGAGCGCGGTCGCGGTGCCGCTCATCCGGCGCGGCGGCGGGCAGGGGGCGCAAATCCTCGGCACCGATTTGTGGAACACCGAGACGAGCATCGCCGCCAATCCGGCGCTGTCGGGGGCCTGGTATGCGAGCGTCTCGAACGCGCTTTATCGGCAATATGCGCAAAAATATCGCGCGCGCTTCGGGGTGGCGCCGTTCCGCCTGTCGAGTCTCGCCTATGACGGGGTGCTGCTGACCGTGCGGATCGCGCGCGATTGGCGCCTGGGCACGCCCTTCCCGCGCGGCGCGCTCGCCGACAAGGGCGGGTTCGCCGGGATCGACGGCGCCTTCCGCTTCGGCGCCGACGGGGTCGCCGAGCGCGCGCTCGAAGTGCAGGAGCTGCGCGGCGGCGCGAGCGTGACGGTGAGCCCCGCGCCGAGCGGTTTTTGAGAAGACCAGCCTGAGTTATTCGCTACCGACCGTCACCCCGGACTTGTTCCGGGGTCCACGGCGATGCCGGGCTTTGCGCCGGTTTTCCTAGAAGGGCGGTGGATGCCGGAACGAGTCCGGCATGACGGTTAAAGCTGTTTGGGATCACACCGAATCGATGGCTCGACGGGAAAAGCTCCTCCCCTGCAAGGGGAGGGGGGCGTAGGCGGGCAAATCACCTGCCGGGGGCAGGTGATCCGCCGGAGCCCGGCTTGCGAAGCAAGCCGGTGGTCGCGTAGCGAATGGTGGAGGGGTGTCGCCCTCGAACCGCCGGGGACACCCCTCCACCGCGCTGCGCGCGGTCCCCCTCCCCTTACAGGGGAGGAGCGAACCGGTTCGATCGCAAACGGCTCCAGAGAATATGACTCAACATCGAGGTGACGATCGGCGGATCAACGCGCCACCGCTTCGATCACCGCGTTGAGCACCAACATCCCCGCCTCGGTCGCGCGCAGCCGGTCGCCCTCGCGGACGACCAATCCCTGGCGCGCGAGCGTCGCGATCGCCGCCTCGTCGACCGCCGCGCGCGGATCTCCCCCGGCAAGCGCCGCGACGCGCGCCAAATCCACCCCTTCGCCGAGCCGCAGCCCCATCACCAGCGCCTCGCGCGCGCGTTCTTGGGGGGTGAGCGGGGTCTCGCTTTCGAGCCCGTCGCCGCGCCGATCGATCGCGCCCAGCCAATTTTCGGGCTTGCGGTGGCGCTGGGTCGCTCGGCCCTGGCGCCGGCCGTGCGCGCCGGGGCCGATGCCGGCATAATCGCCATAGCGCCAGTAAGTGAAGTTATGACGGCTCTCGGCGCCGGGGCGGGCGTGGTTCGAGACTTCATAGGCCGGCAAGCCGGCGGCGGCGGTGATCGCGCGTGTCGCCTCGAACATGGCGGCCGCTTGCTCTTCGTCGGGCAGGGTGAGCCGCCCCGCCGCCGCTTCGGTCGCGAAGCGCGTGCCGGGCTCGATGGTGAGTTGATAGAGCGACAAATGCTCGGTGCCGAAGCCGAGCGCGCGGGCGAGTTCGGCTTCCCAAGCGGCTGGGGCTTGGCCGGGGCGGGCGTAGATCAGGTCGAAGCTCACCCGACCGAACACCCTTTGCGCGACGTCGAGCGCGGCGAGGCCCTCGGCCAGATCATGCGCGCGCCCGAGGAACCTCAGCGCCGCGTCGTCGAGCGCTTGCAGCCCCAAGGAGACGCGGTTCACCCCGGCGGCCGCGAGATCGGCGAAGCGCGCCGCCTCGACCGAGCCCGGATTGGCCTCGAGCGTGATCTCGATGCCTGGCGCGAAACCCCAGGTGCGCTCGGCGGCGGCGATCAGCGCGGCGACCGTTTCGGGCGGCATCAGGCTCGGCGTGCCGCCGCCGAAGAAAATCGAGCTCAGCGGGCCTTGGGTGTGGCCCGCCTCATGCGCGAGATCGGCGAGCAAAGCGGCGCGCCAACGGTGTTGGTCCACCTGCGCGCGGACATGGCTGTTGAAGTCGCAATAGGGGCATTTGGCGACGCAGAACGGCCAGTGGACATAGAGGGCGAGCGACATGACCGCCGCGCCCCTAACCCAAGCATCGCCCGCGCGATAGCCGAACCAATCCTCCCCATTCATGGCGAGGTGGCACGCCGCAGGCGTGACGGAGGGGGCGGGCCATCGCCCGGGCGGCGCGCTTTCGCGGCGCCGGCCCTACGCCAGCACCCCCGCGACCAGCGCTTCGAACGCGCGGGTGCGGTGGCTGAGCTTCTTCTTCTCCGCCGGGTCCATCTCGCCGAAGGTCAGGTTGCTCCCTTCGGGCACGAACATCGGATCATAGCCGAAGCCCTGCCCGCCGCGCGGCGGCCACACCAAATGGCCCGCGACGCGCCCCTCGAACCAATTGACATGCCCATCGGGCCAGGCGATCGCGAGCGTCGAGACGAAGCACGCCGCCCGGCTCGCGCCCGGCCCCAGCGCCTGGAGCTTGGCCTCGACCTTCTCCATCGCCATGCCCCAGTCGCGCGTGCCGTCCGCCTTTTCCGCCCAATTGGCGGTATAGACCCCCGGCTCGCCCCCCAAAGCCTCGACGCACAGCCCGCTATCATCGGCGAGCGCGACCAGCCCCGAAAGATCGGCCGCCGAACGCGCCTTCAGCTCGGCATTGGCGAAAAAGCTCGTGCCCGTCTCCTCGGGCTCGGGCAGGTCGAGCTCGGCGGCGGAGATCGGCTCCATGCCATAAGGCCCGAGCAGATCGCGAATCTCGCGCACCTTGCCCTGATTGTGGCTCGCGATCACCAGCCGGCCCGGCGCCAGCCGCCGCAACGCCTGGCTCATGCGAGCGCCTTCATCTGCGCCGCGAAAATCTCGCCACAGCCGATCCGCGCGAGACGCAGCAGGCGGAGCAAAGCTTCCTCGTCATAGGGCGCGCCCTCGGCGGTCGCCTGCGCCTCGGCGATGCGGCCATCGCCGAGCAGGACGAAATTGGCGTCGGCATCGGCGCCCGAATCCTCGATATAATCGAGATCGAGCACCGGCGTGCCGCTATAAATGCCGCATGAGACGGCGGCCACTTGCTGGCCGACTGGATCGGCGGCGAGCTTACCGGCGGCGACGAGCTTGTTCACCGCGAGCTTCAGCGCGACCCACGCGCCCGAAATCGCTGCCGTGCGCGTGCCGCCATCGGCCTGGAGCACGTCGCAATCGAGCGTGATCTGCCGCTCGCCGAGCGCCTTCAAATCGGTGACCGCGCGCAAGGATCGCCCGATCAGCCGCTGGATTTCCTGGGTGCGCCCCGATTGCTTGCCGCGCGCCGCCTCGCGATCGCCGCGCGTGTGGGTCGCGCGGGGGAGCATGCCGTACTCGGCGGTCACCCAGCCCTCGCCCTTGCCGCGCAGAAAGGGGGGCACGCGCTCCTCGACGCTCGCGGTGACGAGCACGCGCGTGTCGCCGAAGCCGATCAGCACCGATCCCTCGGCGTGTTTGGTGAAATGCGGGGTGATGCTGATCGCGCGCATCTGATCGGGCGCTCGGCCGCTGGGGCGCATGGGGGGTCTCCTGATGGGTCGCGCGTGGCCTAAAGGGGTTCGCGGGGCGAGGCAATGCGCCTAAACCCCACACCTTCCCCGGCGAAGGCCGCGGCCCAGCATCCCGCCGTTTCAACGGTGGCGCCTCGCGGGCGGAACGCGCGCCGCTGGGCCCCGGCCTTCACCGGCGAAGAAGGGGCGGGGTCGCCGCTCGACCGCGCGCCGCTTGCCCCTCGGCCCCCCGAAGCCTAATTCTCCCCGGCCATGACCCCGAACATCCACGAACTCAGCGACCGCGCGCGCGACGTGTTTCGGATGGTGGTCGAAGCCTATCTCGAAACCGGCGCGCCGATCGGCTCGCGCACCATCGCCAAGCTTTCCACGCTCAACCTCTCGCCCGCCTCGATCCGCAACGTGATGCAGGATCTGGAGGAACTCGGCCTGCTCGCCGCGCCGCACACCAGCGCGGGGCGGATGCCGACCGACACGGGCTTGCGGCTGTTCGTCGATGGGATGATGCAGGCGATGGAGCCGAGCGCCGAGGAGCGCGCCGCGATCGAATCGCAGGTCGTCCAGCCCGGCCCGATCGAGGAAGCGCTCGCCGCGACCACCGCCGCGCTTTCCGGGCTGTCGGCGTGCGCCGGGCTGGTCTTCGTCCCCAAGCGCGAGGTGCGGCTGCGCCAGATCGCGTTCGTGCCGCTCTCGCGCGATCAGGCGCTCGCGGTGCTGGTGGCGGAGGACGGCACGGTCGAGAATCGCGTCGTGGCGCTCCCCGAGGGCACCAGCGCGAGCGCGCTCGCCGAGGCCGCCAATTACGTGAGCGCGATGTTCAGCGGGCTGACCCTCGCCGAGGCGCGCGCGCGGCTCGAGCGCGAGATCGCCGCCGAACGCCAAGCGCTCGACGGCGCCGCGCGCGCGCTGATCGAGCGCGGTCTCGCGGTTTGGAGCGAGGACGGCGAGCGTCGCCCCGTGCTCATCGTGCGCGGCCAGGCGCGGCTGATCGACGCCGCCGCGGCGGCCGATTTGGACCGGGTGCGCGATCTGCTCGACGATCTCGACGGCAAGCAGGAAGTCGCGGGCCTGCTCGACCGCGCGCGCGAGGCGAATGCGACGCGCATCTTCATCGGCGCTGAAAATAATCTCTTCGCGCTTTCGGGATCGGCGGTGATCGCCCGACCGTTTCATGGGCTCGACGGGCGGGTCGTAGGGGTGGTGGGGGTGATCGGCCCCACGAGGTTGAACTATGCGCGCATTGTGCCAATGGTGGATTTCACCGCCGGGGCACTTGCCCGCTTGATGCCATAGGGACGTTATGAGCGAGACGGAAAATCAGGACTTCGTCGGCGAGGCCGCCGACGGCAACGGCGCCGCCCTCGACGAGGGCGCCGCGCGCATCGCCGAGCTCGAAGCGCAGCTCGCCGATGCCAAGCAGCAATTGCTCTATGCCGCCGCCGATACTCAGAACGTGCGCCGCCGGCTGGAGAAGGAAATCGCCGACGCGCGCGCTTATTCGGTGACGAGCTTCGCGCGCGATCTGCTCTCGGTCGCCGATAATTTCGAGCGCGCGCTGGCGGCGATTCCGGCCGAGTTGCGCGAGGACGAGAAGCTGAAGGGCCTGGTCGCCGGCATCGAAGGCACCGCGCGCGAGCTGGGCGCGGTGTTCGAGCGCGAGGGGATCGTGAAGCTTTCGGCGCTGGGCGAAAAGCTCGACCCCAATCTCCACCAGCCGATGCTCGAACTGCCGAGCGACGCCGAACCCGGCACGATCGTGCAGGAATTGCAGCCGGGCTATAAGATCAAGGACCGGCTGCTCCGCCCGGCGATGGTCGCGGTGGCGAAGGCGGGGTAGGAGGTAAGTGTGAGTGACGGCAAGCTAGGTGGGCAGCCGGATTTGGCTCTTGCCTTTGGCAATCTCGATATAGCCATTACTGAACTGACGATAATGATCCGCAAGCTTGCTGTGGCACAACTTCGGGCGATGAACGGTGATTCCTACGGATCTTTTACAGAGCTGCAAGAACTCGAGTCGAACATCGAGCTGGTGAAACGTCACATGGAAGACGCGAGAGCTTGGGCAGGGGGCGAACCACGTGCAGGCTGACCCGGCCGCGATCGAGCGTCTGATTGGTGCGCTGGAGCGAAGTGCTGGGCGTCCCACCAGCGCCACCTGCCTTGCCGCCAGCAGGCGATCGTGGCAATGCTGCGCCCATGCCCGAGGACGCTCTGAAGCCGCGCGTCGATTTTCTCTACACCGCCTTTCTCTGGCTGGTGGGGGCGCTGATCACCGTGACGATCGCGGTCGTCGGCGTGTCGATCACGCTCAGCAGCGGTACGACGGCACGGCTGGACAAGAATGGTGAGCAGCTGTCGGCGCTCAACCGCGAGGTCGGCGAAGTTTCGGTGAAGCTCGACGATCAATCGAAGCGGCTGCAACGGATCGAAGAGAAGCTCGATAAGTTGGCTGACCGGCCCGCCAAGCGCTGAATGACGATGAACCCCAACCTCACCGCCGATCGCCTCTCCTTCGTCACCCATCTCGAATGTTCGATGACGGGCGAGCAGTATCCGGCGGACCAGCCGCGCGGGCTCTCCAGTGTCGGGCGGCCGGTGATCGTGCGCTATGATCTCGACGCGCTCAAAGCCACGCTCCCGCGCGCGTTGCTCGAAGCGCGCCCCACCGATCTGTGGCGCTGGCGCGAGCTGCTGCCGGTGCGCGACGCGGCGAACATCGTCAGCCTGGGCGAGATCGAGACGCCGCTCGTCCCCGTGCCCCAGTCGGCGGGGCCGACCGTGCTGGTGAAGGACGAAGGCCGGCTCCCGACCGGATCGTTCAAGGCGCGCGGGCTGGTGATGGCGGTGAGCATGGCGAAGGCCTTGGGCGTCACCCGCATCGCCATTCCCACCAACGGCAATGCCGGCGCCGCGCTCGCGGCCTATGCCAGCCGCGCAGGGATCGAGACGATCGTGCTCTGCCCCGATGACACGCCCGAGATCAACGTGCGCGAAATCGCGCTCCAGGGCGCGCGCGTCTACCGCGTCAACGGCCTCATCGACGATTGCGGCGCGATCGTCGCCAAGGGCGCCGCCGAAGGCCGCTGGTACGACGTCTCGACGCTCAAGGAACCCTATCGGATCGAGGGCAAGAAGACGATGGGGCTCGAACTCGCCGCGCAATTCGGCTGGGAGCTGCCCGACGCGATCTTCTATCCGACGGGCGGCGGCACCGGGCTGATCGGCATGTGGAAGGCCTTCGCCGAGCTCGAAGCGCTGGGGTGGATCGGGCCCAAGCGCCCCAAGATGTTCGCGGTGCAGGCGAGCGGCTGCGCGCCGATCGTCAAGGCGTTCGACGCGGGTGTCGAACATGCCGAGCGCTGGGAAAATGCCCACACCATCGCCAGCGGCATCCGCGTGCCGCGCGCGGTGGGCGATTTCCTCATCCTGCGCGCGGTGCGCGAGTCGGGCGGGATCGCGATGGCGGTCGACGATGCGGCGATCGAGGCGGCGGTCGAGGCGTGCGCGCGCGAGGACGGGCTGCTGCTGTGCCCCGAAGGCGGGGCGACGCTCGCGGCTTATCATCAGGCGGTGGAGCGCCAGCTGGTGCGCCGCGACGAGCGCGTGGTGCTGTTCAACTGCGCGACGGGGCTCAAATATCCGATGCCCGATCGCTCGCGCATGCTCGACCGGCACGGCGATATCGATCTGGCGGCGCTCTAAACCCCCAGCAGCGCCAGCATCAGTCCGCCCGGCACGCTCGGCAGCAGATAGGCGCCGAGTCCCACCACGGTCGCCCAGCGCGGCACGCGCGGCGCGGTGAGCGCGAGCGCGCCGCCGAGCGCCAGCCCCGGCCAGAGCACCGCATAATAGCGGGTCTGTGCGATCGTCAGATCGCCCATCGTCAGATACGCGCGCCAGCCGAAAGCTAAATGGGTCGCGAACAACACCGCCGTGCCCGCGAGAAACGCCAGGATCAGCCGCCGCTCACCGGGCGCGATCCGCGCGCCCACCCCCGCGAGCGCGAGCTGGGCGAGCAGCAACGCGCCGACGGCCAGCACCGGCAGGCTGCCCTCGGCGGCGGGCCATTTGAGCGCGAAATCGGAAAGGAAGCGGCCGGCGAAGCCGAGCGGGGTCAGCACCAGCCGCGCCTCGACCGGGGTGGTGAAGACCGCCGCGTTCACCGGCACCAGCGCGCCGGTGCGCCACCACATCAGCGCATAGGCCAAGGCGCCGAGCGCGCCCCCCGCCGCGATCAGCGCGCTCGCCGGGCGCGTCCACGCGCGCCGGGGGCCGAGCAGCACGAACGCCGCCACCACCGCGCCGAGCGCGACGAGCGCGGTGAGCTTGCTCCAGCCCGCGAGCGCCAGCCCCAGGGCGACGAGCCACGCCCCCCGCCGCGCGGCAACCAGCCCCGCGAACACGATCGCGCCGGCGAGCGCCGCCAGATTGTCATTGTTGATCATGCCCGCGAGCAACACCGCCTTGGGGAAGCTCGCCGCGATCACCGCGAAGGCCAGCCGCACGCGGTCGCTCGGCAGCCGGCGCCATCCCGCCCACAGCATCAGCACGAGCGCGAGGCTCGCCAGCGCGACATTGGCGAGCCGCAGGACGAAGGGGCTGTCGGTGAGCGCGAGCAAGGGCGCGAGCAGCAGATAATAAAGCGCCGGGTGGTTGATGTAATTGCGCTGCCCTGACCAGCTGCGGACCGCGTCGGGCCGGACGACGCCATAATCGCGCGGATCGGCGGCGAGATCGGGATGCTCGAACTGCGCGCGCACCGCCGAATAATGCTGCAATTCGTCGAACAGGCTGGGGAAGGGATAGAAATAAGCGATGCCGAGCGCCAGCACGACGAAGCTCAGCAGCACGAGCAGCGCCGGGGCGAAGGGCGCGCGGCTCATGCCCGATTTTGGGCCGGGGTGAAGGGCAGGATCGCGGCGAGCGCGCGCGCGTCCGCGCCATCGCCGCGCAGCAAGAAGGCGTGGCGAACGATTTCGGCCTGCTGCTCGATGCCGTAGCGCGCGAAGGGCTTGCCGGGTTCGAGCCGATAGCCATAGCGGCAAAAGGGGTGCCGCTCGATCGGCAAGCGACGCCCCGCCTGATGCTGCCACACATGCGTCATTTCGTGGATGAACAGGCCTTGCGCCGCGCGGTCGGCGGCGGCGAAATCCTCGCGCCACCAGGGGCCCTGGGGGTGGAAATGAATATGCCCCAACGGCGCCATCACCGTGTTCTTCGGCTGGAAGAACGCCCAGCGGCGCCGGATCAGCCGCACCCGCGCATAATCGATCGCCTCGCCGAACATGGTGCGCGCGAGCGCGATTTCGCCGGGGGTGAGGGGGCGCCGCGTCATGCCGGGGTAACGGCCTCGCCGATCAGTTGGGCTCGCCCAAATCTTCGTGCACCATATCGAGCTCGCGCACCCCGCGCCGCCGCCGCGCCGCCTCGATCAGCTCGCGCATCTGCTCGCGCCGGGCGCGCGCGCGGTGAATGTCGCGCAGCACCAAGGGCGCGGCACGGGTCGTTTCGTCGGACGAGGTGATGCTGATCGTGCCGAGCCCGGCGAGCTGGTTGATGATGCTGAAATTCAAGCGAATGTCCTTGATGCGGTAAAGCTCGATCTCGTCGATCGACTTCAGCAGCACGCCGCGATGGAGGATCAGCCGATCATTGGTGAGTTCATAGCTGGTCGCGAGATTGCCGATCCATTTCGCCGCCAAAATCGCCGCGCCCGCGAGCAACGCCAGCGGGAACACCCACGCCCAGGCGCCGACCGGGCGCTGCGCGAGCGCCCAGAAGGAGCCGATCAGCCCGATCACGATCAGCGCGACCGTCCCCCAGCCCGCGAGCGAGCCGCGCAGCCAGCCGGCGGTGGACGAGCGAAAACGGTCGATGATCTGCGGCATGGGCCCCCCTCGGCCAGGCATTAGCGCGCCGCGCGCGCCGCGTCACTCCTTGGGCGCGGGCGCGCCGGCGGCGATCACCGGCGCGCTGACCTCGATCCGGCTGTTGTCGGCGAAGGTGAAGACGAGCGGGATCGCGCCGCCGGGCTTTACCGCCTCGTTCACGTCATAAAGCATCGCGTGGCGCCCGCCGGGGGCGAAGACGAGATCGGCCTTTGCGGGCACGTCGACCGCAGCCTCGGGCGTCATCGTCATCGCGCCGTCATGCTTCATCGAAGCGTGGAGCTCGCTCTTGACGACGAGCGGCGAGGTGACGCTCAGCAACCGCGTCGCGCCCGGGCCGCCATGGATCGTGAAATAAGCAGCGCTCGGATTGCCCTTCACCGCAGCGAGCCGGACATAGGCGTGATCGACGCTCAATTGCGCCGGCTGCCCGCACCCGGCGAGCGGGGCGAGGAGCGCGACCGCGCCGAGCGGCGCCAGGCGGGAAAGCGGGCGTATCATCGAGCCATTCTCCAATCGAAACCGTGCCGCATATTTGTAGAAAGCAAGCAATCTTGCGGCAAGCCAAAGCGGGCCTATATCCTAGGCCGTTGCTGTGCCGCGTCTCGGCGCGCGGCGCGCATCTGGGCTAAAGTTTCAGTTACTGGATGGGGGCCGATAGAGGACCATGGGTAAAGTAATCGGTATCGACCTGGGCACCACCAATTCGTGCGTCGCGGTGATGGAGGGCGGGAAGCCCAAGGTGATCGAAAATGTGGAAGGCGCGCGCACCACGCCGTCGATCGTCGCTTTCGCCAAGGATGGCGAGCGGCTGATCGGCCAGCCGGCCAAGCGCCAGGCGGTGACCAATCCCGACAATACGATTTTCGCGGTGAAGCGGCTGATCGGCCGCCGCTATGACGATCCGGTGACCAAGCGCGACACCGAGCTGGTGCCGTACAAGATCGTGCGCGGCTCGAACGGCGACGCTTGGGTCGAGGCGGGCGGCAAGGATTACAGCCCCTCGCAGATCAGCGCCTTCACGCTCCAGAAGATGAAGGAAACCGCCGAGAATTACCTCGGCGAGCCGGTCACCCAGGCGGTGATCACGGTGCCGGCTTATTTCAACGACGCGCAGCGCCAGGCGACCAAGGATGCCGGCCAGATCGCGGGTCTCGAAGTGCTGCGCATCATCAACGAACCGACTGCGGCGGCGCTGGCCTATGGCCTCGAAAAGCAGGACGGCAAGACGATCGCGGTCTATGACCTGGGCGGCGGCACGTTCGACATTTCGATCCTGGAAATCGGCGACGGCGTCTTCGAAGTGAAGGCGACCAATGGCGACACCTTCCTGGGCGGCGAGGATTTCGACAACAAGCTGCTGAACTTCCTGGCGGAAGATTTCAAAAAGGCCGAAGGGATCGACCTCACCAAGGACAAGCTCGCGCTGCAGCGGCTGAAGGAAGCCGCCGAAAAGGCGAAGATCGAATTGTCCTCGGCGCAGACCACCGAGGTGAACCTGCCCTTCATCACCGCCGATCAGAACGGCCCCAAACATCTGGTGAAGAACATCAGCCGCGCCGATCTCGAGCGGTTGGTCGACGATCTCATCCAGCGCACGCTCGAGCCGTGCCGCAAGGCGCTCGCCGACGCCGGCGTGAAGGCGAGCCAGGTCGACGAGGTGGTGCTGGTCGGCGGCATGACGCGGATGCCCAAGGTCCGCCAAGTGGTGAAGGACTTTTTCGGCAAGGAGCCGCATTCGGGCGTCAACCCCGATGAAGTCGTCGCGATGGGCGCCGCGATCCAGGCGGGCGTGCTGCAGGGCGACGTGAAGGACGTGCTCCTGCTCGACGTGACGCCGCTGTCGCTCGGCATCGAGACTCTGGGCGGCGTGTTCACGCGCATGATCGATCGCAACACGACGATCCCGACGAAGAAGTCGCAAATCTATTCGACCGCCGATGACAATCAGCAGGCGGTGACGATCCGCGTCTTCCAGGGCGAGCGCGAAATGGCCGCCGACAACAAGCTGCTTGGCCAGTTCGATCTGGTCGGCATCCCGCCCGCGCCGCGCGGCGTGCCGCAGATCGAGGTGACGTTCGACATCGACGCGAACGGCATCGTCAACGTCTCGGCCAAGGACAAGGGCACCGGCAAGGAACAGCAGATCCGGATCCAGGCCTCGGGCGGGCTGTCGGACAATGACATCGAGCAGATGGTCAAGGACGCCGAACGCTTCGCCGAGGAAGACAAGAAGCGGCGCGAGGCGGCCGAGGCCAAGAACACCGCCGACAGCCTGGTCCACCAGATCGAGCGTCAGCTGGTCGAACATGGCGACAAGGTCGACGCGAGCCTGAAGAGCGAGATCGAAGCCGCGATCGCCGACACCAAGAAGGCGATCGAGAGCGGCGACCCGCAGGCGATGCGCGACAAATCGGGCGCGCTGCAGCAGGCGGCGATGAAGCTCGGCCAGGCGATCTACGAGAAGGAGCAGCAGGCGCAGGCGAGCCCGGGGGCCGCCGCCGCGAACGAGGCGCCCGCCGAGGACGTGGTCGACGCCGAATTCTCGGAAGTCGATGAGGGCAAGGCGTAAGCGCGCGGCCGGGCCACCGTCGTGCTTGGGTCGGCTTGGCGAGCGGGGTGATCGTCGCGCGACGGTCACCCCACCGCTTGCCGGTTCGGTTCGTCACGGTGGAGCCTGCGGGGTATCGAGATGACCACCGAAGTCGATTATTACGAACTGCTCGAATGCGAACGCGGCGCGGACGAGGGCACGATCAAAAGCGCCTATCGCAAGCTCGCGATGCGCTGGCACCCCGATCGCAACCCGGGCGACAAGGAAGCCGAGGCGCGCTTCAAGGCGATCAACGAAGCCTATGATTGTCTGAAGGACCCGCAAAAGCGCGCCGCCTATGATCGCTTCGGCCATGCCGCTTTTCGCGGCGGTCACGCCGGGCCTGGGGCGGGCGATTTCGGCGCGTTCAGCGATATTTTCGAGAATATCTTCGGCGAATTCATGGGCGGCGGCGCGCGCGGCCGGCCTTCGCCCCAGCGCGGCGCCGATCTGCGCTACGACATGGAAATCACGCTCGAAGACGCGTTCCACGGCCGATCGAGCGAAATCACGATCGACGTCGCGGCGACGTGCGGCGTGTGTCGTGGCTCGGGCGCGCGGGCGGGCACCAGCGCGCGCGCGTGCGGCACCTGCGGCGGCATGGGCAAGGTGCGCGCGCAACAAGGCTTTTTCGTCGTCGAGCGGACCTGCCCCAGCTGCCATGGCGCGGGGCAAGTGATCGCCGATCCTTGCCCGAGCTGTCGCGGCGAGGGGCGCGTCGACAAGACCAAGACCTTGACCGTCAACATCCCCCCCGGAGTCGACGAGGGCACGCGCGTGCGGCTGAGCGGCGAGGGCGAGGCGGGGTTGCGCGGCGCGCCGCCGGGCGACCTCTATATTTTTCTCCATGTCGCGCGCCATCCGATCTTCGAGCGCGAGGGGACGAGCCTGTTCGCGCGCGCGCCGATCAGCTTCACCACGGCGGCGTTGGGCGGCACGATCGTGCTCCCCGGGCTCGATGGCGAGAAGCACGAGCTGCGCGTCGCCGCCGGCACCCAATCGGGGCGCGAGCTGCGCTTGCGCGGGGCGGGGATGCCCGTGCTCCAGGGGCGCGGGCGCGGCGATTTGGTGGTGCGGATCGAGGTCGAGACGCCGACCAAGCTCAGCCCCAAGCAGCGCGAATTGCTCGAGGCGTTCCGCGCGACCGAAACGGGGCATGAATGCCCGCAAACGACCGGTTTCTTCCAAAAAGTGAAGACCGCGCTCGGCGGTTGAGCGGGCGCGCGAGCGGACCGAAATTCTACGGGGCCGCCGCGCTGTCGCCGCCCCTATCGGGCGAAAGCCCAGGGGCGGCGCGGCCGCGGCCGTTCGTTAGAGACGAACGACCTCGACCACCAGCAGCAAAGCGCCAAGCCCGATCAAGGGGCTTGCGAGCGCGTCCAAAATCCGCATCGCGGCCTCCATCGTTACCGGGGTGTTCCGGTCCGCTTCAAATGGGAATGTTGCGCGGCGCTGCAATATTGTTATGCGGCATGACGATTGCGTCTGGCGCAATCGTCTCTGTTTCGAGCAGGATCGGCGCGGTCGTTGCCGCTTCGTCACTACCCAATGTTAAGTTTCGCGCGGCAGAAGGGCCGCAAGGCACAGGGTAAAAGGGACGGCAAATGGACGCACGGAATCGCTTCGCCGATTCGGGCAGCGGCTTGTTCATGGGCGATTGGCGCGGGCCCGGCGAGGCGAAGCGCGCGGCGCCGTCGCGGCCCGTGCCGGCGGCGCCGCCCCGGCCGCAACTCCATCTTCAGGCCCGGCGCGCGAACCTGGCACAAGAACGCAAACGCGCGCGCGACATCGTCGCCGCCGCCAAGACGCGGATCGTCTCGGCCTTCGACGATGTGCGCTTCGGGCATAATCTGAACGTCGAGGCGCTCTGGCCGCTGGTGAGTGCGATCACCGCCTCGGTCGAGCGCCATCCCGCCGCGATCATGAGCGTGACGCGGATCAAGGATCGCCACGAATATACTTATCTCCATTCGGTCGCGGTGTGCGGGCTGATGATCGAGCTCGCCCGCCGGCTGCGGTTGCCGACCGATCAGCATCACGACATCGGCCTCGCCGGGCTGTTGCACGACGTCGGCAAGTCGCGCCTGCCGCTGTCGCTGCTCGACAAGACCGGGCCGCTCACCCCCGACGAGCATAGCGTGATGCAGCAGCACCCGCAGTTGGGGCACGATATTCTCACCAGCAGCGAACAGGTGCTGCCGGCGGTGGTGCTCGACGTGTGCCTGCATCATCACGAACGGCTCGACGGCTCGGGCTATCCCGATCGCCATTCGGGCGCCAAGGTGTCGCTGGCGGCGCGGATGGCGGCGATTTGCGACGTGTACGACGCGGTCACCTCGCCCCGGCCCTATAAGGCGTGCTGGTCGCCGGCCGAAGCGATCGAATATATGGCCGAGCGCCCGCAGCATTTCGATCCCGAGGTGCTGCGCGCTTTCACCGGCATGATCGGCATTTTCCCGGTCGGCTCGATGGTCCGGCTGCAGAGCGAGCGGCTGGCGGTGGTGCTCGACGAGCCCGAGGAAAACCCGATGGCGCCTTCGGTCTGCCCGTTTTTCTGCATCCTGACCAAGCAATTGCTGCCGCTGCGCCGGATCACGCCCGAACATGATCCGATCGTCGGCATCGAAGTGCCCAGCCGCTGGCGGATCGGCGATTGGAACGCGATCCGCGCGGACATTTTGGCGCATTTCGCGGGCGCCGCCGACCCAGCGGATTGAGCGGCTAAAGTCGGTTCGACTGAGATTGATCCCGTTCGCCCCGAGCCCTTCGGCTGGCTGGCAAGCCAGCCAATATGCGAGGACAAGCTTCGGCCCTACGGGCCGAAGTCGAGCGGCGTGATGCCCGGCGCTGCGCCTCGACCACGCCCCTCGACTTCGGCGAAGCCGAAGCCTGTCCTCGGGCTTGGCAAAGCCAAGACCCGGGGGCTCGGGGCGAACGGTGTTTCCATTTCAATAGGACAGATTCAAGCTCAAGCCGGGGCGAGCGACGGCGCGGGGCCGGCGCCACGCGCGCGCGGCAGTCGCTGCCACAGCGCGTAGAGCGCGGGCAGAAAGAACAGGGTGAGCGCGGTCCCCATCAACGTGCCGCCGATCAACACCACCGCGAGCGGCCCCCAGAAGCTCGAGAAAGTGAGCGGCAGGAACGCGAGCACGGCGGCGAGCGCGGTCAGGATCACCGGCCGCGCGCGGCGCACCGTCGCCTCGATCACCGCGTCGCGCTGGGCGAGGCCGCGCGCCACCTCGATATCGATCTGATCGACCAGGATCAGCGTGTTGCGCATCAAAATGCCCGCGAGCCCGATCAGCCCCAGGATGGCGTTGAAGCCGAAGGGATTGCCGGTGAGCAACAAGGCCGGCACCGCGCCGATCAGCCCCAAGGGCGCGGTCGCGAACACCAAGAAGGTCATCCGGAACGAGCGCGTCTGGAGCATGATCACGAGCAGCATCAGCCCGACCATGATCGGGAAGATCGGCGCGAGTGCGGCATTGGCCTTGCCCGATTCCTCGATCGCGCCGCCGGTGGTGATCGCCTCGCCCGGCGCGAGGCGCGCGCGCAGCGGCGCGAGCGCGCGGTCGAGCGCGGTGCTGACGTCGGGCGGCTGAACGCCCGCGCGCACATCGGCGCGCACGGTGAGCGTCGGCACGCGGTCGCGGCGCACGAGGATCGGGTCCTCGAACGCGGGGACGATCCGCGCGATCGACGCAATCGGCACCGCGCCGCCGGGGCCGCCGATCACGACGTCGCCCAAGGCCTGCGGCGCGCGGCGCTCGTCGCGCGGTAAGCGCACGACGATGTCGGCCGTTCGGTCCCCGGTGCGCGCCTGCGCGACCGTCGCGCCCGAGACGAGCCCGCCCAGTTGGCGCCCGACGGCGGCGGGATCGAGCCCTAATTGGCGCAAGCGCTCCTGATCGAACACCAGCCGCAGCACCGGCGCGCGCTCGCCCCAGTCGAAATTGACGTCGCGCACGTCCGGATTGGCGCGCATCACCTCCGCCACTTGCTCGGCGAGCGCGCGAAGCCGCAGCGGATCGGCGCCCGAGACGCGGTAGCTCACCGGAAACGGCACCGGCGGGCCGAACAACAGCCCCAGCGCGCGCACCCGCGCCGCCGGATAGGCGCCCGCGGCCGCGCGCTGCTGCACATAGGCCTGGAGCCGGTGGCGCGCCTCGGCGTCCGGCGTCTGGACGATGATCTTGGCGAAGCTGGGGTCGGGGAGTTCGGGGTTGAGCGCCAGGAAGAAGCGCGGCGCGCCCGCGCCCACATAGCTATCGACGAAGCGCGCCTCGGGCCGCGCGCGCAGCTCGCGCTCGATCGCGATCACGTGCGCGCGGGTGACCTCGATGCTCGTCCCCTTGGGCATCGCGACCTCGACCAGCAGCTCGGGCCGATCCGAGGAGGGGAAGAATTGCTTGGGCACCGCGACCGCCATGCCGACCCCGGCGAGCAGGAAGGCGGCGAGCGTCGCCAGCGCCACCCGGGCGCGATCCTCGACGCAGCGCGCGACCCAGCGCCGCAGCCGCTGGTAGCGCGGGGTCGCGTAGATCGCGTCGTGCCCGCCGGCGACCGGCGCGATTTCGGGCAGCATCTTCACGCCCAGATAAGGCGTGAAATAAACCGCGACGAGCCATGAGACGATCAGCGCGAAGCCCACGATCCAGAAGATATTGCCCGCATATTCGCCCGCGCTCGATTGCGCGAAGCCGACGGGCACGAAGCCGATCACCGTCACCAACGTGCCCGCGAGCATCGGCGCCGCGGTCGCGCCCCAGGCATAGGTCGCGGCCTCGATCCGGCCGAGGCCTTCCTCCATTTTCACGACCATCATCTCGATCGCGATGATCGCGTCGTCGACCAAAAGCCCGAGCGACAGAATCAGCGCGCCCAAGGTGATGCGATCGAAATCGCGCCCCGTGGCCAGCATGATGACGAACACGCAGGCGAGCGTCACCGGCACGGCGGCGGCGACCACCAGCCCGACGCGGAAACCCAGCGCGATCAGGCTCACCACCATCACCACGCCGAGCGCAACCGCGAATTTGAGCATGAACTCGTCATAAGCCTCGGCGATGTTGCGCGCTTGGTCCGAGACTTGGGTGAGGGTGAGCCCGAGCGGCAGTTCGGCGCGCAGCCGGCCGAGCTCGTCCTCCAGCGCGTCGCCCAGCTTGGTGCCGTTGTAGCGCTCGCGCATGATGACGCCGAGCATCAGCGCGGGCGCGCCCTGGTGGCGGACGAGATAGGTCGGCGGATCCTCATAGCCGCGCTTGACGGTCGCGATGTCGCCCAGGCGGAAAGCGCGGCCCTGCGCGGCGATCGGCGTTGCGCGGATCGCGTCGAGATCGTCGAATTGGCCGGTCAGGCGCAATTGCACGCTTTGCGCGCCCGTCTGCACCTCGCCGCTCTGCTGGAGCGCGTTCTGCTGGGTGACCGCGTTCAGGATCGCATCGGCGCCGAGCCCGAGCGTCGCGAGCCGGCGCGAGGGGAGTTCGATGAAGATGCGCTGCTTCTGCTCGCCGATGATGTTGACCTTCTTGACGCCGGCCACTTTCAGCAACCGCTCGCGCAAGACCTCGGCCTGCTCGACCAGCTGGCGCGGCGGCAGCCCCGGCGCCTGGAGCGCGAAGAGCGCGAAATAAACGTCCGAATATTCGTCGTTGAAGAACGGGCCGATCACGCCGCGCGGCAAATTGGCGGCTTCATCGCTCAGCTTCTTGCGAACCTGATAGAATTCGTCGGGCACCGCCGTGGGCGGTGTGATGTCGCGGAACGACACGGTCATGTTGATCTGGCCGGGGCGCGCCTGGGTTTCGACCCGGTCGTAATAGCGCAGTTCCTGGAGGCGCTTTTCGAGCCGATCGGCGACTTGATCCTGCATCTCGCGCGCGGTCGCGCCGGGCCAGAAGGCGGTGACCGTCATCGTCTTGACGGTGAAGCTCGGGTCCTCGGCGCGGCCGAGTCGCAGGAAAGCGAACAGCCCAGCGAGGACGACCGCGATCAACAGGAACAAGGTGACCGATTGTTCCTTCACCGCGAGGCGCGAGAGATTGGGGATCATGGGATCAGTCCCGAGCAAAGGGGGGAGCGGGGCATCGAAGGATTTTCGGGATCGTCGAGCACTGTTGCCAAAGTCACCGTCACCCCGGCCCCCGAGCCGGGGTCCCGCTCGTCTTCTCCGCGCGCCGAGGCAGCGGGACCCCGGCTCGAGGCCGGGGTGACGGGGTGTGGTTGGAAAATGGCTCTATTGTTCACGCCCATCACTTCGCCCCCGCCGTCAGCCGCACCTTTTGCCCCTCGCGCAGCAATTGCGCGCCGAGCGCGACCACGCGCTCGCCGGGGCGCAGCGCGCCGGGGGCGAGCGCGGCGCTTTCCTCGGCGAGGGCGATCACGCGGACCGGGCGGCGGCGGACGCGCGCGTCGGCGCCGACCACCCACACGCTCGCCC
>LWDI01000100.1 GCA_002083475.1 Proteobacteria bacterium SG_bin5
CGGCCTTCCCAGCGCAATCCAGGGCATTGCCAGTTATAGATCTAGACCCTAGCGCACCGCCGGGCGCGCCCGCGGGCCGCGGGCGTCGGACGGGGGGCAGCATGTGCGGCATCGCGGGATTGATCGGGCGCGCCGCACCGGTGACGCGGGAACGCATCGCCGCGATGATCGCGCCGCTCACCCCGCGCGGCCCCGATCATGGCGGCGTGTGGATCGCCCCGGATGGCGCGATCGGCCTGGGGCACCGCCGGCTTGCGATCATCGATCTGTCGCCGGCGGGCCATCAGCCGATGCACTCGGCGTGCGGACGCTTCACCATCGTCTACAATGGCGAAATCTATAATTTCGCCGAGCTGCGCGCGCGGCTCGAGGCGGAGGGCGGCGCGCCCGGCTGGCGCGGCCATTCGGATACCGAAGTGCTGCTCGCCGCCATCCGCGCCTGGGGCCTCGCCGCGACGCTCGAGCGCGCGGCGGGCATGTTCGCGCTCGCGCTATGGGATGGCGAGGCGCGCGCGCTGTCGCTCGCGCGCGATCGCTTCGGTGAGAAGCCGCTTTATTATGGCTGGACGGCGGCGGGGTTCGCCTTCGCCTCGACGCTTGCGCCGCTGCGGACGCTGCCGGGCTTCGACAATCCGATCGAGCCGCGCGCGCTCGCCGCGCTGATGGCGCGCGCTTATGTGCCCGCGCCACTCTCGATCTTCACGCGCGTCTACAAATTGCCGCCGGGGACGATCCTGCGCATGCCGCTCGCCGCCGCCGCCCAGCCGCTCGCGGCGCCGCCCGCGACGGGCGAGACGATCGGCGGCGTCACGCTCGAACGTTGGTTCGATCATGGCGCGCAGCTGTTGGCGGGCGCGGCGGACCCGATCGTCGACGAGGCCGAGGCGCTCGCGGCGCTCGACCAAGCGCTCGGCGCCGCCGTCGCGCGGCAACTCGTGGCCGATGTCCCGGTCGGCACCTTTCTTTCGGGCGGAATCGACAGTTCGCTCGTCACCGCGCTCGCCCAGCGCGCGCGCGCGCGGCCGGTCAAGACCTTCACCATCGGTTTCGCCGAAAGCGACTTCGACGAGGCGGTTCACGCCAAGAAAGTGGCGGCGGCGCTCGGCACCGAGCATCGCGAGCTCTATGTCCGCCCGAGCGACGCGCTCGCGATCGTCCCCGCGCTGCCGCGCTTTTACGACGAACCCTTCGCCGATAGCTCGCAACTGCCGACGCATCTCGTCGCGAAACTGGCGCGCGGCGAGGTCAGCGTCGCGCTGTCGGGCGATGGCGGCGACGAATTGTTCGGCGGCTATAACCGTCATCAGCAAATCCCCCGGCTGTGGCGACGGATGCGTCGCCTGCCCGCGCCCGCGCGCGCGGCGCTGCTCGGCGCGGCGGCGATGCTGCCCCCGGGCCTATGGGATATGGCGGCGCGCGCGAGCGGCCGGCGCCAATCGCGCCAATTCGGCGCCAACGCCCGGCGCGGCCTGCGGATCATGGCGGGGGCGCCGAGCTTCGACGCGCTGCTCGACCGCTTCCTCGACGATTGGGCGGACCAGGGCGCGCCGCTGGTGCTCGACACGCCCCGCCCCGCGCCGCTCGGCGCCGATCCGCGCCTCGCCGGGCTGCCGCTCGAACGCGCGATGATGCATGTCGACGCAACGACCTATTTGCCCGACGACATTCTCTGCAAGGTCGATCGCGCGGCGATGGCGGTGGGCCTCGAAACCCGCGTCCCCTTTCTCGATCCCGGGGTCGCCGCCGTCGCCGCGCGCATCGCCCCCGCGCTTAACTTCGCGGGCGGGGGCGGCAAGGCGATCCTCAAGACCTTGCTTTACACTTATGTCCCCCGCGCGCTGGTCGATCGGCCCAAGGCGGGCTTCGCGGTGCCGCTCGGCGATTGGCTGCGCGGGCCGCTGCGCGATTGGGCCGAGGATTTGCTCGCCCCCCAAGCGCTCGCCGCCGAGCCCTTGTTCGCGCCCCAGGCGATCCGCGCGCGCTGGGCAGCGCATCTCGCCGGGCGCGAGGAAGCGACGCAACCCTTGTGGAGCGTGCTGATGTACCAGGCCTGGCGCCGCACGGGGTAGGGATGAACCCCCCTGGTTCCCGCGCCCGATATCAACGCGCCGTCGCTCGTTTGACGAAATAATGGTCGTCGCCAATCACCTCGGCGATCTCATAGCCGAGCGCCCGCAGCGAAGCGATGACCCCATCTCTTTCGCGATCGAACAATTCAATCTGCAACCGGCAGATATTCGATCTCAGGAAGCGGTTCATGCCGGCAATCACGTCCACCGTATGCCCCTCGACGTCGATTTTGATGAACGCGCGCGCATCGACAATTTTGTGAAATGGCGCCACATCGTCGAAACGTTCGACGGTGATCGATTGCGTTTCCTGGAAGATATCGGATGGCAATCCCGTCGCCGTCACGTCGAACCGCGAGGTGCCGGTATTTTTCGGCGCGATATGGATCGTCTCGATGCCTTTTTCGCTGCCGAGAGCGAAAGGGAAAACGGTGATGCGATCCCAAGCTCTGTTCGCGAAAATAAATCATCGGCCAGAACGTGCTTATCGACCCAATTTTCGGGATCGAGAAGAAACCAGCCACCGAACCGCCGCACCAGCGCGGGGAATTTTTTTCGTCCGGCGAGGCGCCATTTCAGGCTCTTCAGCAAATCCATGCGATCTTCTCGGTGAACCACGTGATCGCCGGTCGGGCGAAATGATCGGGCGATGACACGATATCGTCTAGCGAAGGCCTAGCATCCATCGCAACGGCGCGGTGAGATCCTCATAATATCTTGGCGGAAGGACCGAAAAAACCGCGCGGGCGAGCGGCGATCCCGCGCGCGCGCCGCGACCGGCTTGCGCCTGAGCGAGCGCCAAATAGCGATCGCCCAGATCGCGCGCGCGCAGCCGATAGCATGAGCGCGCGATGCCGAACAGCCATCTGCCGGCGGCGCGGCGACAGCGGCACAGCGCTTCGCCTTCGAGAACCGCGGGACAAGCGTCGAGCAGTTCCGCGGCCAGGGGCAGCAGCCGCGCATAGCCGTCGACCGCCGCCGCGCCGCGCGCGGTCGAAAGCCTCGGCGCGGCGTGGAGGCGCACATGGACGACGACGGCGTCGATCGCGACGAAGCGCGCGCCGGCGAGCGCCAACCGCGCGTTGAAGACATAATCCTCGCCCATCGTGAGCGACGGAAATCCCCCGACCCGCTCGGCAGCGGCTTTGCTGTAGAGACAGAGACAAGCCGATGTAAAGCCCGAGAACAAGACGCTTGCATCGACGATCTCGCCGGTGGCGATCGGCGCGAAATTATACATATTCGATCGGCTGAGTTGGGCGGGGTCGGTCGGCGAGAAGGTCGCGCATCGCCCCACCAAGACGTCCGTCGGGCGATCGAGCGGCAGGGCTTTTTTGAACGCGGCCAGACCGCCGGGGGCGCTGAGATCGTCCGAGTCGAGGAACGTCACATAAGCACCCCGCGCCGCCCGCAGGCCGGCGTTGCGCGCCGCCGCCACCCCGGCGTTCGCCTGGGTGATCAGCGTGATCGGCAGACCGCGCGCCCGCAAATAATCGCTCGTTCCATCGGTCGAGCCATCGTCGACCACGATGATTTCGATGTCCGCCAACCCTTGGTCGAGCACGCTCAGGATCGCCGCCTCCACCAAGGCGCGCCGATCATGGGTCGGGATGATGACCGAGATTTGAGGAGTCATGCTCGCCTCCCACCCGATCCCCGAGCCAAGGGCGCCGCCCATCGCCACCGACTCGAACCCATCGAACGAGGCGAGACGTTTTGCATCATGCGCGCTTCGCGGCCCTCAATCGTTCGATCGCGCGACCGCCGCCGCCGCTTCGACCTCGCTGCCCTTCACCACGTCGATCAACTTGCCCCGATCGAGGCGATAAACGCGGTCGCAGTGGCGAACGGTCGAAAGCCGGTGCGCGATCAAGATGACCGTCAGATTCTCGTCGAGCGATTCGATGCTGCTCATCACCCGTCTTTCGGTGTCCATGTCGAGGGCGCTGGTCGCCTCGTCGAACACGAGCACCGCGGCGTCCTTGTAGAGCGCGCGCGCGATGCCGATGCGCTGGCGCTGGCCGCCCGAGAGCCGAACGCCGCGCTCCCCGATGATCTGGTCATAGCCCAAAGGCTGATCGGCGATCACATCGGCCAGCCCCGCGCGCCGGGCGGCGTCCCTGACTTTGGCCATATCGATTTCGCCCTCCGGCAAGCCGAATGCGATGTTTTGCGCGAAGCTGCCGTCGCTCAAGAAGATATTCTGGGGCACATGCGCGACGACGCGCTGCCAGGCGCGGACGTGCTCGGCGTCGAGGCGCGCGCCATCGATGCGCACCACCCCGTCGCTCGGGGTCAACAGGCCGAGCACGATGTCCATCAGCGTGCTCTTGCCGCTGCCCGTCGCGCCGATGATCGCCACCCGCTCCCCCTTTTGGATCGTCATCGAAATGTCGTCGATCACGAGCGGCTGATCGTGCCGATAGCGAAACCGGACCCGCTCTAGCGCGATCTCTCGCTCGAAGCCGAGCCGCGGCGTGGCCGCTTGCACGGGGGCATCGGGGAGCGACAGGAACGCGACGACGTCCACCAACAGCGCGTGATTGCCGCGAAACTGGCTCCACCCCGCGTAAATCTGCTGGAACAGCGGCAGCAGCCGTTGGGCGCCCAGGGCCAGCGCGCCGAGCGCCGGCAACGCCGAGGCGAGGCCGCCCGAACGCGCGCTCAGCATCAGCGTGGCGCCGACGATCAGCAGCATGCCGAAGCTTTCGATGAAGGTCCGGGGCGAGCTCGAGATGATCAGATTCGAGGCCTGGGCATCGGCGATGCGCGCGTCGAGCGCGCTGAACCGGGCGATGAACACGTCTTGGGAATGATCCAGAATCACGTCGCGAATGCCGCCCAGCGCTTCCTGCGCGACTTGCGAACGCCGGGGATAGAGCTGCGAGACGATGACCCCGTTCCGGCTCTGCATGCCTTTGACGATGACGCTGACCAGCACATAAGTGAGCCCCACCAGAAAAACGCTGCCGAGCGCCAACCGCCAATCGACGATCAACAGCCCCACCGCGATGAACAGCGCCATGATCAAGGAGGATGCGGCGAGCAAAAGCGAAACGATCACTCCTTGACAGATCAATCGGACCTTCTCGAAGGCGGTTAGAATTTCGGCCGAGTTGATCTGGCTGTGATAAGCGTAGCTTTGCGCCAAGACCTTGGTGAGCAAAGCGGTGCTGAGATCGGTGCCGAGACGAACGGCGAATTTGGCGGTCGCGGCGATCACCAGGAACCGAAACACCGCCGAGAACGCCAGCAGCGCCGCGAACACGCCCGCCCCGATCCAGACGATGCCGTTGGGGTCGACCGGGCCCAGCGCTCGCTCGAGCCCGGCGAGCCGCCACAGCGGCGCCGCCCGTTGCGGCGTGGCGAGAATGGTGATGAAGGGCACGAGCGCGCCGAGCGACACGAGCTCGGCGAAGGCGGCGATGGTGGTGAGCGGCAGCAGCCCGAGCAAGTCCCGCCGCCGCGCGCGCGTCGCGGCGCGGTAAAGCACCCCCAGCGGCCGCCAATGTTCACCAAGCTTTGCGATCACGAACCCTCTCCGAAACGGCGATAGGCCGCCTCTGCTGGCAGGGACGGGCCGGTTCCCGCCGCGCCGGTTGCCCCGCGCCTCATAGCCAGCGTTCGACGCCCACGAGATCGGCGAGCTGGTTGAAGCTCACCAGATCGGCCTCGGTGCCGATCGCGAAGGCCTCCACGCTCAGCCCGCGCGCGGCGAGGTGCGCGACGAGGTAGAGGAAACCATGTTCGCCGGTGCGCGCGCCATATTTGCCGGCGAGTTCCTCGCGCAGCAACGCGAAGACGGGCGCCTTGCGGAACAGGAACAGGCCGATGTCGCGCTCGCCCGGCGCGGGGATCGCGCCCGCCTCGCGCGTTTCGACGAGCCCGGTCACGCGGCCGTCGCCGTCGCGCGCGACCACCGTATAGGCGGCGTCGACATGCCGCGAGACGAAGGAGAAATCATGCCCGCCCCGGCGGTGCGCGGCGATCAGCTCCGAAAGCGTCGCCGGCTGGAGCAAGGGGATGTCGCCCCACACCAGCAGCACCTCGTCGGCGGCGGCGAAGGCCGGGCTTTGCTCGAAGCAGAGCACCGCATGGCCCATCCCGCGCGGTTCGTCCTGCACCACGAGATGCGCTGGCCGCCCCGCCGCCGCCAATGCCTGGGCGATGCGCGGCGCGCCGTCGGGACTGGCGACGACGGTCGGACAAGGGTCGATCGGCGCGAGCCCGCGCAGCAGCCGCACGAGGATCGGCACCCCGCCCACCGGATAAAGCGTTTTGGGATAAGCGAGCCCGGCGCGGGTACCACGCCCGGCGGCGGCGACGAGCGCGGCGATCCGGGGCTCAGCCATCGAAATCCTTTCCGATCTCGCCGCGCAGCCCCCGCGCCACCGCGCGCGCCAGCAGCGGCAGGTTGCGCCCCGCGACATAAGAGAGCGCCGGCCCCAACCCGTTGCGCCGCGCCACCCGCGCGATCACCACCCCGATCGCGAGTCCATGCCGCAGCCAGGCCTGGCGCATGTGCCGCGTGTTCAGGATCAGCGTGTTCTTGACGTAATAATAGACCTTGATCGGGCTATAGGGCCGCGCCGAGACGTCCGGATGGCGGTGGAGCGCCGCCAGCACCGAAATCACCGCGCCGCGCGCGCGCAAGCGAAAGAAGAAATCGACCTCGTCGCCGAACATGAACCAAGCCGGGTTCACATTGCCGACCGCGCGCACCGTGGCGAGATCGATCAGCGCGCCGTTGAACAGATGCGCGAAAGGATAAGTCCCGCCGGGCGCGTGGCGCGCGAGCTGATCGCGCCGCGCGAGCTTGCGCGGCCAGCGCAGCAGCACCGGATCGCCATGGGCGTCGAGCAGCGGGAAAGGGAAGACGAAGCGCTCGGGATCCTCCTCGCGAACCACGATCGACGAGGCACAGGCGACGCCGGGCGCCAGCGCGCGTTCGAGCAAGCCGAGCGCGGCGGCATCGGGAAAGCCGTCGTCGTCCATCAGCCAGATCGCGTCATAATCGCCGGCGAGCGCCTGCTCGATCGCGCGCGCCCAGCCGCCCGCCGAGCCGAGATTGTCTTGGCGGATGACCTCGACCGGGCGCGCGGCGAGCATCTCCGTGGTGCCGTCGCTGCTGGCATTGTCGATCACCAGCACCGTGTCGGGCGCGCGGGTCTGCGCCGCGAGCGCATCGAGGCAGCGCGCGAGCAGCACGCGGCGATTATGGGTGACGACGGCGGCGAGAATCTTCATGGCGCGCGGGGGTCCCGCGCCGTGAAGCGACGGTGGCGCACCGAATAGCGCGACCGGCCGAGCGCGAGCCCGGCAAGCAGCCCGGCGTTGCGCAGCCACCGCGCGACGGCGAGCCCACGCAGCCGCGCGCGCAGGCTCGGCTTGGCCTGGGGCGCGGCGAGCGGCGATGGCGCCGCGCCGCGCCAATCATTCGCGTAGAAAGGCTGTTGCACGCTCAGCCGCGCCACCTCGGCGCGCTTGCGCGTGGTGGCGAGCAGGATCAGCGGTTCGATCGACACCACCTCGGTCCGCGCGCCCGGCGCGGGGGCCGGCACTTCCCACCAGCGCGTGGCATCGAGACTCGAGGCATGGAAGACGCGCGTCTCGGCGAAGCCGTTGCCGGGTGCGTAGAGCGTGTGGAGAAGATCGCTCGAAAATTGCCAAAAACCGTGGCCCGACAGATTGTTGACCGGCAGGATATGGGCGATCCGCCCGCCCGGGCGGGTGAGCGCGATACAGTTGCGAAACGCGGTCGCGACGTCGAAGACATGTTCGAGCGAGCCCGCGTCGATCACCGTATCGAAGCGATCGGGCAAATCGATCGGCGCGCCGAGATCGGCGATATGCGTCGCGCCTTCATAGGCCGACACGTCGAGCGAGGCGACCGAGCGCGCGCCCAGCGCCAGCAACAGCCATTCGCAATAGCGCGCCGCCGCGCCCGGGGGCGGCGTGAAGCCCAGCGCGCGCGCATCGAAATCGACGCACTGCCGCCCGATGGTGAGCACGTCGCCCAGCGGCGCTTCGCGCGCCAGCCGCGCGATCAGGTGGAAGGCGTGGCGGTCAATCCCCAAGGCTCGCCTCCAGCGCCATCAGTCGTGGCAAATCGCGCGCGTCGATCCAGGCGAGCCCGGCGGCCTCGGCGGCGGCGAAGCCCACCGGCGAATCCTCGAACACGATCGCTTCCGCCGCCGCGACTCCCGCCAGCGCCAGCGCGCGACGAAAGCCTTCGGGATGCGGCTTGGCCTCGCGCACGTCGTCGCCGCAGACGAAGGGATCGAACCAGTCGTCCCAGCCCAAGCGCCCGAGCGCCAGCCGCACCGTGGCGCGCGATCCCGAGGTGACGAGCGCGAGCCGCACCGCGCCGCGCAAGCGGGCGAGCAGCGCGGCGGCGGCGGGCAGCGCGCGCAGCTCCTCGGCGATCAGCACGCGGCCGCGCGCCTGTTTGGCGCGCACCAGCGCATCGAGTCGCGCCGCGTCGACCGCGATCCCCGCCGCGGCGAGCGCGTGGCGCATCGCCGCATCGGTGCGCAGCCCGGCGATCCGCGCATAATCGACCGCCACGCCGAGCGGCGCGAGCACTTCGGCGAAGGCGCGGGCGTGGAGCGGGGCGCTATCGACCAACGTTCCGTCGAAATCGAAAATCGCGAGCCGCTTGCCGCGCAGCCGCGTCGCGAGCGCCTGGGGCAGGCTCACGCCGCCGCCCCATGATCGGTGTCGCGCGCCTCGTAACGGCGGAGCAGTTCGGCGACGATGCGTTCGCCGTCATGCTGCCCCGGCCGTTCGGCGCTTTCGAACGCGCCCACCGCGAGTTCGACCGGCAGATCGCCGAAATTATCGGCGTCGAACGTCACATAGGTCTCGTCGGCCTTGATCCGGCTCGCGTTGATCAGCGCCACGTCGAACAGCTCGCGCACCGCGAAGTCGCGCCGGGTCGACAGGCACAGATAGCGATAGGCGCCGCGCAAATAGTCCGACGCGCGGTAGCTCGGGGTTTCATAATCGGCGCCGATATTGGTGATGAAGGCTTTGAAGGCGCGGCGATTGTCGGCGATCGCGCCGGCGAGGCCGGTCGCCAGATAGGTCGGGTAAAGCGACGAATGCTGCGTGCCGGCGGCGTAGATGATGAGGTCCGCCGCGCGCAACGCCCGCTCGACCCCCGCCGAAACGCCGACGAAACAATGGTGGAGATCGAGATAGGCGCGCTTGTCGGCGAGCGAAAGCCGCTCGAACCGGTCGCGATCGAGCGGGCGGTCGAGCAGATAGACGCGGTCGATCCGCACGTTCGACCGCAGCTCGACGATCTCGGCCTCGCAATAGAGGATCTCGCCATTTTCGCGCAGCGCGACGAGCTGCTTGTTCTCGATGCTCGTCGGCAGCACGGTGCCGGTGAGGCGGAACAGCCGATCGAGCGCGAGCGTCGCCTCCTCCATATTGCGGTCATGCGCGAGGAAGGCGCCGGCGAAGACGCAGTTCATCACCGAACAATCGGCGAAATCGAAGGGCTCGCCGATCACCGGCTCGATCAGCGCCAGGCCGCGCAGGAAAGCGGCGACGAAAGCGCGCATCCCGGCGACGACGCGCGCATTGCCGCTGCGCGCGCCCGCGAGCGCGTCCGCGGCGCCCCGGGCGAAGTCGGTAAGATCGGCGAGCACCGCCGCGCGATCGACGTCGAGCGGATAGCGATAGCGGAACCAGTGGCGATGCGCCGCGAGATCGGGGTCGTCCTGGGGCAGCATCAGCTCCTGCACCTTGCGCAGATCGGAGGGGCCGAGCATCCCGAAGAAGCGCCGGATCGCGCCGGTCGATTTGCCGTCGTCATAAGCGTTGACGACCGAGGTGACGTTCAGCCCGCGCCGGGCGAGCAGCGCCGGGATCAGCGTCGCCGCGCCGCGCCCGCCGTTGAGCACGACCACGTTCAGCATGGCACGGCCTCCAGCCCGAGCATGTCGCGGTAAACGCGCGCGTAAGTTTCGACCCCGGCGGGCAGATCGAACGCGGTGCTGCCCGCGCGGATCGCGACGTCGCCGCGCGCGCGCCGCGCCAGCACTTGATCGAGCGCGGCCGCGAGCGCCGGGGGCGTGAAGGCCTCGACCAGCGCCGAGCCGTTGCGATCGGGATCGATGATCGCGTCCAAATCGCCGACGCCGCGATTGGCGACCACGGGCACGTTCATCGCGAATAATTCGGCGAGCTTGGTCGGCGAGCAGCCCGCTTTCGACAGATCGGCGCGGATGAACACCACCGAAAGCGTCGCCAGCGCGATCAGCGCCGGCATGTCCGCGCGCTCGCCCGAGGCGAAGCGCAGCGCCTCGGCGGGGATGGCGGCGGCGGCGGCGGCGGCGCGCACCTCGGCTTCGCCATTGTTCGCGACGAACAGGAAGAGCGCATCGGGGCAGCGCCGGCGCAGCTCGACGAACAGCTTCATCATCTGCGCCAAGAGATAATCGGGCCCGATGCTCCCCAGATAGAGGAGCACCGTCCGCCCGTCGGCGATGTCGAGCCGCGCGCGCCACGCCGCGACCGCCGCCGGCGGCACGCGCGCGGGATCGAACAGCGCGAAATCGGTGCAACAGGGGATGACGGCGATTCGCGCTTCGGGCGCCGGCCGGTCGGCGAGATAAGCCTCGGCCAGGATCGCGCGGGCGCGCGCCGTGAGGCAGACGAGCGCCTCGGCATCGCGCACCAAGCCGGCCTCGCGGCGCTTGAGCCGACGGTAGAGCGGGCGCCGCGACCAATGCCCCTTGGCGAGCCCGCCATCGGCATAGAAATCGCGAAAATCGAACAGATAAAGGCAGCCGAAGCGCCGCTTGAGCGCTTGCCCGATGATCGCGGCCGGGTGGCTGCGGCAATGGACCGCGGCGATTCCGCCCGCGCGCACGATCCGCGCCGCCGCGCGGTGCAGCGCGAGTTGGGTCCAGGCGGGGCCGAGCAATGCCGGGCGCTGCCGCCAGGGCACGCGCGTCCAGGCGATGCCGGCCGCCGCGAAGCGCGCCGCATAATCGGCCGCGAGCGCCGCGCGCCCCGGCTTTTCCGCGCTCAGCACGTGCAGTCGATAGCCCCGCGCGGCGAGGCCGAGCAGATAGGGCGCGACCTGCGCCTGGCCGATATGATCGGTGATCCCGTTCTGGGTGATGTAGAGGATCGTCATACCAGCGCCTCGAGCACCGCGCCCCAGGCGCGCGCGGCGGTGGCGGGGGCGAAGCGTTCGGCACGGCGCAGCGCCGCCGCGCGCCAGCATGCGGCATCCCGCGCCTCGGCGGCGCGCGCCAGCCAGTCGAGCCACAGCGCGTCCGCCGCCGCGTCGCCCGCGCCGGGAACGGGAAGGACCGCGCCGAACCCCGTCGCGACCGCGCGGGGATCGTCGGTCAACACCGCGCGCACGCCGCCGGGGGGGCAATCGGCGGCAAGAACGGGGCAACCGAGCGCCATCGCTTCGGCGAGCACCAGCCCCATCCCTTCGGCGCGCGAGCTCAGCAACAGCGCGCGCGCGGGCGCGACATAATCCTGCGGGTTGGCGACCGCGCCCACGAAGACCAGTTGCGCGTCGGGATCGGCGATCGCGCCCAGCCGCAGCCCCAAGGCGCGCGCTTGCGCGAGGGCGCGCGCGCGCAACTCACCGTCGCCGAGCACGACGAGCTGCGCGCGCGCGCCCTCGCGCACGAAGCGCGCCCAGATCGGCAGCAACCCTTCGAGATTTTTCTCGGCGACCAGCCGCCCCACCCACACGAAGCGCGCCACGCCCGCCGGGGGCGGCACGGGATCGACCGGCGGCGTCAAGGTGAAATTGTCGATATGCGTCGCGCGCTCGGGCGCCAGGCGATAAAGCGCGCGCAATTCGGCCGCGAGCGGCGCCGTCACCGCGATCACGCGCTCGAACCGGCGATACACCCGAGCGACGAGCGGGCGCGCGCGCATCATCATGCGGTTGCGCGGATTGTCGCGCACGTTGATGTGGCACAGCGCGATCTTGCGGTCGCCGCCGCCCGACAATTGGCTGATCAAGTCCGCGCGCCACAAGTTGCTGATCGTCACATCGGGGCGCCACCGCTGCTTGAAGCCGCGCAAGGCGCGCGACGCCTGGCGATATTCGAGCATCCGCAGCAACAGCGGAAGGCGCGGCGGCGCGCCGAGCGCGAAAGTGCCGCCGTTCGCCGCGAGCGTGGGTTGCCGTTTCGGATCGTCGAAACTCGCGATGGCGACCTCATGCCCCATTTCGCCGAAGACATGCGCCAAATTGCCGACCACCCGCTCGGTCCCGCCGATCCGGCCGATCGATGGCAGCAGCAAGAGTATGCGCAATCGCCCCGCCATGCCCGCGCCTCAAGCCCCTTCCCGGACGCGATCTAGCCGTCGCGATACGCCCTTTGCAACCGCACCATTTTAGCGGCTAAAGATACCCGACAGGGATTTCCGTTATTTCAACGAAACGACCGGGGGCGATGGGGCGGGCGGGAGCATCACGCGGGGGCGGCAACATGCGCCTTTACAGCCGGCGCGATCGCTTCGGGCCGATCGCGCAATTGGCGCTCGGGCTGTTGCTGTGCGTGGTGGTCCCGTTGATCGTGGTGACGTGGAACGTGCCGCAAGGCTGGCACGAGCCCGAAGCACGGCAGACCGCGCTCGCCGCCTTGATCGCGCTGGTCGCGGGCTTTTGGCTCTATCGCAACGTCGGGCGACTGCCGGGGACGAGTGAAAGCTCGGGCATCTTGCCGAGCTTCACCATCTCGTTCGGGGTGGTGCTGGTCGCGATTCTGATGGGGCGCGTGAGCTATTCGCGCGGGATTTTGCTGGCGAGCTACGTGCTGACGATCGCCTGGTTCTTCATGCTCTATATGCTCACGCAGCGGCGCGCCTCGCTTGCGCTCGGCATCGTCCCGGGCGGCCATGTCGGCCTGTTCGCGGCGATGGACGGAGTCACCGCCGTCGAGCTGACGCTCGATCGCTGGCCGCGCGGGATCGACGCCGTCACCGCCGATTTCCGGCGCGACCATGGCGCCGATTGGGAAACGCGGCTCACCGATTTCGTGCTCGCGGGCATTCCCGTCTATCACTCCAAGGATCTCTATGAATCGCTCACCGGGCGCGCCGAGCTCGAGCATTTGTCGGAGAATAATTTCGGCGCGCTCGCGCCGCAGGGATCGCTGCTGTTGACCAAATCGATCCTCGATCGGCTGATCGCGCTGCCGGTCCTCGCCTTGCTCGCGCCGCTGCTGATCGCGACCGCGCTCGCGATCCGGCTCGATTCGAAGGGGCCGGCGCTGTTCCGTCAGCGGCGCGTCGGCCTGGGCGGCCGCGCCTTCACAATCTATAAATTCCGCACCATGCACGCCAACGCCAATCGCGGCGACGCGAGCTGCGACCGCTATATCACCCGCGAGCGCGACCCGCGCGTCACGCGCCTCGGGCGCTGGCTGCGCCGCTCGCGGATCGACGAATTGCAGCAAATCATCAATATTTTGCGCGGCGAGATGAGCTGGATCGGGCCACGCCCCGAAGCGGTGCCGCTGTCGGCGCTCTATGAATCGCAAATCGCCTTCTACCGCTATCGCTACGTGGTGCGGCCCGGCATCACCGGCTGGGCGCAAGTGAGCCAGGGCCATGTCGCCGAGGTCGACGCGGTGCGCACCAAGCTGCAGTTCGATTTCTATTATATCCGTCATTTCTCGGTGTGGCTCGATCTGCTGATCATCGCCAAAACGGTGAAGACGATGCTCACCGGGTTCGGATCGAAATGACGCCGCTCGACCAAGCGCGCGTCATCGTCATCGGCCTGGGCTATGTCGGCCTGCCGCTCGCGGTCGCGCTCGCCGAGCATTTCGACTGTGTCGGGCTCGACATCGACGCGCGCCGCATCGCCGAGCTGCGCGCCGGGCACGACCGGACGGGCGAGATCGAGCGCGACCGCCTCGCCGCATCGCCGCTGCGGCTGATCGCCGATCCCGGCGCCTGCCCCGCGGCCGATTTCTACATCGTGACCGTGCCGACCCCGATCGACGCGGCGAATCGCCCCGATCTTTCGCTGCTCGAAGCCGCCAGCGCCTCGGTCGGCGCGATGCTCGCCGCCGCGCGCGCCGAGGGCCGGGTGCCGATCATCGTCTACGAAAGCACCGTCTATCCCGGTGTCACCGAGGAGATTTGCGCGCCGATCCTCGAACGCGTCTCGGGGCTCGCCGCCGGGCGCGACTTTTTCCTCGGCTATAGCCCCGAGCGGATCAACCCCGGCGACCGCGAGCACAGCATCGACAAGATCACCAAGGTCGTCTCGGGCCAGACCCCGGCGGTGCTCGAGCGTGTCGCCGAACTCTATGGCGCGATCACGCGCGGGGGCGTGTTCCGCGCGACCTCGATCCGCGCCGCCGAAGCCGCCAAGGTGATCGAAAACGCCCAACGCGACATCAACATCGCCTTCATGAACGAGGTCGCGCAGATCTTTGGCGCGATGGACCTGTCGGTGTGGGACGTGCTGGCCGCCGCGCGGACCAAATGGAATTTCCTGCCCTTTTCCCCCGGCCTGGTCGGCGGCCATTGCATCGGGGTCGATCCCTATTATCTCGCGCACCGCGCGCGCGAATTGGGCCATATGCCGCGCGTCATCCTCGCCGGGCGGCGGATCAACGACACGATGGCGGCCTGGGTCGCCGAACGCGTCCATGCGGCGCGCGGCGGCCGGGCGGGACGCGCGCTGGTGCTCGGCCTCACCTTCAAGGAAGACATTCCCGATTTGCGGAACAGCAAGGCCGCCGATCTGGTGCGCGCGCTCGAGCGGCTGGGCCATGACGTGACGGTCCATGATTCCCGCGCCGATCCCGAGGAGGCGCTGCGCGAACATGGCCTCGCGCTCGCCGCCGATCCCTTCGCGGCGACCTATGATCTGGTGATGCTGGCGGTGCCGCACCAGGAATATCGCGCGATGGGGGCGGCGGGGCTGCGGCGGCTGGTCGCGCCCGGGGGGACGCTCGCCGATCTCAAGGGCGCGCTCGGCGGCGCGGCCGATTGGACGCTGTGACCCATTATGGCTTCGGGCTGCGCTTGGCGAGCGCCCTCCCGATTCCCGGCGCCCTGGCGGGCGTCGCGGACGATCCGGGCGACACCCTCGCGATCCATTGGGGGGCGCCCGCCCCGCTGCCCCCCACGCCGCGCTTCGAGCGCGACGGCGGCGCGATCGTCTATCATGGCCCCGATGGCGGCTTTCGCTGCGACGTCGACACGATCGCGGTGACGCCGCCGCCCCGGCCCGATCTCGATGATCTGGGCGCGTTGCTGATCGCCAACGCCCTGCCCGCGACGCTGTGGCGCCGGGGCGCCTATATGCTCCACGCCGCCGCCGTCCGCCTGAAGGGCGGGCCGACCATCGCGATCGCGGGCGCGAGCGGCAGCGGCAAATCGCGCGCGGCGGCGGCGCTGGTGGCGGCGGGCGGCGAACTCATCGGCGACGACAGCCTCGCGCTGTCGCTCGACCTGGATGGGGTCGTCGCGGCCGGCCTGCCGGGCGGATGGTTCGCGCGGCCCGACGCGGGCGGGGCGCGGCGGTTCCAACCAGCGCCGCCGGGGCCCGCGCGCGG
>LWDI01000101.1:0-544 GCA_002083475.1 Proteobacteria bacterium SG_bin5
GGCCAAGGCGCGGCGGCGGTGCCGGGGGCCATGGCGGGCGCCTTGGTCGGCGGGCGCACGCCGTGCCGCATCAGCAGCACCGCGCGTTCGAGTCGCAGTTCGTCCGCCGGCGCCGCGCCGAGAAGCAGCGCCGAGAGCGCCAACCGCACCGCCAATTTCATGCCACCCGTCCTTGCCTGCCGCGCCGTCCTGCCGGTTTCGTGACGGCGGCGCAATCGTCGCGTGCATCGGCCCGGTCGCCCGATGCCTAACCCAGCTGGGCGAGCACCTCATAGGCCATCACCGCCGTCGCGACCGCCGCGTTGAGGCTATCGGCCTTGCCGCGCATCGGGATCTTCACCCGCAGATCGCTCGCCGCCGCATAGGCGGGGGGCAGGCCTTGCGCCTCGTTGCCGGTGAGCAGGAAGCAAGGCGCGGCATAGCGCGCAGCGCGATAATCCTCGGCGCCCTCCAGGCTCAGCGCCACGAGCTGCCCCGGCCCGGCGCGCAGCCAGGCGTAAAAATCCGCCCACGGCGCCTGCACCACCGGCACGGTGAACAAGGC
>LWDI01000101.1:615-745 GCA_002083475.1 Proteobacteria bacterium SG_bin5
CGTCGCCGGTGCGCAGGATCGTGCCGAGATTGCCCGGATCGCGCAGCCGCTCGGCGACGAGCCAGATCGCGTGGGTGGCGCGGTCCAGGCCGTCGAGCGAGCGGGCGAATTCCTCGAACACGCCGAGCAC
>LWDI01000101.1:819-12856 GCA_002083475.1 Proteobacteria bacterium SG_bin5
GCGATCAGCGCCTGGACGAGCGGGTGGCGCGCGCTGTCGGCGGCGAAGAACAGATAGCGCGGCAACCGCCCCGCCTCGCGCGCTTCGGTGAGGATGCGCAAGCCCTCGGCAAGGAACAGACCCTCCGCGCGGCGGTGGCGCTTCTCGCGCAGCAGCCGCACGCGCTTGACGAGCGGATTGGAATAAGCGGTGATCAGGCGGGGCATATCACGCCTCCCGCGGCGAACGGACGGGGGGGGACCTCGGACCAAGTCCGCGGTGACGGGGCGCGCGGGAGAGGTTGGGCACGACCGGGACTCGCCCCTCATTCCTCGCCGAACTTGGCCTCGACCAGCGCCGCGAGCGCGGCGATCGCCTCGGCGGCGCCGGCGCCCTCGGCGCGGATCGTGATCGTGTCGCCCATCGCCGCGCCCAGCATCATCAGCCCCATGATCGAGCGCGCGGTCACCGCCTGGCCGTCCTTTTCGACCATCACCTCGCACGGCAGAGTCGCGGCGAGCGTGACGAACTTGGCGCTCGCCCGCGCGTGCAGCCCGCGCCGGTTGGTGATCGCGACCGTGCGCGCGACCCCGCTCACGCCCGCGCGCTCACGCCGTCGCCGCGCCCAGCACCTCGGAGGCGACCGAGATATATTTGCGCCCCGCCTCGCGCGCGGCGGCGACCGCCTCGGTCACTTCGAGCGCCTGGCGCGCGCCCGCCAGGCGGATGAGCATCGGCAGATTGATCCCCGCGATCACCTCGATCCGCCCCGGCGCCATCAGCGAAATCGCCAGGTTGGACGGGGTGCCGCCGAACAAATCGGTGAGCACGATCACCCCGGCGCCCTGGTCGACTTCGGCGATCGCCGCGGCGATATCGGCGCGGCGGCTTTCCATGTCGTCCTCGGGGCCGATCGAGATCGCCGCGACTCGCTCTTGGCGGCCGACGACATGTTCCATCGCGGTCACGAATTCCTGGGCCAGCCGGCCATGCGTCACCAGAACCAGCCCAATCATTTGAATATGGCCACTTTTACCATCAATCTCCATGGCGCGACCGGGCCTGGGCGTCGGACGGCGCGCCTTCCAGCGCGTCTTGTGGCGCCGCGCCCAAATCGCGGTGGTTGACCGTGGGCGAAAATCCGCGCGCGCGCAACAGGCTGGCGGTGCGCTCCGCGACATGGACCGAGCGATGCCGCCCGCCGGTGCAGCCGAAAGCGATCGTCACATAGCTTTTGCCCTCCGCCCGGTAGCGCGGCAGCAGCGTGAGCAGCAGCGTGTCGATCGCCGCCATCGCCTCGCCATAAGCGGGGTCGCCCTTCACATAATCGGCGACCGGCGGGTCGAGCCCGGTGCCGGGGCGCAAGTCGGGCACCCAATGCGGGTTGCGCAGGAAGCGCATGTCGAGCACCAGATCGGCGCCGCGCGGAATGCCGCGCGCGAAGCCGAACGACATCACCGACAGCGTCGGCTCGGTGGTGCCGAGCGCGCCGAAGGTCTCGCGGATCTGCGCGGCGAGTTCGTTGGCGGTGAGGCTGGTGGTGTCGATCAGCCGGTTCGACCAGCTGCGCAGCGGCGCGAGCAGCGTGCGTTCCTGGATGATGCCGTCCGCCGCCGGGCGATCGAGCGCGAGCGGATGGCGCCGCCGCGTCTGCGAATAGCGCCGTTCGAGCTCGCCGTTCGCGCAATCGAGGAACAAGGTGCCGATCGGCCGGATCTCGGGCGCGCGCAAGGCGTCGATGCGGTTGATTAGCCGTTCGGGGTCGAAATCGCGGGTCTGCACGCCGATGCCGATCGCGAGCGGCCGATCGCCCTCGTCGCCGCCCGGCCCGTTTGCGAGCAGCCGGTCGATCAGCCGCAGCGGGAAATTGTCGATCACTTCCCAGCCCATGTCCTCGAGCGTGTTGAGCACGGTCGATTTGCCCGCGCCCGACATGCCGGTGACGATGAGCACGCTTTTGGCGTTGGCGGCGTCCGTCATCGCGACCTCAGCGCGAGTTCGACCTTGATCGGGGCGGAGGCATAATGGCCCTCGACCGCGATCACCGGGACGTCGATCCCGCAAATCCGCCGGGGCGGCGAGGGCGGCGGCATTCGTTCGACATCGTCGGCGAGCTCGACGAGCAGCGCGACCGGCACCCGCGCGATATGCGGCATGGCGACGATGCCGACCCCGCGCACCTCGATCCGCCCGGCGATCGTCGCGGGCGGGCTCGCGAGCAAACGCCCGGCGTCGCGCAGGAGCAAGGTATAATCATCGCTCACCAGCCGCGCGCCACGATCGATGAGGCGGAGCGCGAGATCGGATTTGCCCGCGCCCGAGCGCCCCTCGATCAGCACCGCCTGGTCGCCGATCGCGACGCACGAGGCGTGGAGCGTCTCCGACGACAGAGAAGTCATCCTTTTCCCCCTGCTAACCGGCGAGCGGCAGCGACACGACGAAACGCGCCCCACTCAACCGATCGTCGCGCGATTCGACCGCGATGCCGCCCTGATGCCCATCGATGATCGTGCGCGCAATGGCGAGGCCGAGCCCCGAATGTTTGCCGAACGCCTCGCCGCCGGGGCGCACCGAATGGAAGCGGCGGAAAATCGCCTCGCGCGCGTCCTCGGGCACGCCCGGGCCTTCGTCCTCGACGCTGACGATCACTTCGCCCTCGCCGGCTTCGAGCGCGAGCACGATCAGGCCGCCATCGGGGGAGAAGGAAATGGCGTTGTCGATCAGATTGTCGAACACGCGCTCGAGCCGGATCGGCTCGCCGAGCACCGTCGCCGGGCCGCGCCCCGGATCGAGGCGCAGCCGCACCCCGCGCTCGATCCCGCGCGCGGCGCGCCCGGCGACCATCGCCGCGATCAGCGCGCGCAGATCGATCTGCTCGAACTTGGCGCGGCTGAGCTGCGCGTCGAGCCGCGAGGCTTCCGAAATATCGGTGATCAACCGATCGAGCCGCAGCACGTCGTCGCGCATCACCGCGAGCAATTGGTCGCGCAAGGCCGGGTCGGCGATCCGTCCGAGCCCCTCGATCGCCGAGCGGAGCGAAGCGAGCGGGTTCTTCAGCTCGTGCGTCACATCGGCGGCGAAGGCCTCGGTCGCGTCGATCCGCGCGCGCAGCGCCTGGCTCATGTCGGAGACGGCGCGGGCGAGGCTGCCGATCTCGTCGCGGCGATAGGGCAGGCGGGGGACGACGACTTCGCGCGCGCGCCCGCGCCGCACGCGGATCGCCGCGCGCGCCAGCCGGCGCAGCGGCCCGACGATGGTGCGCGCGAGAAACAGCGAGAGATAGACCGAGACCAAGGTCGTCGCCGCCAGCACCAGCGACAGGCGGAAGCGTTCGAGCCGCACCGTCTGGGTGATGTCGCGCGCGTTGACCGCGCTCATCACCACCATGCCCGGCGCGACGCGCGCGGCGGCGGTGATGACGGGCGTGCGATCGGGCGCGCGCCACACGCTGCTGCTCGGCCGACCGGCGCTGGCGGCGAGCACGTCGGGCCAGGCTTGGCCGGGCTTGCGCTCGCGGTAGAGCGGGGCGCGCTCGGCGCCGACCACGGTGTCGATCAGCGCGTCGAGGAACCGCCCCGCCGCTTGGCCGCGACTTTCGGTGCTCGGGTCGATGAGCACGAAGTTGCGCAGGCCCATCGCGCGCGTGTCGAGCGTTTCGCGCGCGCTCTCGAACAGCCGTAGCCGGGTGCCGGTGTCGCGCGCCAGATCGAGCGCGAGGGCGGGCCGTTCGGCGGGCTCGACCGCGGCGAGCGCGGCGGCGATCAGCCGCGCCTCGCGCGTCGCCTGCGCGACCCGCCCATCGACGATGCGGCTGCGATAGCTGTCGAGATAGAAAAACCCGCCCGCGAGCAGCGCCAGCGCGAAGATATTGACCGCGAGAATGCGCGAGGTGAGCGAGACTCGGCCGGACCAATTGAGTCCCGGCTCGGCCTCAATCCTCCGAGAAGCGGTAACCGGCACCGTAAAGCGTCTCGATCGCGTCGAACTCGGGGTCCACTTGGCGGAATTTGCGGCGCACGCGCTTGATATGGCTGTCGATGGTGCGGTCGTCGACGTAAATATCGTCCTGATAGGCCGCATCCATCAGCTGGTTGCGGTTCTTCACGATCCCCGGCCGCTGCGCGAGCGCCTCCAGGATCAGGAATTCGGTGACGGTGAGCGTCACCGGCTGGCCGCCCCACAGCACCTTGTGGCGCGCGGGGTCCATGGTCAGCCGCCCGCGCTCGAGGATTTCGGGCGGCGGCTCGGGGGTTTCGCCGGGCGGGGGCGGGGTCGCGAGTTCGGTGCGGCGCAGAATCGCGCGGATGCGCGCGATCAGCAGCCGCTGCGAGAAGGGCTTGGCGATATAATCGTCCGCGCCCATCGCCAGGCCCAGCGCCTCGTCCAGCTCATCGTCCTTGCTGGTGAGGAAAATCACCGGCAGCGCCGATTTCTCGCGCAGGCGGCGGAGCAGTTCGAGCCCGTCCATGCGCGGCATCTTGATGTCGAAGATCGCGAGATCGGGGGGATTTTCGGTCAGCGCTTTGAGCGCGGTTTCGCCGTCCGAATAGACGCGCGTCAGAAAACCTTCGGCCTGTAGCGCGATCGACACGGAGGTGAGGATATTGCGATCGTCATCGACCAGCGCGATCGAAGCTGTCATCCCGGGCTTGCTTCCTTGTTCGCTTGTTGCCGCCGCGCCCCCATCGCTAGGCCAAAGCCGCGCCCGGCTCAACCGTCGTGCCGCCGCGCCCGATTTGACCGCGCCGGGCGGCGGCGATATGCGCCGAGTCGAGCATACGTATGCACCGCGTTTGGGGCGGGGGTTTGGGAGAGGAAAAAGTGAGCGAGCGTATCCCGCTTAAGGGTCTCGACGCGCAGGGTTTCAAGACGAACGCGCGGCTCCATTGGAATTTGTTGACGCCGGCGCTGGTCGAACAGGCGGTGCTGCGCGGCGAGGGCCGGCTGGCGGCGGACGGCCCCTTGGTGGTCGAGACCGGCCCGCACACCGGCCGCAGCGCGCAGGACAAGTTCATGGTCCGCGACGCCGAGACCGAGAACAGCATCTGGTGGGGCAAATCGAACAAGCCGATGGACCCGGCGCATTTCGCCGCGCTCAAGGCCGATTTCCTGAGCGCGCTCGCCGAGAAAGAGACGCTGTTCGTCCAAGATCTTTACGGCGGCTCGCAGCCCGAGCACCGGGTGAACGTGCGCGTGATCAACGAACTCGCCTGGCACAATCTGTTCATCCGCACGTTGCTGGTGCGCCCGGCGGCGGATGAACTGCGCGATTTCGCGCCCGATTTCACGATCATCGATCTGCCGAGCTTCCGCGCCGATCCCGCGCGCCACGGATGCCGTAGCGAAACGGTGATCGCGGTGAGCATCACCGACAAGCTGATCCTGATCGGCGGCACCAAATATGCCGGCGAAATGAAGAAATCGGTGTTCGGCCTGCTCAATTATCTGCTGCCGCAAAAGGGCATCATGCCGATGCACTGCTCGGCCAATATCGGCCCCAAGGGCGACACCGCCGTGTTCTTCGGCCTTTCGGGCACCGGCAAGACGACGCTTTCGGCGGACGCCAGCCGCACGCTGATCGGCGACGACGAGCATGGCTGGTCGGATACCGCCGTGTTCAATTTCGAAGGCGGCTGCTACGCCAAGATGATCCGGCTCTCGGCCGAGGCCGAGCCCGAGATCTTCGCGACCACCAAGCGCTTCGGCACGATCCTCGAAAACGTGGTGATCGACGCGGAGACGCGCGCGCTCGATCTGAACGACAACCGCCTCGCCGAGAACACGCGCGGCGCTTATCCGATCGATTTCATCCCCAATGCCTCGGCCGAGAATATGGGGCCGGTGCCGCGCAACATCGTGATGCTCACCGCCGATGCCTTTGGCGTGCTGCCGCCGATCGCCAAGCTCACCCCCGATCAGGCGATGTATCACTTCCTCTCGGGCTATACCGCCAAGGTCGCGGGCACCGAAATCGGCGTCACCGAGCCCGAGGCGACCTTCTCCACTTGCTTCGGCGCGCCCTTCATGCCGCGCCACCCGAGCGTTTATGGCAATTTGCTCAAGGAGCGGATCGCGCGTGGCCATGTCGATTGCTGGCTGGTCAATACCGGTTGGACCGGCGGCAAATATGGCGTCGGCCACCGCATGCCGATCAAGGCAACGCGCGCGCTCTTGAACGCGGCGCTCGACGGCAGCCTGAACGACGCAGAATTCCGCACCGATCCCAATTTCGGCTTCAAGGTGCCGGTGTCGGTGCCTGGGGTCGACGCGGCGATCCTCGACCCGCGCGAAACCTGGGCCGACAAGGCCGACTACGACGCGACCGCCGCCAAGCTCGTCGATCTGTTCAACGAGAATTTCGCGCAATTCGCCGAGCATGTCGACGAGGGCGTGCGCCAATGCGCGCCTTGCGTGCCGCAAGCCGAAAACGCCTAAAGGCCTGAACGATCGATCGTCGGGCCTCCCCCCAAGGAAGCCCGACGATGACCGACCTTCCGCCCCGCCTATTCGCCGATGACGCCGCCATCCGCCGGATCGGCGAGGGCTTGCTCGACCACAGCCTGCCGCGCCCCGACTGGACGCACGAGGCGCATCTCGCCGCCTGCCTCTATCTGCTGCGCGACCGGCCCGACATCGACGTCGATGCGATGATCGCCGCGATCATCCGCGGCTATAACGCGGCGGTCGGCGGGGTGAATGACGACACCCAGGGCTATCACGAGACGATCACGCGCGTGTTCGTCCATGGCGCGCGGCTGTTCCTCGCCGGGCGCCCTGGCGGGGAGGGGCTGGCGGAGGCGGTCAACGCGCTGTTGCTGAGCCCGATCGGGGCGCGCGGCTGGCCGCTCGGCTTCTATTCGGCGGAGCGCCTGTTTTCGGTGCCCGCGCGCCGCGCTTTCGTGCCGCCGGACCTCGCGCCGCTGCCGCCGCTCTGATAGGAAGGGGCGAAAGCAAGGGAGGTGCGCCATGGGAATGCTCGACGGTCTGCTCGCTCAACTCGGCCCCAATTTCGACGTCGCCAATCTCGCGACCAAGCTCGGCATCGGCAAGGAGCAGGTCGAACAAGCGGTCCACGCGCTCGCCTCGGCGCATGTGCAGCCGGGCGACACGGTGCAGGCGGCGGCGCAGCAAACCGGGCTCGCGCCCGATCTGCTCCAGCAGATCGTGGGCCATATCGGCGGCGAAGGGTCGCTAGGGCGCTATGCCTCGCTGATCCAGGAGCAAGCGGGCGGGTTGCTCGGTGGGCTCGACAAGGATGGTGACGGCAACCCGCTCAACGATATCGCGGGGCTCGCCGGCGGGTTGTTCGGCGGCAAGAACTAATGCCCTTCGCCGCGCACCGCGTGGCGGTCCGCGCGCCGGTCGAAACGCTTTGGGCGCTGCTGGTCGAAAAGATCCGCGCGCCGCAGCGGTTCGTGCCGGGCGTCGAGTCGGTCGAGACCGTCCGTGATTTGGGGCCGCTCGCGGTCGAGCGGCGGATGCTCGCGGGCGGTGCGGTGATCCATGAACAGATCGTCGGCGACGAAGCGACGCTGAGCGTGTTCTTCAAGCTGATCGACGATCCGCGCCATAGCGGCTTCGTGCTCAACGTCATTTATCCGGGCGAGGTGCCCGAGCTGGAATTCGTGATGCACTGGGCGCCGCGCGCCGGCACGCCCGAGGATGCGACCGATTGGCAGGCGGCGATCGTCAAGGCGGTGGAACAGAGCAAGGCGTTGGCGGAAGCGGCGTAGCCGGGGGAGGTGCTCTTTAGCGGGGAGGCCCCGGCTTTCGCCGGGGCGACGCTGTAGCGGTAGGCATCGTCGGCCAAGAAGCCGTCGCCCCGGCGAAGGCCGGGGCCTCCCGGTTCGGAAGCCCGCGGCTCCCCGTTCAGCAGCCCGCCCGCCTCAATCCGCCAACCCCGCCGGCACCTTGCCGCCATTCTTGGCAAGCTCGCGCATCACCGCCTTGTGGAGCCAAAGGTTCATCTCCGCGCTGCCGCCGAGCGCGCCGGTATAGCCCAGCTCGCGCGCCAGCTCTTCGCGATTGTCGAGGCTGGGGTCGATGCCGACCAGCTTCATCAGATCGACGATCGAATGCCGCCAATCGAGCCGCTGCTCGCTTTGTGCGGCGAGTTCGTTCAGATGCGCCTCGATGTCGATGGCTTGCGCGGGCTGGGCGGGCGCGGGAGCCGGGGCCGGGGCCGGCGCGCGCGGTTGCGCCGGGGCGGGCGCGGGCGTGGGGCGCTTGGCGGCGGGCGCGGGCTGGGGCGGCGCCTTTTTCTTGTGCCAGATCGCGTCGCGGATCATGCTGAAAATGCCCATAATGTCCTCCAAGCGGCACCATGCCGCCCGAGTGCCAACGCGCCGCGCCGCGCTTCGTCCCCTGCCATGGCGGCGAAGCGCCCCTAGCGCTCGGCGCGCGGCGCGGTTACACGGGCGCGCACGATTCCCGCCAGCAAAGGAAGCGCGCGCTCCATGGACATCCGCCTCGGCCTCACTTTCGACGATGTCCTGCTCGTCCCCGCCGAATCCGAAATCGTGCCTTCGATGGCCGATCCCAAAAGCCGGGTGACGCGCGAAATCAGCCTCAACACCCCGATGCTCTCCGCCGCGATGGACACGGTGACCGAGGCCGATATGGCGATCGTGATGGCGCAATTGGGCGGCATCGGCGTGCTCCACCGCAATTTGACGATCGAGGAGCAAGTCGCCGCCGTGCGCGCGGTGAAGCGCTTCGAAAGCGGGATGGTCGTCAACCCCATCACCATCCGCCCCGAAGCGATGCTCGCCGAGGCGCGCGAGCTGATGGCGCATCACCGGATCAGCGGCATCCCGGTCACCGACGAGGACGGCACGCTGCGCGGCATCCTCACCCACCGCGACGTGCGCTTCGCCGAAAATCCGCGCCAGCCGGTGCGCGAGCTGATGACCAAGGACAATCTGGCGACGGTGCGCGCGGGGGTGAGCCAGGAGGAAGCGCGGCGGCTGCTCCACGCGCGGCGGATCGAGAAATTGCTGGTGGTCGACGAAGCCTATCGCTGCGTCGGGCTCATCACCGTCAAGGACATCGAAAAGGCGGTGACTTATCCCAACGCGACCAAGGACGGCGCCGGCCGCCTGCGCGTCGCCGCCGCCTCGACGGTGGGCGAGGCGGGCTGGGCGCGCAGCCAGGCGCTGGTCGAGGCCGAGATCGACGTCCTGGTGATCGACACCGCGCACGGCCACAACCGCGACGTCTCGCGCGCGGTCGAGCGGGTGAAGAAGCTCAGCAATTCGGTGCAGGTGATCGCCGGCAACGTCGCGACCGCCGAGGCGACGCGCGCGCTGATCGAGGCGGGGGCGGACGCGGTGAAGGTCGGCATCGGCCCGGGCTCGATCTGCACCACGCGGGTGGTGGCCGGGGTCGGGGTGCCGCAGCTCACCGCCGTGATGGACTGCGCCGAGGAAGCCGCCAAATCGGGCGTGCCGGTGATCGCCGACGGCGGGCTGCGCACCTCGGGCGACATCGCCAAGGCGATCGCGGCGGGCGCCTCGTGCGTGATGATCGGCTCGCTGCTCGCCGGCACCGCCGAGGCGCCGGGCGAGACTTTCCTCTATCAGGGCCGCGCGTACAAAAGCTATCGCGGCATGGGATCGGTGGGGGCGATGGCCAAGGGCTCGGCCGATCGTTATTTCCAGCAGGACATCAAGGATCAGCTGAAGCTCGTTCCCGAAGGGATCGAGGGGCAGGTGCCGTTCAAGGGCCCGGCGAAGGACGTGATCCACCAATTGGTCGGGGGCTTGCGCGCGGCGATGGGCTATACCGGCGCGCGGACGGTGCCCGAATTGCAGCAGCGCGCGCGCTTCGTCCGGATCACCAACGCGGGTCTCAAGGAAAGCCACGTCCATGACGTGACGATCACGCGGGAAGCGCCCAATTACCCGACGCGGTGAGGCGCATCTCACGGCAGCCGGGTATTGCCATCTCGAAAATGGCGCGCGCGCCTGGTCGATACGGGCCGTTAAACTTTGGGCGTTAAGTTGCTCGCATGCGGCTTCGGATCGGCATATTCTTCGCGCTGCGCATGACCCTCGCGCTGATCGTCCGCGAGGTGAGCCGATTTTTCGAGCTTATCGGCGACGACGCGCTCAACGCGGGCGATCGGAGCGAGGCGCTGTTCTATCACTGCGTCGCTATCGTCTTTCTGCTCTGCGCCTTCGCCTGCTACATTTGGGCGCTTCTGGCTTTTCTGCGGTCGAGCCGAGCAATAGCGAAGCCGGCGCCGGCGATCGACCTCAAGCAAATCGCCGAGCTGCCGCAGGCCGAGCCCAGCTTCGATGCCGATGTGATCATGGCGCGCTATTTGGCGAAGCGGCAGGCCGCGTCGGTCGAACCAGCGGCGCCCGCGGCGATCGAGCCTACGCCACCCCCGCCGCCGCCGCCGCGCCCGGGTTTCGGCCGCAAAGGCAAAGAGCGCTAGGGCCGCCATCCGCTTCGATCGAATCGGAACGCCGATCTAACTTTTTCTGATTTATAAAGGTTTTCGAGCCGGCAGGTGATTCCGCCTGCCTGGAGATGGCGCTGGCGCCACCGCGCGCGCTGGCGTAAGCGCGCGCGATGACTCCCCAGGCCCGCGCCCAGGCGGCGATCGAGCTGCTCGATGCGATCATCGCCGCCGCGCGCGAGGGCGGGGCGGCGGCGGACACGCTCATCGCGCGCTATTTCGCCACGCGCCGCTACGCCGGATCGAAGGACCGGCGCGCGGTGCGCGAATTGATCTATGCCGCGATCCGCCGCGCGGGCGCGGTGCCGGTGAGCGGGCGCGCGGCGCTTCTCGCGCTGGCGCAAGACGACCCCGCGCTCGCCACGCTGTTCGACGGCTCGCCGCACGCCCCCGCGCCGATTGCCCCGGGCGAGCCGATCGCGCCGGCGGGCATCGCGCCCGATTGGTTGGTCGCGGCGCTCGTCCGTTCGGGAGTCTCGGCGGATGAACACGCCGCGCTGGTCGCGCGCGCGCCGCTCGATCTGCGCGTCAACCCCGCGCGGGCGACGCCCGAGCAAGTGCGCGCCGCGCTGCCCGAGGCCGCGCCGATCGCGGGGCTGCCCCAGGCGCTGCGGCTGCCGCACGGCACCCCGGTCGAATCGCTCGATCTCTACCGCGCGGGCGCCTTCGAGGTGCAGGACGCGGGTAGCCAGATCGTGTCGCTCGCCGCCGAGGCGCGGGGGCAGGCGGTGATCGATCTCTGCGCCGGGGCGGGCGGCAAGACGCTCGCGCTCGCGGCCGAGGGCGCCGGGCCGCTGCTCGCGTGTGACGTCGATCGCGCGCGGCTCGCCCGGCTGGCGCCGCGCGCCGAACGCGCCGGGATCGCGGTCGAAACGCGGCTGCTCGATCCGGGGCGCGAAGCGGCGGCGCTCGCCGATTGGCGCGGCCGAGCGGGGGTGGTGGTGATCGACGCGCCCTGTTCGGGAAGCGGCACCTGGCGGCGCAATCCCGAGGCGCGCTGGCGGCTGACCCCGGCGCGGCTCGACCGGCTGATCGCGACTCAAGCGCGGCTGCTCGCGCTCGCGCCGCCGCTGGTGCGGCCGGGCGGGGCGTTGCTCTATATCACCTGCTCGCTGCTCGACGCCGAAGGGGCGGGGCAAGTGGCGCGCTTCCTCGCCGCGCATCCCGAATGGCGCGCCGAGCCGCTCGCGCTGCCGCTCGGCGCCGCGCACGGCCCCGGCTGGCGGCTGACCCCCGCGCGGGACTCGACGGACGGCTTTTTTGTCGCGAGACTGCGCGCGCCATGCTAGCCTGGTCGAGTTACGCTCTGGAGATGATGATGCGTTATGCGTCGCTGGCGGTCGCCGCCACGCTTGCCCTTGTTTCGATTTCGACCGCGCTGCACGGCCAGCGCCCCGACGATCAGATCGCCCCGCGCTCGCTCGAATTGCTCGCCCAGGCCAAGGCCGCGCGCGGGAGCGGCGAGCTGGCGCGCGCGAACGAGCTGCTCGAAACCGCGCTCGCGGTCGATCCGCGCAACCGCGGCGCGCTGGTCGAACTCGGCCAGATCGCCCAGGCGCAGGCGCTGCCGGGCAAGGCGGTGCGCTTCTACCG
>LWDI01000102.1 GCA_002083475.1 Proteobacteria bacterium SG_bin5
CCGGCACCGGCGGCCCCCGCCGCGCCCGCCGCGCCCGCCGGTCCGCTGCCCGGCGCGGGGGAGGCGGTTTACGATCTCGATCGCGGCGGCGGCGCGCAGCCCGGCTATGCCCCGCCGCGCTGGCTCCACAAGGTGACCAACGACGAATTCTTCCCACTCGTCGACCCCGATTTGATGCAGCTCGATTTCGAAGTCGACTATCATATGCAGTGCAGCATCGCGCTCGACGCGCGCGTCAGCTGTCGGGTGCTGAGCGAGGTGCCCTTCTATCCGGGGCTGCGCCGCGCGATCCTGGCGGCGGTGCCGCTCATCCGCATCGCGCCCCCCAAGCGCGACGGCCGTGCGATCGACGGGCAGCGGATCGAATTCCGCTGGCGGGTCCTGGTCTCGCACGGGGGGCTGCGGCTGCGCTGAGCGCGGCGCGGATTGGCGCCCCCGTCCGCGATCTGCTAGCCTTGCCCCATGCCGAGTTCCGCCACCGCTTCCGCTCGCGAAATCCTGGTGCGCCTGCATGACGTGATGGCGGCGAAAAGCTCGGCCCAGGCCAAGCTCAACCAGGTCGTCCAGATCATCGGCGAGGCGACGCGCAGCGAGGTTTGCTCGATCTATCTGCTGCGCGACGGGCTGCTCGAACTCTTCGCGACGCGGGGCCTCGATCAGGCGGCGGTCCACGTCACCAAGCTCGGGCTCGGCGAGGGGCTGGTGGGGACGATCGCCGAGGAGGTCGAGACGCTCAACCTCGACGAGGCCGCCGCGCATCCCAATTTCGTCTATCGCCCCGAAACCGGCGAGGATCGCTTCCACAGCTTCGCCGGCGTGCCGATCATCCGCCGCGAGCGTGCGGTGGGGGTGCTCAGCGTCCAGCATGTCGAGCCGCACCGCTATGACGATGTCGAGATCGAGGCGCTGCAGACGGTGGCGATGGTGCTCGCCGAGCTGATCGCCAACGCCGATCTGATCGACGGCGCCAGCGGCCCCGCGCGCGCCACGCCCCACAACGCCAAGCGCGTGACGGGGCTGAAGCTCGTCGACGGCATGGCGCGCGGGGTGGCGGTGTTCCACCAGCCCCGGATCACGATCGAACACACCGTCGCCGAGGATATCGAGACCGAGCGCCACCGCGTCTATGCCGCCTTCGCCAAGATGCGCGAGCAGATCGAGCGGATGGCGGCGCAGGCCGAATTCGGCGTCGGCGGCGAGCATGAGGAAGTGCTCGAGACGTATAAGATGTTCGCTTATGACGAGGGCTGGTCGCGCCGGATCAACGAGGCGATCGACTCGGGCCTCACCGCCGAGGCCGCGATCGAGCGCGTCCAGCAGCGCACGCGAATGCGGATGCGCCAGATCGACGATCCGCTGCTCGCCGAGCGGATGCACGATCTGGAGGATCTGTCGAACCGGCTGCTGCGGATCGTCTCGGGCCAGATGGGGACGGCGGCGCAAATGGGGTTGCGCCAGGATTCGATCCTGATCGCGCGCAATTTGGGGCCGGCCGAATTGCTCGAATATGATCGGCGGCGGCTGAAGGGGGTGATCCTGGAGGAAGGCTCGCTCACCGCGCACGTGACGATCGTCGCGCGCGCGATGGGGGTGCCGGTGTTGGGGCGGGTGCGCGACGTGCGCCGGCTGGTCGCGGAAGGCGATCTGCTGCTGCTCGACGTGACCGAGGGCACCGCTTTCGCCCGGCCGACGCCGGCGATCGAGGAGGGCTTCGCCGCCAAGCTGCTCTTCAGCCAGAAGCGCCGCGCTTCCTTCGCGGCCTTGCGCGAGCAACCGCCGCTGACGCGCGACGGCAAGCGCATCACCGTGATGGTGAACGCGGGCTTGCGCGACGATGTCGGCGCGGTGGAGTTGACGGGCGCCGACGGCATCGGCCTGTTCCGCACCGAATTCCAGTTCCTCGTCTCGGCGACGCTCCCCCAGCGCGAGCGCCAGCAGCGGCTCTATCGCGACGTGCTCGATGCCGCCGGCGACAAGCCGGTCGTGTTCCGCACGGTCGATATCGGCGGCGACAAGGTGCTGCCCTATTTGCGCGACGAATCGGGCGAGGAGGAAAATCCGGCGATGGGCTGGCGCGCGCTGCGGCTCGCGCTCGATCGCGACGGGTTGATGAAAGCGCAGGCGCGCGCGCTGATCGAGGCGGCGGCGGGGCGGACGCTCAACGTGATGTTCCCGATGGTGAGCGAGCCCTGGGAATATGAGGAAGCGCGCGACCTGTTCGAGGCGCAGCGCCGCTGGGTCGCCGCGCGCGGGCGCAAATTGCCGAGCGCGATCCGCTATGGCTGCATGCTCGAAGTCCCCGCGCTCGCCGAGGCGCTCGACCTGCTGCTGCCGCGGCTCGATTTCCTGTCGATCGGCACCAATGACTTGACGCAGTTCCTGTTCGCCGCCGATCGCGCCAATCCCAAGCTCGCCGAGCGTTACGACTGGCTGAGCCCGTCGATCCTGCGTTTCCTCGCGCGCGTCGTGGCGCCCGCGCGCGCGGCCGGGGTCGATCTGGCGGTGTGCGGCGAAATGGGCGGGCGCACGCTGGAGGCGATGGCGTTGATCGGGCTGGGGATCGAGCGGCTGTCGATCACCCCGGCGGCGGTTGGCCCGATCAAGGCGATGATCCGCTCGCTCGATCACGCGGCGCTCACCGCCGAGGTCGCGCGGCTGCTCGCGCACCCGCCGCGCGACCTGCGCGGGGCGCTGAGCGGGTGGGCGGCGACCAATGGCGTCGAATTGAGCTAAATCAACCGCTCACCCGCGTCACCCCGCGTTGACAGGGCGAATCCGCTTTGAAACAAGCCTTTCGAAATCCTGCCACTCGCATCCCCCGCGGAGACCCGCATGACCGACGCCGACCCCGGCGCAGACCCGTCGCTTTTCGCCAAGAGCGCGGGCGAGAAATTGCGCGAGGCGCGCGAGGCGCAAGGCCTGTCGCTCGCCGAGATCGCGGCGCGCACGCGCGTGCCGATCCGCCATTTGGAAGCGATCGAGGCGAGCGATTACGGCGGGCTGCCCTCGCCGACCTATGCCGTGGGCTTCGCCAAGGCCTATGCGCGCGCGGTGGGGGCGGACGAAGTGGCGATCGCGCGCGAGGTGCGCGGCATGGGCGAGCGCGCGCGTCCGGCCGCGCCCGCGCTCGCCGCGCCGGTGGCTCGCCGGCTGGACTATGAAACGCGCGATCCGACGCGGCTGCCGCCCAAGGGGCTCGCCGCCGCGCTCGCCTTGGTCGCCGCCGTGCTGCTCGGCGGGGTCGCGATCTATTATGGCACCGGCTGGTTCCGCGGCGACGGCAATGCGGTGGTCGCGGTGCCCCAACCGACCCCGACCCCAGCCCCGAGCGCCCCGGCCGCGCCCGCCAAGCCCGCGGGCGGGCAAGTGACGCTCGCGGCGACCGATCTCGTGTGGCTGCGCGTTTACGACGCGAGCGGCAAGACGCTTTACGAGCATGAGCTCCAGCCCGGCGAGCGCTATGATGTGCCCGCCGATGCCGACCGACCGATGATCAACGTCGGCCGGCCCGACAAGCTCGTCGTCACCGTCAACGGCAGCGCGGTGGCGCCGCTGGGCGATGGCAAGCGCGCGATCAAGGACGTGGAGATTTCGGCGGCGGCCTTGCTCGCGCGCGGCGCCGCGCCGACGGCCGAGGCGCCGCGCGCCACGCCCGATGCCGCCCCCC
>LWDI01000103.1 GCA_002083475.1 Proteobacteria bacterium SG_bin5
CCCAGGCGCTCGCCGCCGCCATGGCCGCCCCGCCCGCCCCCGCGCCCGCCGCCGCGCGCCACGCGCATGTCCGCCGCTTCACGCTCGAGGAAGGCGCGCTGGGCTATTTGGCGGTGATGCGCCGCGTCGCGCGCGGGGTGCCCGCCTTCGCCTGAGCCGCGCCCGACGATTGACCATTGCGGGGCGCGCCCGCGTTCCCTACCCGTTCGCGGATGAGTCACGATCCCCCTTATTTGGCCGGCCTCAACCCGCCGCAGCGCGAGGCGGTGCTGACGACCGACGGCCCGGTGCTGGTGCTGGCGGGCGCGGGCACCGGCAAGANNCGGCGGCGCTCACCGCGCGGCTCGCGCATCTGCTGTTCACGCGCAAGGCCTGGCCGAGCGAAATCCTCGCGGTCACTTTCACCAACAAGGCCGCGCGTGAGATGCGCGAGCGCGTCGGGCGCCATGTGGGCGAAGNNGGCGAAGCGGTGGAGGGGATGCCCTGGCTCGGCACTTTCCACGCGATCGGCGCCAAAATGCTGCGCCGCCATGCCGAGCTGGTCGGGCTGCAGGCCAATTTCACGATTCTCGATACCGACGATCAATTGCGGCTGCTGAAACAGCTGATCGTCGCCGCCGAGATCGACGAAAAGCGCTGGCCCGCGCGCCAACTTGCCGGGCTGATCGACGGGTGGAAGAACAAGGGGCTCGCGCCCGCCGATCTCGACGCGGGCGACGCCGAGGGCTTCGCCAATGGGCGGGGGCAAGAGCTTTACGCCGCCTATCAAGCGCGGCTGATCGCTTTGAACGCCTGCGATTTCGGCGATCTGCTGCTCCACATGCTGGTGATACTGAAGCGCGAGCGCGGCGTGCTGGAGCAATATCAGCAGCGCTTCCGCTACATCATGGTCGATGAATATCAGGATACCAACAGCGTCCAATATCTCTGGCTGCGGCTGCTCGCGCAGGAGCGCAAGAATATCTGCTGCGTCGGCGACGACGATCAATCGATCTATTCGTGGCGCGGCGCGCAGGTGGAGAATATCCTGAAATTCGAGCGCGATTTTCCCGGCGCCAAGGTGATAAGGCTCGAACAAAATTACCGCTCGACCGAACATATCCTCGCCGCCGCCTCGGGCGTGATCGCGAACAACTCGGGCCGGCTCGGCAAGACGCTCTGGACGGCGGCCGAGGGCGGCGACAAGCCGCGCGTGATCGGCGTGTGGGACGGCCCCGAGGAAGCGCGCCGCGTGGGCGAGGAGATCGAGGCGGCCGAGCGCGCGGGCACCTCGCTCGACGATATCGCGATCCTGGTGCGCGCGCAGCATCAGACGCGCGAGTTCGAGGATCGCTTCATCGCGATCGGGCTCAACTATCGCATCGTCGGCGGCGTGCGCTTCTACGAACGCGCCGAAATCCGCGACGCGCTCGCTTATCTGCGGCTGGTGCATCAGGGCGCCGACGATCTGGCGTTCGAGCGGATCGTCAACGTCCCCAAGCGCGGCCTGGGCGACAAGGCGGTGGCGAAGATCCACCAGGCGGCGCGCGCGATGGGCGTGCCGCTCTCGATCGCCGCCGCCCGCCTGCTCGACAGCGACGAGCTGACCCCGGCGGCGCGGCGCTCGCTCGGCAATTTCGTCGGCGATCTGGCGCGCTGGCGCGGGCTGGCGAACGATCTCGATCATCCCGATCTCGCGCGCCAAATCCTCGACGAAAGCGGCTATACCGCCGTGCTCCAGGCCGAAAAATCGGTCGAGGCGGCGGGCCGGCTCGAAAATCTGAACGAACTCGTCCGCGCGATGGAGGAATATGAGTCGCTCGGCGCCTTCCTCGAACATGTGAGCCTGGTGATGGACAATGACGCCGCCGGCGGCGAGGGGCGGGTGACCATCATGACGATCCACGCCGCCAAGGGGCTGGAGTTCGGCACGGTGTTCCTCCCCGGCTGGGAGGAGGGCGTCTTCCCCTCGCAGCGTTCGCTCGACGAGGGCGGCACGGCGGCGCTCGAGGAGGAGCGGCGCTTGGCTTATGTCGCGATCACCCGCGCCCGCCGCCGCGCGATCATTCTCCACGCCGCCAATCGGCGCATCTATGGCCAATGGACGTCGAGCATCCCCAGCCGCTTCGTCGGCGAGCTGCCGCCCGCCCATGTCGAGAGCGAAACCACGCTCGCCGGCGGCGAGAGCCTGTGGCGCGCCAATTGGTCGACTCAGGCCGACCCGTTCGCCGATGTCGCGCGCGGGCAGACGCGCGGCCCCGGCTGGCAGCGCGCGACCTCGGGATATGTCCGCGAGCCCGCGCGGATCGTGGAAGCGCGCGCGTCCGCCGTCAGCCTCGGCAACAAGGGGCGCGACGATCTGGCGGTCGGGATGCGCGTGTTCCACCAGAAGTTCGGCTATGGCGCGATCGCCGAGATCGAGGGCAACAAGCTCGAAATCGATTTCGAGACCGCTGGGCGCAAACGGGTGATCGATAGCTTCGTGAGTATCGGTTAAGCCCCGCTCGTCCCCGGCGCGGTCAAACTCGCCGGTAAACCAAGCTCAGATTATTCGCCGGCATCTCGATCAGCTCGGCGAGCGTGAAGCCTTGCGCGGCGGCGGTCACCGCTTCGACCGAGCGCAGCCCCCAGGCGGGATCACGCGCGCGCAAATTGGCGTCGAAGGCGAGGTTGCTCGCGGCGGTCGGCACGCCCTCGCGCAGGAACGGCCCATAGAGGTACAGCGGCGCGCCCGAAGCGAGCAGCCGGGCCGCGCCCGCGAGCAGACCGAGCGTCGCGGCCCAGGGGCTGATATGCGCCATGTTGATGCACAGGATCGCATCGGCGCGCTCGATCGGCCAATCGCGGGCGGCGGCATCGAGCGCGAGCGGCGCGCGGACGTTGCCCAGCCCCGCGCGCCATTCGCTGATCGAGGCGCGCGCGGCGGGCTCGGGGTCGCTCGGCTGCCATTCGAGCCCGGGCAGTCGTTCCGCGAAATAAGCGACATGCTCGCCCGATCCGCTCGCCACTTCGAGCACGAGCCCCGTGCTCGGCAACACGCGGCGCAGCACGTCGAGGATCGCGTCGCGGTTGCGCAAGGTGGCGGGGGCGTGTTTGCGCGCCTGGCCGCCGTCTTCGGCGGCGATCCAGGGGGTCGGGTCGCTCATGCCCGCGCCGCCGCCAGCAGCGCGCGGGCGCGCAGGAACAGCATCAGCCGCTGGGTCGCGATCAGCCCGAAGGCGAGCGCGATCAGCACGTCGGTGACGACCAGCGCGTTGACATGGAGCGCCGCTGCTTCCTGCGCGCCGACGTCGCGCAGCAGCGCGCGCACCCCGAAGATGCCGAGCAGGAACAGCAAGGCCAAAGGCGATTCGCGCTGGCTCAGCTGGTGCGTCACCGGATCGATCTCGATCCGCACCAGCCGCGCGCGCTGCCACCCCAGCCCCGCGCCGATCGCCAGCGCGACCAGGCTCGCCGCCCAGCCGAGCGGCGGCGGCGGGCTCGCGGCGAACATCGCGACGACGAGGCCGCCGAACAGCGCCGGCATCAGCCAAAGCCATTCGAGCCGCAGCCTTTTGCCGCGCTGCAACCGCCGCAAGCGCAGCGCGAAGACGAAAGCGACGATGGCGATGGCGATCAGCGTCGGCGTGGGGCTGTTGGGCGGCATGGCGCCGAACTTAGGCGGACGCCGCGCGCGAGGCAAACGCCCTGGTCAAGCCCGCCGCGCTTGCCTAAGCAGGGGTTCATGCAGTTTCTCAAAACCCTGCTCTGGTTCCTGCTCGCGGTGGTCGTCGCGCTGTTCATCTACGGCAATTGGACGACGGTGCGGCTCAACCTCTGGGCCGATCTGGTCGCGGACGTGAACCTCCCGCTGCTGCTGATCGCGACCTTCCTCGCCGGGTTGATGCCGATGCTGCTGTGGCATCACGCGGTGCGCTGGCGGATGCGGCAGCGGCTCAACAGCGCCGAGCGCGCGATCGCCGATCTGCGCGGCGCCATGCTGCCGGCGGCCGAGCCCCCCGCCCCGCCCGCCGCCATTCCTAGCGCGGTGCCGCCGGGGGGCGCATGAACAAGATTTTCGTCGCGCTCGACACCCCCGATCTGGCCCGCGCCAAGGCGCTGGCGGCGGCGGTGCGGCGGCACGTGGGCGGCGTGAAGCTCGGCCTCGAATTCTTCCTGGCCAATGGTCAGGCGGGCGTCCACGAGATCGCGGCGCTCGGCCTGCCGATTTTCCTCGATCTGAAGCTGCACGATATTCCCAACACCGTCGCCAAGGCGGTGCAGACCTTGCGCCCGCTCGCGCCGGCGGTGCTCACGGTCCATGCGAGTGGCGGGCGGGCGATGCTCGAGGATGCCAAGGCGGCGGCGCCCACGGGGACCAAAGTGGTCGCGGTGACGACGCTCACCAGCCTCGACGGCGAGGATCTGCGCGCCATCGGCGTGTCGCGCGAGCCGCACGCGCAAGTGCTGCACCTGGCGGACTTGGCCCGCGCGGCCGGAGTCGATGGCATCGTTTGCTCGGGCGAGGAAGTGGCCGCCGTTCACAAGGCCTGGCCCAAGGGGTTCTTGGTCGTCCCCGGGGTGCGCCCGGCGAGCGCCTATCAGGGAGACCAAAAGCGCGTCGTCACCCCGCGCGCGGCGAGCGACGCGGGCGCCTCGATGCTGGTGATCGGCCGCCCGATCACCCAGGCGGAAGACCCGGCCGAAGCCGCGCGCGCGATCGAGGCGACGCTGTAGCGGCTTTAACCTCGCCGCTCGAATCGCTCGTGATCGGCGGGCGACAAGCGGACCTCGTACCATGCCCACTCACCTTCCACCCAATGATCGAGCACTTCGCCATGCTGGTGGAGCCACGCCGCCCCCGCCCCGTCGGCCACGTCGAGCGTCACCGAATAGCGCCGATGCCCCTCGGTCAGCCGGTCGGCGACCGCGCGCAGCAGCGCCTCGCACCCCTCGCCGGTGAGCGCCGAGATCGGCATCACGTCCTCGCGCCGCGATGCCTCGGCGCTGAGCGCGCCGCGCGCGGTGTCGTCGAGCAGATCGAGCTTGTTCCACGCCTCGAAGCGCGGCGTCGCCTCGGCCACGCCCAGTTCGGCGAGCACGCCCTCGACGTCGCTGCGCTGCGCCTCGCTATCGGGGTGCGCGATGTCGCGGACATGGATCAGAATATCGGCGGACACGACTTCTTCCAGCGTCGCGCGGAACGCGGCGACGAGCTGCGTCGGCAGGTCCGAGACGAAACCCACCGTGTCGGAAAGGATCGCCTTGTCGATCCCCGGCAGAGCGATCTGGCGCAGCGTCGGGTCGAGCGTCGCGAACAACATATTCTCGGCGATCACATGCGCGCCGGTCAGCCGGTTGAACAGCGTCGATTTGCCGGCATTGGTATAGCCGACGAGCGCGATCACCGGCCAGGGCGCGCGCTGGCGCCGATCGCGGTGGAGCGCGCGGGTGCGGCGGACCTGGTCGAGCTCGCGCTTGAGCTTGGCCATGCGGTCGCGGATCAAGCGGCGGTCGGCCTCGATCTGGGTTTCGCCGGGGCCGCCCAGAAAGCCGAAGCCGCCACGCTGGCGCTCGAGGTGAGTCCAGCTGCGCACCAGCCGCCCGGCTTGATAATCGAGATGCGCGAGTTCGACCTGCAACCGCCCCTCGGCGGTCGCCGCGCGCTCGCCGAAAATCTCCAGGATCAGCCCGGTGCGGTCGATCACCTTGGCCTCGAGCGCGGTTTCCAGATTGCGCTGCTGCACGGGGGTGAGGCTCGCGTCGAAAATCACGAGCTGGGCTTCCTCCATCCGCGCGGTGGCGGCGATCTGATCGATCTGGCCCTGGCCGATCAAGGTCGCCGGGCGCGGCGCGCGCAGCTTGAGCGCGAGCCGATCGGTGACGACGAGGCCGATCGCCTCGGCGAGCCCCGCCGTTTCCGCCAGCCGCGCCTCGCTGTCGCGCGCGGCGCCGCCTTGATCGGGCAGCACCACCAATGCCTTGGCGCCGCGGGCGAACTCGCCGCGATCGCGCTCGAAACCATTATTCAATCGGCGTCCGCCTCGTCGGCAAGGTTGAGCGGGTGGGCGGGCTGCACGGTGGAGACCGCGTGCTTGTACACCAGCTGTGCCAGCCCGTCGCGCTGGAGCAACATGCAGAACAAATCGAATGCGGAGATATAGCCTTGGAGCATCACGCCATTGACGAGGAACATCGTCACCGGTTCCTCGGATTTGCGCACCGCGTTCAAAAAAATCTCCTGGAGCAGCGGCGCCTTCTTCTGCGCCTCGCCGATCGTCTCCAGAATCTGGTCGATGTCGATCGGCTGGGCGGGCATGATCGTGGAGATCGCGTGCTTGTAAATGAGCTGCGACTGGCCGTCGCGGCGCAGCAGCACCGAGAAATTATCGAACCAGGTGACGATGCCCTGCAGCTTCACGCCCTTCACCAGGAACATGGTGACCGGCGTTTTCGATCGGCGCAGCGAATTGAGGAACAAATCCTGCAGCGAGAGCTGTTTATCGGCCATGGGGTTCATCCTTGTTCTTGGCGGGTGTTGCCCGCGATGCGCCGTATTGGTTCAGCGTCGAATTGGAGTGGCGTTCACGCGGCGCCGATGTAGGAAGCCGGGGCGGTCGCGTCTACTCCCCGCCCCTATTCCTCGCCCCGCGTATCGGTGATGCCGAGCAGTTTCAATTTGCGGTGCAGCGCCGAGCGTTCCATCCCGATAAAGCTCGCGGTGCGCGAAATATTGCCCGAAAAGCGCCTGATCTGCACGCGTAGATATTCGCGTTCGAACGATTCGCGCGCCTCGCGCAGCGGCGCCCCCATGATCGCATGCGCCGCCGACCCCAGCCCCGCGTCGCGCGGATCGCCGAGCACTTCGGCCGGCAGCAGATCGAGGTCGATCCGCCCGATGCGGTCGCCCGGCGCCAGGATCACCGTGCGCTCGACCAGATTGCGCAACTCGCGGACATTGCCCGGCCAATCATAGCTTTGCAGCGCGACCAGCGCTTCGGGCGCGACCTCGGGGGTCGGCACGCGGCGCTGCGCGGCATAATGGGCGACGAAATGTTCGACGAGCGGCGGAATATCCTCGCGCCGATCGGTGAGCGCGGGGATCGTCACAGGCACGACGTTCAGCCGATAATAGAGATCCTCGCGGAAGCGGCCTTCGGCGATCTCGGCGGTCAAGTCGCGCGCGGTCGCCGAGACGACGCGGACGTCGACGCGCACTTGGCGCTGCCCGCCGACGCGCACGAAGCTCTGATCGGTCAACACCCGCAGGATGCGCGCCTGGGTCGCGATCGGCATGTCGGCGATCTCGTCGAGGAACAAGGTGCCGCCATGCGCCTGTTCGAGCAGCCCGGGGCGCGCGACCTGGCCGCCTTCCTCGACCCCGAACAATTCCTCCTCGACGCGCTCGGGCGTCATCCGGGCGGCGCTGACGACGACGAAGGGCGCGCCCGCGCGCGTACTCCAGCCGTGGAGCAGCCGCGCCGCGACTTCCTTGCCGGTGCCGGGGCCGCCCATGATCAGAACGCGGCTGCCGGTCGCCGCCACCCGCTTGAGCGTCGCGCGCACGCCGTTGATCGCGGCCGAATTGCCGGTGAGCTCGTCCTCGCGGCCGGCGGCGGCGCGCAGCGAAGCGATCTCGCGCTTCAACCGCTCGGTCTCGGTGGCGCGCTCGACGAGCAACAATAGGCGCTCGGCCTCGAACGGCTTTTCGATGAAATCGGCCGCGCCGCGCCGGATCGCGGCGACGGCGGTATCGAGATTGCCATGGCCCGAGATCACGATCACCGGCAGGCTCGGGTCGCGACGCTTGAGTTCGTCGAGCAGATCGAGCCCGTCGAGCCGCGAGCCTTGCAGCCACACGTCGAGCAGCACCAGCGAGGGGCGGCGCGCGGTGACGGCTTCGAGCGCGGCGTCGCTGTCGGCGGCGAGGCGCGCTTCATAGCCCTCGTCCTCCAGCACGCCGGCCACCAATTCACGAATGTCGCGCTCGTCGTCGACGACCAGAATGTCCAAAGCCATAGTTACTTCCGAAACCGGGTGAGCATGGCGGGGCGCGCGTCATCGTCCCCGCAAGGTTGATCGGGCGTGCCGCAGGCGAGCGCGGCCAGCGCGGCCTTGTCGAAGGCGAGCGTCACGATCGTGCCCCCGCCCGGGCGATCGGCGAAGGCGATCGCGCCGCCATGCTCCTCGGCGATCTTCTTGACGATGGCGAGCCCCAGCCCCGTCCCCCGCGCGCGCGTCGTCATATAGGGCTCGACGATGCGGTCGCGCTCGATCGGCAGGCCGACGCCGCTGTCGGCGACCGAAATGGTGATGGCGGTGGGCGTTTCGGCGAGCGTCATTTCGAGCAGCTTCTCGCCGCCATCCCCCTTCGATTCAATCGCTTCCACCGCGTTTTTGACGAGATTGGTGAGCGCCTGGCCCAATTGGCGGCGGTCGCAGCGCATCACCGGCGGCGGCTCGTCATGGTTCAGGCGGAAAGCGATGCCGGCATGCGCGACTTCGTGGAGGAACATCACCTGGCGGGCGATGTCGAGCAGCGCCTCGTCGCGGAACACCGGCTTGGGCATCCGCGCGAAGGAAGAAAATTCATCGACCATCCGCCGCAAATCACCGACCTGGCGGACGATCGTCTCGGTCAGCCGCGCGAAGGTGCCGTCGTCGGCGGGGACGTTCTTGCCATAGCGGCGCTGGAGGCGTTCGGCGGCGAGCTGGATCGGGGTGAGCGGGTTCTTGATCTCATGCGCGATCCGCCGCGCGACATCGGCCCAGGCGGCGCGGCGCTGATCGAGCAATTGCTGGGTGATGTCGTCGAAGGTCAGGATCGGTCCGGCGTCGGCGAAGGCGATCTTCACCGCGAGCGTGCGCGCCTCGCCCCCGGCCACGATCTGCACCACCGCCTCGCGCGCGTCGCCACCCAGCAACGCGTCGAGCTCGGGCGAGAGCGCGGCGAGCGGGCGCCCGACCGCGCTGCCGCGCACCCCCAACAAAGCGGCGGCCGAATCATTGATCAGCCGCACCGCGCGGTCGCGGTCGATCGAGATCACCCCCGCCGACACGCCCGACATCACCGCCTCGATCAGCGCGCGGCGGCTTTCGAGCTGATCATTGGCGGCGACCAGCGCGCCGGTCTGCGCCTCGAGCTGGCCGGTCATCGCGTTGAACGCGCGGGCGAGCGTGCCGATCTCGTCGCGCCGCCGCGGCTGGGCGACGCGCGCCGATAGGTCGCCCTCGGCCACCGCGCGCGCGGCCGCGACCAATTCGCCCACCGGCCGCACCAGCCGATCGGCGACCGCGAGCGCGACCCAGACGGCGAGCCCCACGATCAACAGCGAGATCAGCAGCAGCGCCGCGTTGAACTGCAGCTGCAGCGAGCGCGACCGGTCGATGAGCGTGCGATAATCGGAAAGCACCCGCTCGCCGCGCCGCAGCTGCGCGTTGATCTGCGGATCGAACACGCGCGCGGCATAAAGATAGGTGCCCGCGCGCGGATCGAACACGGTGAGCAGCCCGATCCGGTCGCGCTCGGGGATCACCACCGCCGGCGCCCCGGCGCGCAGCTTGGCGACGAGTTCGGGGGTCACCAGCCGCTCGATGTCGTTGCGCTCATAGGGGTTGACCATGATCAGCCGCCGCGCGGGCTGACCGGCGGTGAATTGGACGATCATGCTCTCGGAAAGCTCGCGCTTCAGCACCTGAACGGCATAGCCTTCCTGAAACGCCCGGCTTTCCATCGGCACCAGCCGCAAATAGCCGCGCAAATCGTCGCGCATCGTCCGCGTCTCGCGCGTGACGCGATCGACCTCGGCCTGATAGACTTCGCGCGCGATCGCATAGCTGTTTTCGAGCACGCCGCGCGCGCGGTCCGAGAACCAGAATTCGACGCCATATTGAAACAAGAGCGAGGCGAAGATCACGACGAACAGGGTCGGCACCGCCGCCACCGCCGAGAACAGCGCGACGAGACGCACGTGCAGCCGCCCCTCGCCGCCGATCGGCGAGGCGGCGGCGCGCCGCATCGCGATTCGCCGCCCGACGAGCACGAGCAGCGCCATGCCGGGAAGCAAATTCGCGACCAGCATCAGCGCGACGAGCGGCGGGGTGAGGAGCAATGCCGAATCGGGGCCGCGCGCGATGATCCACCAGCTGGCGAGCGGCACCGCGACCACGAGCGCGATCACGCCGAGCTCGATCCAGCGGATCAACGCGCGGGCTTGAGGGGCCCCGAACTCGGCAAGGGTCATCGCGGCGCGCGCTGGCATCGTGGCATCATTACAACAGTCAAGCGCTCACCGATAGCGGGGAGTTGCGGCACGGCATCGTCCGGCGGCTATCGTGGCGCTTGGTGGCAGGAAAATGGCGGGGCGGCATAGTCGCACTCGCCGACCAGCTCGGGCAAAAAGCCACGGCCGCCCGCCAAACGGATACTCCAAAATTACGTCAAATTAATTATAAATGTGATGGCCATTGTTTCGGCTCAGATATAAGATAATACCTGCGTAATGAGGGGGTGAGGCTATGAACGAGCATTCCCGCCTTGACGATCTGGATGCAGCTGAAAAACGAGCTTCGATACGGGCGAAAAATGCGAGCATTGCCGCGCCGATTTTCGCCTTTTTTGGACCGATCGCGCTCTTGGGTGCAACCGCCTGCTTCACAAAAGCCGAAAAACTAGCGAAGGCACGACTAACATGCCTTCCGCTCCAGATGCGCCTGATCGACATGAACGGCGAAATCGCACAGCCTAAAAGTGATACTAGAGCTGACATCCTTCAGCAGAAGGTAATAACTTTAACCAGTGTGATCCGCGTCGTCTGTCCCGACGCGGGGCTGCCGATATCGGCATCGGTAGCGGAAACGGCGATTGCCGCAGCGGCGATCAATCCAAATTCGAATTCCGCAAAATCGCTTACGGAAACGGCCAACCAACTCTCAAAGACGGGCAACGAAGCCGCTTCGGGCAACCAAGTTCTGCCGGCACCAATCCCAACAAAACCTTCGGATCCCGTTAGAATATTTCTTCAAATTAACGATCCCGCGCAGCGAGCAGCGGCAACTGATCTAGGTCAAAAATTAAGCACGCCGCCAATAAATTCGAGAATAGCAGCATTTCAGGGGGTCGAACGTGTGGATGCACCGGCGGACAATTCCGTCCGCTGTTTTAAGGAGACCGACCTGCCCGCGTGTGAGGAAGTCGTGGCCAGAGCAAGACAGGCTGGATATCAACTAACTCTTAAAGATCTATCGGCGCGCTATAATAATAATGCGGGGGTACGGCCGGGTAATGTCGAAATCTGGCTTTCTCCTCCTGCAAAATCCTCGCAATAAAGGCCTTACGCCCCCCGCGCGCTCAGCCCCAGCGCATCGAGCCGTTTGCGCAGCGTATTGCGGTTGAGCCCCAGCGCCCGCGCGGCGCGCAGCTGGTTGCCGCCGTGGCGCGCGAGCAGCGCCGCGATCAGCGGGCGTTCGACCTCGGCGATGACGCGGTCATAGAGGCTGCCGTCGTCGAGCGCGTCGGGCGCCTCGCGGGCGAGGCGATCGAGCAGCGCGTCGACCGCCGCGGCGAAATCGGGGGCGGCCGTCGCGCGCTCGGGCGCCGAGGCGGGGCCGAGCAACGCCGCCATCTCCGCGCCCGAGATCACCGCGTCGCGCCCCAGGGCGGCGGCGCGGCGCATCGCATTTTCCAGCTCGCGCACATTGCCCGGCCAGTCATGCGCTTCGAGCACCGCCGCCGCCGCCGCGCTCAGCGCCTTGGCCGGCAACCCTTCCGCAGCGGCGCGATCGAGGAAATGGCGGGCGAGCAGCGGCACGTCGGCGCGGCGTTGGCGCAAGGGCGGCAGCGCGATCGGCACCACGTTCAGCCGGTAGAACAGATCCTCGCGGAACAGCCCGGCGCGCACCTGGGCGTGCAGATCGCGGTTGGTCGCGGCGACGATGCGCACGTCCGCGCGGATCGGGCGCGCGCCGCCGACGCTGGTGAACTCGCCCGATTGCAGCACGCGCAGCAGCCGCGTTTGCGCCTCCATCGGCATGTCGCCGATCTCGTCGAGGAACAACGTGCCGCCATGGGCTTGTTCGAACCGCCCCGCCATCCGCGCCTGCGCGCCGGTGAAGGCGCCGCGTTCATGGCCGAACAGCTCGGCCTCGATCAGCTCGCGCGGGATCGCCGCCATGTTGAGCGCGACGAACGGCGCGCGCGACCGGGCGCCCAGCTCGTGCAGCGCGCGCGCGACCAGCTCCTTGCCGGTGCCCGATTCGCCGGTGACCAGCACGGTCAGATCATTGCCGACCACCCGCGCGATCAGCCGATACACCTCCTGCATCGCGGGCGATCGACCGATCAGCGGCAGCTCGGGCTCGGCGAGTTCGGCCGAGGGCAAATCATGCGGAGCGACGGCCTGGGCGAGCGCCGCGCGCACCGCCGCGTCGAGCGCGCCCAGATCGAAGGGCTTGGGCAGATAATCGAACGCGCCGACTTCGGCCGCCTTCACCGCCGTCGACAGCGTGTTGCGCGCCGAAAGGATGATCACCGGCAGCCCCGGCCGCTCGACGCGCAAGGCGGCGGCCCGCGCGATGCCGTCGCCGTCGGGCAGCACGACGTCGGAGATCAGCACGTCGGGCGGCGCGGCGGCGAGCGCGGCGTCGAGCTCGGCGAGGCTCGCCGCCGTCTTCACCTGATGTCCCGCGCGACGGAGCGCCGCGCTCACCACGGTGCGGATCGCCGCGTCGTCATCGACCACCAGCACCTTGCTCATGCCGCCCTCGGCAGCAGCAGGCGGAAAATCGTCTGCCCGCCCTCGCGCGCATATTGGGCGATACCGCCCATGTCGCGCATCAGCTTGTCGACCAAGGCGAGGCCCAGCCCCTGCCCTTCGGGTTTGCCCGAGACGAAGGGGTCGAACAGATGCTCGGCGATGTCGGGCGGGGCGCCGGGGCCATTGTCGATAACGCTCAGTTCGATCGGCAGCGGCTGGCGCGGGCGCCCGGGCGCGACGCTCGCCGCCATGCCGTGGCGATAAGCGGTGGCGAGGGTGACGCGGCGATCGGCCTGGTGGGCGGTCGCCTCGGCGGCGTTCTTGACGAGGTTGAGCATCACTTGCACCAGCGCGCCGCGATCGGCGCGCGCCGGGGGGAGCGAGGGATCGAACCGCTCCTCGAACCGCACCCCGCGCGCGAACCCCGCGAGCGCGACGCGGCGCACGTCGTCGAGCAGCGGATAGAGGTTGAGCGGCGCGAGCGCGAGCGGGCGGGTGTCGGTGAAGCCCTCCATCCGGTCGATCAGCGCGGCGACGCGGTCGACCTCGCGCACGATCAGCGCGGCGAGCGCCGCCTCCTCGCCCGACACCGCGCCCTGGAGCAATTGCGCGGCGCCGCGAATGCCCGAGAGCGGATTCTTGATCTCATGCGCGAGCATGGCGGCGGCGCCGATCGCCGCGCGCGCGCCCCCGCCCGGGGGTGTGGCGATGCGGTGCGCGGCGGTCTCCGCGAGCGTCACCAGCCGCCAGCCGGGCTGATCGGGCACCGGCGTCTCGGCGAAATCGACGCGCAACCGCCCACCGCGCCGCGCGCGCAGCTCGGTATCGAACGCCGCGAACCCCCGCCCGCCGCGCGCGAGCGCATGATCATCGGGCAGCTCGACGACTTGGGCCAACCGCGTGCCCAGCATCGCGCGTTCGGATTGGTTGAGCAGCCGTTCGGCGGCGGCATTGGCATAATGGATCGCGTCATCGGGGCCGAGCAGCAGCACCGCCATGGGCATCGCGCCGATCAGCTCGGCGAAGCCCGGCGGCGCGCTCAGGCCGCCGCCTTGGTCCGCCACGGCGCGTAGAAATCGGCGAGCATCGCCAGCACCCGCGCCGGATCGGCCTCGGCGTTCACCCGGTTGCGGAAATCGGCCGAGCCATGCAGCCCGCGCGTGTACCAGCCGATATGCTTGCGCGCGAGATTGACGCCGGTCTCGGTGCCATAAAGGCCGAGCATCGCCTGATAATGTTCGACGATCAGATGATATTGTTCGTCGAGCGAGGGATCGGGGAGGCGCCGGCCGCTGCGGAACCATTCGATCACCTGGCCGAGCAGCCACGGCCGGCCATAGGCGCCGCGCCCGATCATCACCCCGTCCGCGCCCGAAAGCGCGAGCGCGCGCTCGGCATCCTCGATCCCGCAAATATCGCCATTGACGATCACCGGCAGCGTGACGGCTTGCTTCACGCGGGCGACGAACGCCCAATCGGCATTGCCCTTGTACATTTGGTTGCGGGTGCGGCCGTGGACGGTGATCATCTTGACGCCCAAATCCTCCGCGATGCGCGCGAGGTCGGGGGCGTTGAGGCTCGCATGATCCCAGCCCATCCGCATCTTGAGCGTGACGGGGACGTCGACCGCCTTCACCGTCGCCTCGATCAGGCTCGCCGCGTGTTTCAGATCGCGCATCAGCGCCGAGCCGGCGAAACCGTTGACGATCTTCTTGACCGGGCAGCCCATGTTGATGTCGATGATCGCCGCGCCGCGATCGGCGTTGAGCTTGGCGGCTTCCGCCATTTCATGCGGGGAACAGCCGGCGAGTTGCATCGAGATCGGCTCTTCCGCCGGATCCCACGCCGCTTTTTGCAGCGACTGGCGCGTTTCGCGGATCATCGCCTGGCTCGCGATCATCTCGGTGACGTTGAGCCCCGAGCCATAGCGCCGCACCAGCTTCCTGAACGGCATATCGGTGACGCCGGTCATCGGCGCCAGAATCACCGGCGTTTCGATCCGCACCGGACCGATGTGGATGGGGGCAAGCTTGGTCATGATCTGCCTAAAAAGTGAGCAGCCTGTAAGGGCGGCGGCGTATCGACGCAAGGGATAGCGGCAAATTGGGTTCACGCGGAGACGCGGAGGTTTTTGGTTCGCGCAGAGGCGCAGAGCACTCAGAGGACGCAGAGAAAGAGGCGCGCGCGGTGCGGCGGCGATGAAGTGGGCGGGTCCACCGCCGTTCTTCCTTGGTTGAAAAGCGCTTCGCGCCCCCTTCTCGCAACGCTCTCCTCGCCCTCCGCGCCTCCGCGCGCACCAAAAACCTTCGTCCCTTGCCCCGGCCCTCGGACAACGGGCCTAGATGCGCCCCGGCGCATCCGCTAGGGCGCGCCGCCATGAGCAAGACCATCGCGCTGATCGTGGCGGCCGGCAGCGGCACGCGGATCGGCGGCACGATCCCCAAGCAATTCGCGCCGCTCGCCGGCAAGCCGATGCTCGCGCATAGCGTCGCCACGCTCGGCCGGCACCCGGCGATCGACGAGCTGGTCGTGGTGATCGGCGCGGGCCAGGAAGCGCTGCTCGCCGAGGCGGTCGGCGCGGTGCGTCACGTGATCGGCGGCGCCACGCGGCGCGACTCGGCGCGGCGCGGGCTGGAGGCAATCGCCACCGAGGCCCCCGCGCGCGTGCTGATCCATGATGCCGCGCGCCCCTTCCTGCCCCCCGCCGTGATCGACCGGCTGCTCGCCGCGCTCGACCATGCGCCCGGCGCGATCCCCGCGCTCCCCGTCGCCGACACGCTCGCGCGCGGCGCCGAGGCGCTGGGAGACATCGTGCCGCGCGACGGGCTGTGGCGCGTGCAAACCCCGCAGGCGTTCCACTTCGACGCGATTCTCGACGCGCACCGGCGCTGGCCGGCGGGCGAGGAAGCAACCGACGACGCACAGATGCTTCGCCGTTTCGGCGGCGCCGTCACGCTGGTAGAAGGCGATATCATGCTCGACAAAGTCACCTATCCCGCCGACATCGCCGCCGCCGAAGCGCGCCAGGCCGCGACGCTCATCAGCCGCAGCGCGACCGGGTTCGACGTCCACCGGCTCGAGGCGGGCGAGGAACTATGGCTGGGCGGCGTGCTCATCCCGCACGACAAGGGGCTGTCCGGCCATAGCGACGCCGATGTCGCGCTCCACGCGCTCACCGACGCGCTGCTGGGCACGACCGGCGAAGGCGATATCGGCACGCACTTCCCGCCGAGCGACCCGCAGTGGAAGGGCGCGGCCTCGGGCCAATTCCTCCAGCACGCCGCTCATCTGATCGCGGCGAAAGGCGGCGTGATCGATTTCGTCGACCTGACGATCATCTGCGAGGCGCCCAAGATCGGGCCGCACCGCGCCGCGATCCGCGCGCGCATCGCCGAACTGCTGAACCTCGCGCCCGAACAAGTGAGCATCAAGGCCACCACCACGGAGCGGCTGGGCTTCACCGGGCGCGGCGAGGGGATCGCGGCGCAAGCTTGCGCGACCGTGCGTTTACCGATCGGCGGGGCAAGCGGAAAGGACCACGCATGAAGAAGCTGATCGCCGCGACGCTGCTGTGCCTGGGTTCGGGCGCGAACGCCGCGCAGACCATCACCATGCAACTCCCCTGCGTCTCGGCGCCCGAGGCGGAGGCGCTGATTACCTCGATCCTGCCCGAGACGATCGAGCAATTGGGCGCCACCTGCGCCGGCCAATTGCCGCCCGGCGCGCTGCTCCGCCAGCCGCCCGCGGCATTGATCGCCCGTTACCGCGCCGATGCCGATACCGCCTGGCCCGGCGCGCAGCGCGCGGTGCAGCGTTTGGCGGGGAATGACGTGGGCGGGCTGCTTTCGGGCAATCTCGCGCGCCCGCTGATCGCCTCGCTGCTGGCGCCGGCGATCACCCGCGCGGTGCAGCCCGGCGATTGCCCGGCTTATGATCGGATCATCACCCTCGCCCAGCCGCTGCCGCCGCGCAATCTGGCGGGGCTGCTCGTCGCCGCGTGGCAATTGGGTGACGCGCGCAAGAAGCCCGATCCGAACGCGCCCGCGCGCGGCGGCCTGTCGATCTGCCCCAAGCCATGACCGAGACGATCCTTCCTCCCCAATTGGTCGCCGCCGCCGCGCGCGTGATCGAGGCCAATCGCGCCGCCGGGCGCCGGATCGCCGTCGCCGAAAGCTGCACCGGCGGGCTGGTCGCGGCCGCGCTCACCGAAGTGGGCGGCGCCTCTGACGTGTTCGTCGCGAGCTTCGTGACTTATGCGAACGAGGCCAAGATCCGCACGCTGCGCGTTTCGCCCGACATCATCGAGACGTTCGGCGCGGTATCGGTCGCGACCGCGTGGGCGATGGCGCAAGGCGTGCTCGAAGCGAGCGACGCCGATGCGGCGGTCGCGATCACGGGGATCGCGGGGCCGGGCGGCGGCTCGGCCAAGAAGCCCGTCGGCACGGTGGTCTTCGCGCGCGCGGTCCGCGGCGAGGACCCGGCGCACGTCGTCGCCGACAAGCGCCACTTCGGCGATTTGGGACGCGGCGGGGTGCGGCTTCAGGCGGCGCTGTGCGCGCTCGAACTGCTGCTGCCGGGGGCGACGCTGGGCGCGCCATAGAGCGCGGCGGCGCGCGCCTCGAACGCGCCGATCATCTTTTTCAGCGCGCGATCGAACACCTGGCCGGCGATCATTTCGAACACGCGGTTCTTGAACGCGAAATCGACCGTGAAATCGACGAGGCACCCGCGCTCGCCATCATCACGGAAAATCCAGTCGTTCTTCAGATATTTGAGCGGGCCGTCGAGATAATCGACATGGATGCGCCGGGGGGCTTCCTTGGTAACGCGCGAGGTGAAAGTCTCGCGCAGCCCCTTGAAGCCGACGATCATGTCGGCGACCATCAACGTCTCGCTATCCGAGCGAACGCGGATCGCCGAGACCCAGGGCAGGAACTCGGGATAGCGCGCGACATCGGCGACCATCGCATACATTTGCTCGGGCGCATAAGGCAGCGCGCGGGTTTCGTTGTGCTTGGGCATGAGCTTAAGAGAACACCATGACGAGTTCGACGATGATTAGAACCGTCGTCAGCACCGTCATCCACTTCAGCAAGCGCACATCGCGGACGATGCGATCGACCCGCACCTCCATCGCCGCCACTTCCTCAACCGCCCCGCGCGCCACGTCCGACGGGCAAGAAGTCTCCCGCAGCGCGGCCTCCAACTGGCCGGCCATCACCGCCTCCCCAACCGCGCCTCGCGCGCGGCGCGCAGCTTGGCGAAATCATCGCCCGCATGATAGCTCGATCGGGTGAGCGGCGAGCTCGCGACCAGCAAAAAACCCTTCGCGCGGGCGATCTGGGCATAGGCGCCGAACGCCTGCGGCGTCACGAACTCGGCGACCTTGGCGTGGCGCGGGGTGGGTTGCAGATATTGCCCCATCGTCAGGAAATCGATGTCGGCCGAGCGCATATCGTCCATCACCTGGTGGACCTCCAGCCGCTCCTCGCCCAAACCCAGCATGATCCCCGATTTGGTGAAGATCGAAGGGTCGAGCCGCTTGACGCTCTCGAGCAACCGCAGCGAGGCATAATAGCGCGCGCCGGGGCGGATGGTCGGATAGAGCCGAGGCACCGTCTCTAGATTGTGATTATAGACATCGGGCCGCGCGGCGACGATCGCCTCGACTGCCGCCTCGTGCTTGTTGCGGAAATCGGGCGTGAGGATTTCGATCGTGGTCGCGGGCGTGGTGCGGCGCAGCGCCTCGATCACCTTCACGAACTGCTTGGCGCCGCCATCGGGCAGATCGTCGCGATCGACCGAGGTGATGACGATATGCTCCAGCCCCAATTCGGCGGCCGCGTCGGCGACGTGCTGCGGCTCCAGCGGGTCGACCGCGCGCGGCATCCCCGTCTTCACGTTGCAGAACGCGCAGGCGCGGGTGCAGGTGTCACCCAGGATCATCACCGTCGCGTGCTTTTTCGTCCAACACTCGCCGATATTGGGGCAAGCGGCTTCCTCGCACACGGTCGCGAGATTCAGGCGGCGCATCAGCGCCTTGGTCTCGGCGAAGCCGGTGCTGGTGGGCGCCTTCACCCGGATCCAATCGGGCTTGCGCGTGCGCGGCGGCCGGGCGAGCGGAGCGATTTCGGTCATAGGCGCGAAATAGCGACGCCCCGCCCGCCGCACAACCGCCGCGCTTGCGGGCGCCCGCTCGCGCGCCTAGGCCCTTCACAATGGACGCTTTCGACCAATTGCTCGCCGGCTATCGCCGCTTTCGCCAAGCCGGCTGGGCGGATCAGCGCAGCCGCTGGGCCGAGCTATCGCACGGCCAAGCGCCGAAGGTGATGGTGATCGCCTGTTCGGACAGCCGGGTCGATCCCGCGCAGATTTTCGACGTGTCGCCTGGCGAAATCTTCGTCGTGCGCAACGTCGCCAATCTGGTACCGCCCTTCGAGCCCGATCGCGCGCGCCACGGCGTCTCCGCCGCGGTCGAATTCGCGGTGACGCAGCTGGAAGTCGCCGAGATCGTGGTGTTGGGCCACGGCGCTTGCGGCGGCGTGGCGGCCGCGCTCAGCCGACGCTTCGACGGCGCGGCGCCGGGCGCGGGCGGTTTCATCGCGCATTGGGTCGATCTGCTCGACGAGGCGCGCGAGCGCGTGATCGCCGCGCACGGCACCGGCCCCGAGGCGGTGCGCGCGCTGGAGCATGAGGCGGTGCGGGTGAGCCTGGCGAATTTGCGCACTTTCCCGCCCGTCGCCGCGCGCGAGGCGGCGGGGGTGTTGACCTTGCGCGGCGCCTATTTCGCGATCGCCGACGGGGTGTTGCACGTATTGGGCGAAGACGGGCGGTTCGCGCCGGGGGTGTGAGCTTTTGTTCACGCGGAGGCGCGGAGGCGCGGAGGTTTTGGTTCGCGCAGAGGCGCGGAGGGCGCAGAGGGGCGCCGAGAGGGATCGGCCATCGCCCGATGATCGGCGGATAAAGCGCCTGCGGCGCGACTCTCCTGCCAAGCCGTCGCCCCAGCGAAAGCTGGGGCCTTTATGAACCGGAGCGCGCCGCTTGCTCGAGGCCCCAGCCTTCGCTGGGGCGACGGGCGTGATCGATCGCGCGGTTATCCCAGCGTCCTCCGCGCGTCTGCGCCTCCGCGCGAACCAAATCAACCGCTCACCCGCGAACCAAAACTTGCGCCCGCCCCGTCCAACGGCTAGCCAGCGGCTTTAATGCCAGCCCCCGGTCACCGCCCCGCGACCCTCATCCCCGGTCGCGCCGTTTTCCCGCACCGGCATTTGACCGGGATCGCCGGACTCCAGCCGCACGAAATCACTTTCCTGCTCGACGAGGCCGAGCAATGGATCGAGGCCAATCGCGCGCGCCGCAAAAGCGACGAGCTCGCCGGGCTCACCGTGATCAACGCCTTTTTCGAGAATAGCACCCGCACGCTGCTCTCCTTCGAGATCGCCGGCAAAAGGCTGGGCGCCGATGTCGTCAACATGCACGCCGCGCAATCGAGCGTGAAAAAGGGCGAGACGCTGATCGATACCGCGATGACGCTCAACGCGATGCGCGCCGACGCGATCGTGATCCGCCATCAAAGCTCGGGCGCGGTGCAGCTGATCGCGGGCAAGGTCGATTGCCCGGTGCTCAACGCGGGCGACGGGCGGCACGAACATCCGACCCAGGCCCTGCTCGACGCGCTCACCATCCGCCGGCGGCGGGGGAGCATCGCCGGGCAGCGCGTGGTGATCTGCGGCGATCTGCTCCACAGCCGCGTCGCGCGCTCGAACATCCTCGCGCTCACCGCGCTCGCCGCCGAGGTGCGCGTGGTCGCGCCCTCGACGCTGATGCCGCCGGCGATCGAGGCGATGCACGTGCAGCCGTTCACCGATTTCGACGCCGCGCTCGAGGGCGCCGACGTGGTGATGATGCTGCGGCTGCAGAACGAGCGGATGGACGGCGCCTTCATTCCTTCGACTCGCGAATTCCACAAGCGCTACGGCCTCACCCCCGAACGGCTCGCCCTCGCGCGGCCCGATGCGCTGGTGATGCACCCGGGGCCGATGAACCGGGGGGTGGAGATCACCTCCTCGGTCGCGGACCATGAGCGGTCGGCGATCACCGAGCAGGTCGAGATGGGGGTGGCGGTGCGCATGGCCTGTCTCGACGTGCTGACGCGCGCACAGCGGGGCGTGGAGGGCTGGGCATGATCGCTTTCACCAACGCCCGCCTCGTCACGCCCGAAGGCGAGCGCCCCGGCGCCCTGATCGTCGAGGGCGAGCGGATCGCCGCGCTCGGCACCATCGCGCTACCCGAGGGCGCGGAAGTGATCGATCTGGGGGGGCGGCTGCTCGCGCCGGCGATCGTCGATCTGGGGGTGTTCGCGGTCGATGTCGCGGCGTGCCACGCGGGCGGCATCGCGCGGATCGCGCTGATGCCCGATCAGTCGCCGGTGCTCGACGATCCCGGCGTGGTGCAGCGCGCGGCGCTGATCGGCCGGCCGCGCTTGTGGATTCACCCGATCGCCGCCGCCACGCGCGGGCTCGCCGGGCGCGAGCTGGCCGAAATGGCGATTTGCGCGGAAGCCGGCGCCAAGGCGGTCGGCACCGGGCGCGGCTGGATCGCCGACGCCGGGGCCATGCGCAAAGTGCTCGGCTATGCGCGCGACCTGGGGCTGACGGTGATCGCGCATGCCGAGGATGGCGGGCTCGCCGCCGGCGCGGTCGCGACCGAGGGCGAGACGGCGACCCGGCTCGGCCTCCCCGCCGCCCCCGCCATCGCCGAGGCGCTCGCGGTCGCGCGCGACCTGATGCTCGCCGAGGAGACCGGCGCGCGCCTCCATTTCCGCCAGGTGACGACGGCGGCGGCCTTCGACCTCATCCGCGCGGCGAAGCGGCGGGGGGTGGCGGTGACGTGCGGGATCACCCCGGCGCATCTGCTGCTGTCGGACATCGCAATGGCCGATTTCCGCACCTTCGCGCATCTCTCGCCGCCGCTGCGTAGCGAGGTCGATCGCCAGGCGGCGCTCGCGGCGCTTTCGGATGGGACGATCGACGTGCTCGCCTCGGGCCACGATCCGCGCGGGCCGGAAGAAAAGCGCCTCCCCTTCGCCGATTCGAGCCCCGGCGCGGCGGGGGCGGAGAGCCTGCTCGCGCTCGGCCTGGGGCTGGTGCGCGATGGGCGCGTGACGCTTCCGCGGCTGTTCGAGCTGCTGAGCGCGGCCCCGGCGCGGCTGTTGGGGGTGGAAGCGGGCGTGCTTGCGCCGGGGATGCCCGCCGATCTGGTCGCGATCGATCCCGAGGCGCCGTGGCAAATCAGCGCGGATCGCTTCGCGGGCAAGGCGGGGAATACGCCGTTCGATGGGCTGCCGGTGCAGGGTCGGGTGACGGGGCTGTGGAAGGGCGGGTCGCGGTTGGTGTGAGATTTTTGGGCTCACACGAAGCCACGAAGACACGAAGACAAGGCGGCGAAGCCGCTTTATACTGTCCGAATTCGCGCTCGCGGCAACTGTTTAACACCTCACGCGAAGACGCAAAGACGCGAAGGAAGGGTAATCACACGATACGGCTGATCATGAAGAGAGCCGCTACGCGGCGGGTCCCTTTTCGTGGCTTCGTGGCTTCGTGTGAGAAAAATCTCCCCTCGGCCACGCGCCACCCCTCAGCGTCTTCGCGTGTGAATGAATCAACGCGCCGCCAGTTCACGCCCCGACTTCACCCAAGCCGCCACCTGATCCCCCGCCCCCTGGCGGACGAAGCAATTGCCGCCCTTGGCGCGATAGGCGTTGCACAGCGCCACCGCGTCGGCGCGCGCGAAGCCGCCGAGCGACAGGCGGTAGAAGCTCCCCGCCGCGCTCTTGAACGCCATGCCCGAGGGGGTGTGCCCGCCGAAGCCGGCGAAGCGACGCGTCGCGCGTAGCCAGCCGTCGCGCGCCACCGCCGCGCTCGGATAAGCGCCCAGCTGCAGATAGAAATTGCCCGAAGCCGGCGCCTTGGCCGCGACCTGTTCGGGCTCCACCCGAGCCGCGACCGGCGCGACGGCGGGCTTGCCCGGCGCCTTGGCGGCGAGCGCGCGGCGCGACGCGCGCGTCGGCAAGGGCTGCACGACTTCTTGCGGCGCGGCGAAGACGATCGCGGGGCGCGCGCCCTCCACCTCGGCGATCGGGGTCGGCGCGGGCTCGACGGCGGCG
>LWDI01000104.1:0-932 GCA_002083475.1 Proteobacteria bacterium SG_bin5
GTGGCCCCAGCCGTCGCGCGCGGTGAGGCGGCGCGCGAAGAGCGGCGGCGCCGCGCCCTCGGCGCCCTCGGTGCCGAACAGGTCGCGCGCCAGCCGCAGCGCGCGCGCGACCGGGAGCGCGAGGCCGTGATGCGCGGCGCGGGCGGCGAGGCGCTCGGTGCCGAATTCGCCGACCAGGCGATGAATGTCCCACAAATTGCGAAGTCCCCCCGCCAGATCGCCATCGGCGAGGAGATGCGCGGCGGCGTGGCAGATCATGTCATTGGGCGACGGCACGCGCAGGCCGTTTTCGAGCGGCACGCTCGCGGCGATCAGCGCCTCGGCGTCGGGCGTCGGGCGCGCGGTGAGCGGGAGGATGGTGTGGTGGACGTCGATCATCCGGTCGCGCGTCTTGTGGATGAGCGGGGGCAGTTCGTGCATCCAGCGGCGGTAATAGGCATCGTCATAAGGATCGGGCTTCACCCATTCCCAACCGGCGGCGAACAGCGCTGCCTCGACCCGATCGAGCGCGGCGCGCGGCACGAGAATGTCGAGATCGCCGATCGACCGCCCCACCCCCGCCGCCAGCCCCGCCGCGACGAAGGCGGTGCCCTTGAGCAGCACCACCGGCACGTCGAGCGGAGCGAGCGCGCGGCGCGCCATTTCCGCCTCCCACAGCGCGGCTTGGCGCTGCTGCTCGGCCGAGGCGCGCGCCGCCGCCATCAGCCCCGCGACCCGGGGCGGCAGGTCGAGGCCGTGGAGCCGGTGGGCGAGCGTGCCGATCAGCTGCTCGGCGCGGGCGATGGCGATGAGCTCGGTCCAGCCCGCGTCCGAGAGCGCGGCGGTGGCGGCGGGATCGCGAAGCGCTGCGGCGAGGCGGTGGGCGTCGGGGGCGAGCGCGCCCAAGCTCCTCCCCTGCAAGGGGAGGTGGCAGTCGCGCGAGCGACTGACGG
>LWDI01000104.1:1050-1388 GCA_002083475.1 Proteobacteria bacterium SG_bin5
CCACCCCCTCCACCATCGCGATCGCCGTCGCCGCATCGGGATAGTCGATCGCCCGCGCCGGCGCGCCCGCCACCAGCGCCGTCAGCGCCGCGAACCCCCGTTCGCCGAGCGCGACATAATTGGTCGAGGCCTGGGTGAGCCGCACGAACGCCTCGCTCGGCGGCACCGCCCGCTCGGCGGCGGCATGGCCGAAGCGGGGGAAGAGGATNNNNCGCGGGCACGTCCATCGCCGCGAGCGCCGCCGCGTTCGGCAGCAAATGGCGGATGTCGCCCTTGGGGGTGCCCGTCAGCCGTGGCCCCCAGCGCGCGGGCGGCACGTCGCGCGCGAGCAGATCGAT
>LWDI01000104.1:1545-2113 GCA_002083475.1 Proteobacteria bacterium SG_bin5
TCCGCCGCGCTCGACCACGGCGGCGTGGAGCAGCAGGAAGCGCCGCTCGCCGAGCGCCAGCTGCAAATTCATCCCCATTTCGGCGGCGAGCAGCCCCTGGGCGAGCGGCAGCGGCGCGGCGTCGGCGAGCCAATAATCGCCGCCGATCGTCACCGCCGGGCGCAGCCAGCGCCGCCAGGGCTTGGGCGCCGCGAGCCGCACGGTGAAATCGGCGATCGCATCCTCGGGCGCGGGATAGGCGCGATAGAGCGCGGCGAGCGCCGCGATCGGCGCGCGCCAATCGGCGCCGACGCGAAAGACGATCGGCCCGACGCGCACCAGCGTCTGGTGCCTCATGCCGGCGCCACCGCCTCGACCAGCCCCGCCGCGATCAATTCGTCCAGCCGCGCCGCGAGCGCCGCCTCGCCCCCGGCGAGATCGAAGCGCGCGTCCAGCCATGCCGCCAGCCCCGCCAAATCGCGCGGCTCGGCAAGCGCCGCCAAGATTTCGGGCGCGGGCGAGGCGAGCAGATGCGTGATCCCCGAGGCGCGGTGGTAAACGAGCGTCAGCCCGTCGAGCGCCACCGTCC
>LWDI01000104.1:2209-2562 GCA_002083475.1 Proteobacteria bacterium SG_bin5
GGAGATAGGCCTGGCTGCGCTCGTAATCGGTGCCGGGCAGATTGCCCTGGCCGGCGAGCGCCTTGCGGACGTCCTCGCCCTTGAACGGCGTCCCCGCGCCCGGAAAGGCGCCAGCGGTGCCGGCGGGCACCAGCTTGCCGTCGGCGGCGATATATTGGCCCGCGCGCGCGGCATCTGGCACCGGAATCTCGCAGGTGAGCACCAGGCGGCGGTCTGCGCGAGCGCCGGGCGGATCGAGACCACCGCCGAGGCGCTCACCGCCCCCAGCACCAGCGCGCGGCGCGTGGTTTTGCCCGGCTTGTCGTCGTCGCTCTGCATCGCCACCCTCTTGCGCGCCAAGCCCTTTCACAATC
>LWDI01000104.1:2571-2720 GCA_002083475.1 Proteobacteria bacterium SG_bin5
AAGCCACGGGGTTCGCTTGCGCCGTCCCGATTTTGGCGAGACTGTCCCGTTCATGCCGCATCCCTTCACGCTTCGCACCCTGGTCGCGCTCGCGGTCGCCGCGGTGGCGATCGTCGCCGACGAATTGCTCGGCGGCGGCGGCGAGGGGG
>LWDI01000104.1:2835-26751 GCA_002083475.1 Proteobacteria bacterium SG_bin5
TCGAGGCGATCGTCGAGCCGATCCTGCTGATCGAAACGGGGCGCGTCGCCCAGGCCAACGCCCCCGCGCGCGCGCTGCTCGGGCGGCATATCGTCGGGCAGGACGCGCGGCTCGCGCTGCGCCACCCCGCCGCCGCCGAAGCGCTCACCGCCCCCGCCGCCGCGATCGGTGGCCCCGCCGCGCCGATCAGCCTGGTCGGGCTCGGCGCGATCGACCAGCGTTGGGAGATGCGCCTCACCACGCTCAGCGATGGGCGCCGCGTCGTCCATCTCATCGATCAGACCGCGCGCGACGCCGCCGAGCGGATGCGCGTCGATTTCGTCGCCAATGCGAGCCATGAATTGCGCACCCCGCTCGCCTCGATCCTGGGCTTCGTGGAGACGCTGTCGGACGACAAGGCGGGCGGCGATCCGGACGTGCGCGCGCGTTTCCTGAACGTGCTGCTCGGCGAGGCCAAAAGGATGCAGCGGCTGGTCGAGGATCTGATCTCGCTCTCGCGGATCGAGGCCGACAAATATCGCCTGCCCGCGACCCCGGTCGATCTCGCGCTGCTGATCGAGGAAGTTCATGCCGAGCTCGCCGATGGGCTCGATCGCCGCACCGAGGATTTGATCGGCGAGATCGACGTCGGCGTGCCCTCGGTCGCGGGCGATCGCGCGCAGTTGAGCCAGGTGCTCCACAATCTGATCGGCAATGCGATGAAATATGGCCGCGCCGGGACGCCGGTCGTCACTCGGCTGTGGCGCGACGGCACCGGGCTGGTGCGGATCACCGTCGCCGACGAGGGCGATGGCGTCGCCCCCGAACATCTGCCGCGATTGACCGAGCGTTTCTACCGCGTCGACGCCGGGCGCAGTCGCGGGCTCGGCGGCACCGGGCTCGGCCTGTCGATCGTCAAGCATATCGTCGAGCGCCATCGCGGCCGGCTCGACCTGCAGAGCACGCTCGGCAAGGGCACGACCGCGAGCGTCGCGCTGCCGCCGATCGCGCAGCCCGCGCCGCTGGAAGCCCCATCATCAACCGCCGTCATCAAAAAGTAACCTAAACGTCACAATGGCGCGTGGGTCGGGGTGATAGCGCCCGCCGCACGGGGTATCTCAAAAGGGAGGATGGGCATGCGCGTGAAACTCGGGACGGTCGCCGCGAGCGCGCTGGCGCTGGCGCTGGCGGGGTGTAATGATCAGGCGGCGAGCAATGGCGCGGGCTCGCGCGATCAGATCAGGGTCGTCGGCTCGTCGACGGTTTATCCCTTCACCACCTTGGTCGCCGAACAATTCCGCACCCAAAACGCGACCTTCAAGGCGCCGGTCGTCGAACAGGGCGGCACCGGCGCGGGCGCCAAGCTGTTCTGCGAAGGCGTGGGCGCCGCGCATCCCGATATTCTCGACGCCTCGCGCCGGTTGACCGCGAGCGAATATAAGAGCTGCTCGGACAATAACGTCAACCGGATCATGGAAGTGCAGATCGGGCTCGACGGCATCACGCTCGCCGAATCGACCAACGGCCCGAAGTTGCAGCTCGTCCCGGCGGACATTTACATGGCGCTCGCCGCCAATCCCAAGGGTCAGCCCAATGCGAGCAAGACCTGGAAGGACGTGAACCCGACGCTGCCGGCGATCCCGATCCAGGTCTATGGCCCGCCCTCGACCAGCGGCACGCGCGACGCCTTCGCCGAAATCCTGATGGAGCGCGGCTGCCTCGCCATTTATCCTGACTCGCTCAAGATGCGCGAAAAGGAACCCGCCAAGTTCAAGAAGCTGTGCCATGAAATCCGCAGCGACGGCGCCTGGGTCGATGCCGGCGAGAATGACAATCTGATCGTCCAGAAGCTGCGGTCCAATTCCAACGCGGTCGGCGTGTTCGGCTATAGCTATCTCGAACAAAACCCGACGACGCTGGTCGGCGTGCCGATCGGCGGGGTGCTTCCCTCGTACGAGACGATCGCCTCGGGGCGTTATCCGGGGTCGCGCCCCTTGTTCATCTACGTCAAGAAGGCGCATCTCGACGCGGTGCCGGGGCTGCGCAAATTCGTCGAGCTTTATGCGACGATGTGGGATCCGAACGGGCCGCTCACCAAACGCGGACTGATCCCCGCGTCCGCCGAAACGCGCGCCGCCGCCAAGAAGATCGTAGAAGACGGCACGACGATGGACGGCACCACGCTCAACTAAGACTCGCTCTCACTTCGGCGGGAGAGCGGGCCTCGCTCTCCCGCTCGTCATTTATCGCAAATTGGAATTCGCTTCTTTTGTCGACTCTCGCTCTTTTGTTTCTGGTGACGGGCCTAGCGCTGATCGGCGGGCTCACCGCGCGCGTGCGCGCTGTCGCGTTCCGGCGCGGCGCGACGCGGCGCTTCAGCTCGCTGCCCTCGCACCATGCCGCTTATGTCGCGCTCTGGGCGCTGCTGCCCGCGCTGCTGTTCCTGGTCGCCTGGTCGAGCGTCACCCCCGGCCTGGTGACCGACGCGGTGATCGCCTCGCCCGCCGCGCGTGAGTTGCCGCCGCCGGGGTTCGAGCGCGGCGCGGTGCTCGGCCAGGCGCGCGCGATCGCCGAAGGGCGCATGGTCGCCGGCGCGAGCGCGCTCGCCCAGCGCCTCGCCCCCGCTTATGTCGCCGCGCAAAACCGCTATGATTGGATCGCGACCGCGCTGGTGGTGCTGCTGACGCTCGCGAGCGGGGCCTGGGCCTATCTTCAGGTGAAGCCCGATTTCAGCGCGCGCACCCGGATCGAGCGGCTGGTGATGGCGGTGCTGCTCGCCGCCTCGCTGATCGCGGTGCTCACCACTTTTGGCATCGTCGGCTCGCTCTTGTTCGAATCGGCGCGCTTCTTCCGGATGGTGCCGCTGACCGATTTCCTGTTCGGCACGCATTGGGCGCCGCAGGTGATCGATCCCGCGCATCCCGGCCGCGCGCTGGGCGCCGTGCCCTTGTTCTGGGGCACCTTCTTCATCGGCGCGGTGATCGCGATGCTCGTCGCCATTCCCTTCGGGCTGATGAGCGCGGTCTATCTCTCGCAATATGCGAGCCCCGGGGTGCGGCGCTGGATGAAGCCGATCCTGGAGATTCTCGCCGGGGTGCCGACCGTCGTTTATGGCTATTTCGCCGCGCTCACGGTGGCGCCCGCGGTGCGCGATTTCGCGGTCGCGATCGGCTTTCCCTATGCCTCGTCGGAAAGCGCGCTCGCGGCCGGGTTGGTGATGGGGGTGATGATCATCCCCTTCGTCTCCTCGATGGCCGATGATTCGATCGCGGCGGTGCCCCAGGCGATGCGCGACGGGTCGCTCGCGATGGGGGCGACGGTTTCGGAGACGATCCGCCGCGTGCTGATCCCGGCGGCGCTGCCGGGCGTCGTCGGCGGGGTGCTGCTCGCGGTGAGCCGCGCGATCGGCGAGACGATGATCGTGGTGATGGCCGCCTCGGGCGCCGCCACGATCAGCCTCAACCCGTTCCAAAGCGCGACCACCGTCACCAAGCAGATCGTCGACCTGCTGACCGGCGAAGCCGCGTTCGACAGCCCCAAGACGCTCGCCGCCTTCGCCTTGGGGCTCACCTTGTTCGTGATCACCTTGTTGCTCAACATCGTCGCGCTCACCGTGGTGAAGCGCTACCGAGAAGCTTATGACTGACGCCGCCCCCCGTACCGATTGGCGCGCCCCCGCCATGGCCCGGCGGGTCCAGCGCCGCTATGCCGCCGAACGGCGCTTCCGCCTGCTCGGGCTGTTCGCGGTGATCGCCTCGGCCGGGTTCCTCGCCTTCCTGCTCGCCAATATGCTGATGAACGGCGCGCAAGGCTTCCTGCAGACGCGGCTGATCGTGCCGGTCGACTTCGCGCGCGCCGCGCTGCCGCTCGATGCCGCGCGGCTGCGGGGACCGGGCGCCGATCTCGCGCTCGCCGCCGCCGGCCTGCCCGATCTGGCGAGCGAGGCCGCGCGCGCGGCTTATGGTCCGCGCGGGCCCGCGATGATCGCCGATAGCGGCTGGACGGCGTTGCGCGACGCCTTGAAGCGCGATCCGCGCCTGCTCGCCCAGCGCGCGATGATCGCCATCCCCGCCTCGGCCGCCTTCGATCAAGCCGCCAAGGGGCGCGGCCTGCCCGCCGACCGCGCGCTGATCGACCAGCTGCGCGCCAAGGGCCGGATCGAGACCGGGCTCAGCACGACCTTTCTGTTCGGCGCCGATTCGACGGATCCGGTGCAGGCGGGGATTTGGGGCGCGCTCAAGGGATCGATCTTCACCATGGCGGTGACCTTGCTGCTCGCTTTCCCGATCGGCGTGCTCGCCGCGCTCTATCTCGAGGAATATGCGCCGCGCAACGCGGTCACCGACTTCATCGAAGTATCGATCAACAATCTGGCGGCGGTGCCCTCGATCATCTTCGGGCTCTTGGGGCTCGCGGTGTTCCTCAATTTGTTCGATCTGCCGCGCTCGGCTTCGCTCGTCGGCGGGATGACGCTCGCGCTGATGACGATGCCGGTGATCGTGATCGCGGGGCGCAACGCGATCAGGGGCGTCCCGCCCTCGATCCGCGACGCGGCGCTCGGCGTGGGCGCGAGCCCCATTCAAGTCGTGTTCCACCACGTCTTGCCGCTCGCGCTGCCCGGCATCTTGACCGGCACGATCATCGGCATGGCGCGCGCGCTGGGCGAGACCGCGCCCTTGCTGATGATCGGGATGCGCGCCTTCATCGCCACCCCGCCCGATCGCCTCACCGATCCGGCGACGGTGCTGCCGGTGCAGATTTTCCTCTGGTCCGACGAGATCGACCGCGCCTTCATCGAAAAGACGAGCGCGGCGATCATCGTGCTGCTGATCTTCCTCCTCGCGATGAACAGCGTCGCTGTTTATCTGCGCAACCGTTTCGAGACCCGCTGGTGATGACCCCTGCGCCCCGCCGCCCCAAAATGACCGCGCGCCACGTCAACGTCCTTTATGGCGACAAGCGCGCGATCAACGACGTGTCGATCGATGTCGAGCTCGATCACGTCACCGCGCTGATCGGCCCTTCCGGCTGCGGCAAATCGACCTTTTTGCGCACGCTCAACCGGATGAACGACACCATCCCGACCGCGCGCGTCGAAGGCGAGATCCAGCTCGACGGCGAGGACATTTACGCGCCGCACATGGACGTGGTGCAGCTGCGCGCGCGCGTCGGCATGGTGTTCCAAAAGCCCAATCCCTTCCCCAAGAGCATCTACGAAAACGTCGCCTATGGCCCGCGCATCCACGGCCTCGCCGCCGGGCGCGCGCAGATGGACGCGATCGTCGAACAATCGCTGCGCCGCGCCGGGCTGTGGGACGAGGTGAAGGATCGGCTTTCGGACAGCGGCACGGCGCTCTCCGGCGGCCAGCAGCAGCGGCTGTGCATCGCCCGCGCGATCGCGGTCGATCCCGAAGTGATCCTGATGGACGAGCCCTGCTCGGCGCTCGATCCGATCGCGACCGCCAAGATCGAGGAGCTGATCCACGAACTCAAGGGGCGCTACGCGATCGTGATCGTGACGCACAATATGCAGCAGGCCGCGCGCGTTTCGCAGCGCACCGCCTTTTTCCATTTGGGGCAGCTGATCGAATATGGCGCGACCAGCGACATCTTCACCAATCCGCGCCAGGAACGCACCAAAGACTATATCACCGGCCGCTACGGCTGAGGCGGAGGGGCTAGGTGGTCGATCACACCGTCAAGGCGTTTGACGAGGACATTACCCGGCTGCGCGGGTTGATCGCGCAAATGGGGGGCCTCGCCGAACAAGCGATCATCGGCTCGATGCTCGCGCTGCAACGCCATGATCTGGAAAGCGCCGCCGCGATCGTGGCGGGCGACAAGAAGATCGACGCCTTCGAGCAAGAGGTCGAGCGGCTCGCGGTCGAGCTGATCGCGCTGCGCGCCCCGCTCGCCGACGATCTGCGCGAGGTGGTCGCCGCGCTCAAGATCGCGAGCGTGGTCGAGCGGATCGGCGATTATGCCAAGAACATCGCCCGGCGCGTCGCCGCGATCGACGATCATGGCGATATCGAGCCGCTCTCGGTGCTCCCCGCGATGGCGCAAATGGCGAGCCGGATGGTCCATGACGTGCTCGACGCCTTCGCCGCGCGCGATCCCGACGCGGCGATCCGCGTGAGCGAAAGCGACCGCGCGCTCGATGATTTCTACAACAGTCTGTTCCGCGTACTGGTGACCTATATGATGGAAAACCCCGCGAGCATCGGCCAAGTGGCGCATCTGCTGTTCATCGCCAAGAATTTGGAACGCGTGGGCGACCATGCGACCAATGTGGCCGAGATGGTCTATTATGCCGCGACCGGCGTCCATATGGGCGAGCGCGAGCGCGGCACCGCACCAATCATCTGACGGGAGGCTAGGATGGCGCGCGCGAAAATGTTGCTGGTGGAGGACGATGCCTCGCTCGCCGAGCTGCTCGTGTGGCATTTCAAGCGCGAGGATTTCGACGTCAAGCAAACCCCCGATGGCGAGGAAGCGCTGCTGCTCGCCAAGGAAGCGACGCCCGACATCGTGCTGCTCGATTGGATGGTCGAAGGGCTGTCGGGGATCGAGGTCTGCCGCCGGCTGCGGCGCATGCCCGAGACGGCGAACATCCCGATCATCATGCTCACCGCGCGCGGCGAAGAGGAAGATCGCGTGCGCGGGCTGGAGACGGGGGCCGACGATTACGTCACCAAGCCCTTTTCCCCGCGCGAACTGGTCGCGCGCGTCGGCGCGGTGCTGCGCCGGGTGCGCCCCGCGCTCGGGGGCGAGCAGCTGACCTATGCCGATATCGAGATGGACACGGTGGGCCACAAAGTGCGGCGCGGCGGCGAGGTGATCCCACTCGGCCCCACCGAATTCCGGCTCTTGAAGCATTTCCTCGAACATCCCGGCTGGGTGTTCAGCCGCGAACGGCTGCTCGACGCGGTGTGGGGGCATGACAGCGACATCGAGAGCCGCACCGTCGACGTGCATATCCGCCGGCTGCGCAAGGCGATCAACATCGGCGAGCGCCCCGACATCATCCGCACCGTCCGCTCGGCGGGCTATGCGCTGGATGCGGGAACCTAAGGGCGGCGCGACCGCGCTCTGGGTCGTCGATCGCTGACTGGTTCGTCATGCCGGACTTGGTCCGGCATCCACCGACGCGCGAGACTCCACCACCGTAGGACCAGCACCGCGGTGGACCCCGGGCCAAGCCCGGGGTGACGGTTGAAGCATTCGCGCTACCCAAGGCAGCGTCGGGACCCAGCGCAGCGCGCGGGCGTTGTGGCGGGGCGCGCGCCGCCGTGGCGCGTGGGCTTGAGGAGACTTGACCCATGAAGATCATCGCCGCCGCGATCGCGCTGATCGCGACCCCCGCTCTGGCGCAGACCGCCGGCCAACAGACCCCGCCCGCCGAGCAGCAAGGCCAGATGGGCGCGGGCCAAACGACCACCGAACCCGCGCCGAGCAACGCCCCGACCGAACCCTCGACCCGGCTGTCGAACTCGACCGCGCCCTCGACCGGCCCCCGCGCCCAGCGCGCCGAGGTCGAAATGGGCAACAACGCCGCCGCGCGGCTGGGGGGCGGGCTCGCGCCGTCGCAGCCGGCGCTCCAGGGCACGCCGCAGCCCGGCGCGACGATCCAGTTCGTCCCCGCGCCGCCCCCCGCGCAAGCCTTCCCCGCCCCCGCGCCGCTCGACGCCTATCCGGTGTGCAAGAAGGGCCAATATGACAAATGCCGCGAACCCGGCAGCGCGGCGACCGGCGAGCGGCGGCGCAAGCGGCGGTAAGGCAAGGTGATTCAGCGGCACGTCCAAGCTCCTCCCCCATAGGGGGAGGGGGACCACGCGCAGCGTGGTGGAGGGGTGTCACCCTCGATCGAGCGGCAACACCCCTCCGTCAGGCGCTACCGCGCCTGCCACCTCCCCTCACAGGGGAGGAGCTGGTTGGAGGCGCGCTCCCCTTGCCCTCCCGATCCGATCCTCTAGGAACGGCGCCAGCCATTTTTGGAAGGATCAGCCATGACCATTAGCTTCGAAAACCGCGTCGCCATCGTCACCGGCGCCGGCGGCGGGCTGGGGCGCGCTTATGCGCTCGAACTCGCGCGGCGCGGAGCGAAACTGGTGGTCAACGATCTCGGCGGCGCGCGCGACGGCACCGGCCATTCGGACGCCGCGCTCAAAGTGGTCGAAGAGATCGAGGCGGCGGGCGGCGAGGCGATGTCGAACGGCGGCTCGGTCACCGATTATGCGCAAATGGTCGAAATGGTCGCCAAGGCCAAGGAGCGCTGGGGCGGCGTCCATATCCTGATCAACAATGCGGGCGTCCTGCGCGACAAGAGCTTCGCCAAAATGGAGCCCGAGGATTTCCGCTTCGTCGTCGACGTGCATCTGAACGGCTCGGCCAATTGCACCAAGGCGGTGTGGGATACGATGCGCGACCAGGCCTATGGCCGCATCCTGATGACCGCGAGCTCGACCGGGCTGTTCGGCAATTTCGGCCAGGCCAATTATGGCGCGGCAAAGCTCGGCCTCGCCGGGCTCACCAAGACTTTGTATCTGGAAGGCGCCAAATATAACGTCCGCGTCAACACCATCGCGCCGGTCGCGGGCACGCGGATGACCGAGGATCTGTTCCCCGCCGAAGCCTTCGCCGCCTTCGCGCCCGAGAAGGTGGTGCCGGCCGCGCTGTTCCTGGTGAGCGAGGACGCGCCCTCCAACGCGATCGTCGGCGCGGGCGCGGGGGTGTTTCAGGCGGCTTACGTCACGCTCACCCAGGGCAAGCTGCTGACCGGCGACGATCTGTCGGTCGAAGGCGTCGCGGCGCATTGGGCGGCGATCACCGATCGCACCGGCGAGATCACCCCCAATTCGGGGGCGGAGCAATCGATGATCATTCTGAAGCATCTCCAGGGCGGCTGACCCGATCCTCCCCAGCGAAGCTGGGGAGGGGGACCGCGCCCGCAGGGCGTGGTGGAGGGGCCGCCACGGTCGCGCCCGGGCGCCGGCCCCTCCACCATTTGCCTCGCGGCAAATGGTCCCCCTCCCCAAGCAAGCTTGGGGAGGATGAGCGTATTGCTCTAGCAACACACACGTGCCATAGCTCTCCAATACAGTGGGAGCAGGTGCATGTATAGCGAGAGCGAGATCGATGCCGCCGTCACCGCGCGCGTCATCAGCACGGAAGCGGCGGCGGCGCTGCGCGATTATATCGCCGCGCAGCGCGCCGCCCCGGCGGTCGACGAAGAACAATTCCGCCTGCTCACCGGCTTCAACGATATTTTCGTGAGCGTCGCGCTCGTGCTCGCGATCGGGGCGATCGCGCAGATCGGATGGCAGCTCGCGCCCTGGCTGGGCGGCGCGGGGGTGGCGCTCGCCGCTTGGGGGGCGGCCGAATATTTCACGCGGCGGCGGCGGATGGCGCTGCCGAGCATCCTGCTGCTGCTCGCCTTCGTCGGCGGGGTGGCGGCGGTGCCGATCGGCATCCTCGTCAAGCTCGAGCCCGACCTGTCCGAGCCGATGAGCGCGCTGGTCGGCGCGGGCGTGGCGACGCTCGCGGGCGGCGCGGCTTGGCTGCACTGGCGCCGCTTCCGGGTGCCGATCACCGTCGCCGCCGGCACGCTCGCCGGGGTCGCCGCCACGCTCGGGCTGGTCGGCTGGCTCGTCCCCCGCGCCGAACAGATGCTCTTGCCCGTGGCGCTCGCCGGCGGCCTCGCGACCTTCGCGCTGGCGATGTGGTGGGACATGTCGGACCGCGAGCGCCGCACCCGCCGCACCGACGTCGCCTTTTGGCTCCACCTCGCCGCCGCGCCGCTGATCGCGCACCCGATCTTCCAATGGCTCGGCGTGTTCAGCCAAGAAATCGGCGCGGGTCAGGCGCTGTTGGTGCTCGGCCTGTATCTGCTCTTCGCCTTCGTCGCGCTGGCGATCGATCGGCGCGCGTTGCTCGTCTCGAGCCTCGCTTACGTGCTTTATGCGATGGCGGCGCTGTTCCGCCAGGCAGGCGCGATCGAGCTGAGCGCGGCGCTGACCGCGCTGGTGATCGGCGGCGCGCTGCTGCTGCTCTCGGTCTTCTGGCAGGCGATGCGCGCGCGGGTGGTGGCGCTGACCGGTGGGCTGAAGGATCTTCTGCCCCCGGTGCGGCCGGTGACGGCTTAAAACCCAGGCTTGCCGCCGCCCGCGCGCGCCGCCATGCTCTTGGGCCATGGGGGGAGCATGATGGGGCCACTCGCGGGGATCAGGATCGTCGAATTCGCGGGTATCGGCCCCGGCCCCTTCGCGGCGATGATGCTCGCCGACAATGGCGCCGACGTCGTCCGCATCGATCGCCCCGGCGGCGGGCCGTTCGCGAAGAGCGGGCTCGATCTGATGGCGCGCGGGCGCCGCTCCATCGCGCTCGACCTGAAGGCCGAGGACGACCGCGCGCTCGCGCTCGCCCTCATCGCGCGCGCCGACGGGCTGATCGAGGGCAATCGCCCGGGGGTGATGGAGCGGCTGGGGCTCGGCCCCGCCGAAGCGCTCGCCGCCAAGCCGGCGCTCGTTTACGGGCGGATGACCGGCTGGGGCCAGAGCGGGCCGCTCGCGCCGCGCGCGGGGCATGATCTCAATTATCTGGCGCTCACCGGCGCGCTCCACGCGATCGGCCCGGCGGATCGCCCCCCGCCGCCGCCGCTCAACCTGATCGCCGATTTCGGCGGCGGCGCGATGCTGCTCGCTTTCGGCATGCTCGCCGCGCTGCTCCACGCGCGGGCGAGCGGCGTGGGGCAAGTCGTCGACGCGGCGATGATCGACGGGGTGATCGCGCAAACGACGCTGTTCCACGCGATGCGCGCGATGGGGGCATGGGGCGCGGCGCGCGGCGCCAATTTGCTCGATGGCGGCGCGCCTTTCTACCGCTGCTATGCTTGTGCCTGCGGGGGCTATGTCGCGGTCGGCGCGATCGAGCCGCAATTCTTCGCGTTGTTGCGACAAGGCCTGGGGCTCGCCGACGACCCGGACTTCGCCGCGCAGCACGACCGCGCCCGCTGGCCGGCGATGGCGGACAAACTCGCGAGCGCCTTCGCCGCGCAGCCGCGCGACCATTGGGCGGCTTTGTTCGCCGAAACCGACGCCTGCGTCACCCCGGTGCTGCGCTTCGACGAAGTGGCGGAGCACCCGCATCTCGCCGCGCGCCAGGCGATCGTTGCCGCGCACGGCGTGCCGCAACCCGCGCCCGCGCCGCGCTATGGCGCGACGCCCACCGCGCTCGGCGCCCCGCCGCCCAAGCCCGACGCGGACCGGGCGAGCATTTTGAACGATTGGGGGATCGAATGAGCCTGGTGATTTACGGCATCAAGAATTGCGACACGATGAAAAAGGCGCGCGCCTGGCTCGACGCGGCGGGCAAGCCCTATCGCTTCCACGATTATCGCGTCGACGGCATCGACCCCGACAGGCTCGCCGATTGGGCGGCGCGGGTGGGGTGGGAGAAATTGCTCAACAAGGCGGGCACCAGCTTCCGCGCGCTCCCCGACGGCGACAAACAGCGGCTCGACCAAGCCAAGGCGCTCGCGCTGATGGCGGCCAACCCCACGCTCATCAAACGCCCGGTGCTCGAGGCGGGCGAAGCATTGCTTGTAGGCTTCAAGCCCGAAGTTTACGCGGGCGTGCTTGGCTGAGGCAGGGCGCGCGCCCATATCGCGCGCGCAACCAAAGGAGCTGCCAGATGGTCACCGCGCGTTGGAACGGCAAGGTCATCGCCCAATCGGACAAGACGATCGTCGTCGAGGGCAATCATTATTTCCCGCCCGAGTCGGTCGATACGAGCCTGCTCGAAGACAGCAAGACGCGCACCACCTGCCCGTGGAAAGGCGTCGCCAGCTATAAGTCGATCGTGGTCGATGGCGCGCGCAATGCCGATGCCGCCTGGTATTATCCCGATCCCAAATCCGCCGCCGCCGAGATCAAGGATTATTTCGCCTTTTGGCGCGGAGTCGAAGTCGCTTGAGCGCGCGCGTCGCGAGCGTTCAGGTCGGCCGCGTCGCCCCGCTCGGGCCGGAGCGCGTGCCGAGCGGGATCGTCAAACACCCGGTCGAGGGGCCGGTCGCGGTCGCGCGGCTGGGGCTCGCGGGGGACGAACAGGCCGATCTCAGCGTGCATGGCGGGCCGGACAAGGCGGTCTATGGCTATGCCGCCGCGCATTACCCGCTTTGGGCCGCCGAGCATCCGCATCTCGCCGATCGGCTCGACCCCGGCGCCTTTGGCGAGAATCTGACGATCGAGGGGCTGGACGAGGCCGATATTTGCGTGGGCGATGTCCATGCGATCGGCACCGCGCGGCTCCAGGTCTGCCAGCCGCGCCAGCCCTGCTACAAATTCGCGCTGCGCCTGGGCGACGCGCGCGCGCCCAAGGCGATGGTGCGCTCGGGCCGCGCCGGCTGGTATTACCGCGTGATCGCCGAGGGCGCGCTTCAGGCGGGCGACGCGGTCGAGTTGGTCGAACGCCCCCACCCCGATCTTGCCTTCGCTCGGCTGGTGGAGATCATCAATTTCGGCGTCGCGACGCCCGAGGAACTGACCGCGCTCGCCGCCGCCCCTGGGGTCGCCGATTGGCTGCGCGCTCAGGCGAAGGCGGCGCTGGGCTGAGCCGCCTTCCAGGACTCATTGCGATTACAGGATAACGTCGCCCCGGACTTGATCCGGGGCTCGGCTGCCCTGGCACAGAATAAGAAGCCAGGCCTCGGCTCGAGGCCGGGGCGACGCGTCTAGTTCTTCCGAAGAATGTCCTGAATTATTCGATATTAGAGTTTAACCGTTCGCCCTGAGCTTGTCGAAGGGCGGCACTTTCTTGCAACCGCCGAAAAGAACAACGGTGCTTCGACATGCTCAGCACGAACGGACGGGCGTAGTTTCATTTGCCGTAAATTGCGCTTCATCGTAAAGCCGTCATGCTGGCCTCGATCCGGCATCCGGCGTTGTTCAACCCACACCGCCCCAATGGCGCCCCGGCGCCAAAGCCGCTAAAGCGCCCCCATGTCGACCAGCTACACGCTCGATACCGCGACCAGCCGCGCCAACCCCACCCCGGCGCCGATGAAGCGGCTCACCGTGCCCGCGATCCGCGCGCGCAAGGGGGGCGAGCCGCTGGTGATGCTCACCGCTTACACCGTGCGCGTCGCGCAATTGCTCGATCCGCATTGCGACATGCTGCTGGTGGGCGACAGCCTGGGGCAGGTGATCTACGGCCTGCCCTCCAGCCTGCCGGTCTCGCTGGAGATGATGGCGGCGCATGGCGCGGCGGCGGTGCGCGGCAGCTATCACGCGCTGGTGGTGATCGACATGCCGTTCGGCGCTTATGAGAAATCGCCCGAACAAGCGTTCGAGAGCGCCGCCTGGCTGCTCAAGCAAACCGGCGCCGCCGCGGTGAAGCTGGAAGGCGGGGTGGCGATGGCGCCCACGGTCAAATTCCTGGTCGAGCGCGGGATCCCGGTGATGGGCCATGTCGGCCTCACCCCGCAGGCGGTGAACATGCTCGGTGGCTATGCCGCGCGCGGGCGCAGCGCCGCCGAGGCCGCCAAGATCACCGCCGACGCGGTCGCCATCGCCGAGGCGGGGGCCTTCGCGATCGTGATCGAGGGCGTGGTCGAGCCGATCGCGGTCGAGATCACGCGGCTCGTCCGCTGCCCGACGATCGGCATCGGCGCCTCGGCCGCGTGCGACGGGCAAGTGCTGGTGATCGACGATATGCTCGGCATGTTCGAACGCACCGCGCGCTTCGTGAAACGCTATGACGCGCTCGCCGAGCGGATCGGCGCGGCGGCGGCGGCCTATGCGGCGGAGGTGCGTTCGCGCGCTTTTCCCGGGCCCGAGCAGCTCTACGCGCCGAAGGAATAGCGCTGCTTGTGATCGAACCGGTTAGCTCCTCCCCTGTAAGGGGAGTTCCGGGTCGGATCGTCCCCCGGACGATCCTAAACCGTGCGGGGCACGGTTTACCCGGAACTGGCAGCCGCGCGAGCGGCTGACGGAGGGGTGTCCCCGGCAGTTCGAGGGCGATACCCCTCCACCATTCGCTACGCGAATGGTCCCCAGTTCAGGGTCGGATCGTCCCCCGGACGATCCTTGACCGTGCGGGGCACGGTCAACCCTGAACTCCTTTCAGGGGAGGAGCTTTTTACATCAAGCCAGTGTTTCGGTTTGAGCGCGAACAGCTCTAAGACTTGTCCTGTTCGAAATGAGTCCGTTCGCCCCGGGGGCTCGGGGCGAACCCGTTCCATCTGAATGGAACAGACTCTAACGCTACCCCGCCGCCCGGCAGCGTGCCCGGCGCCGCGCCGCATCCGCCGCGCTGAAATCGCCCGTGCGGTCGATCAGCACGCGCAGCAGCGCGATCCCGCGCGTGCCGTGGGGCCGCACCGGCGCATAGCCCGGCGGCGCCACCTGCCCCGCGCCGAGCAACGCGACGCGCACGCCCATGGGCGCCGCGCGATCGTTGCGCACGAACGCGGCATCGGTGCGCGCGTCGAACACCGAGAGCGACCAATAAGGCGCTGGGATCGCCGGCACCTCGATCAGCACCGGGCCGCGCGCCAGATCATAGGGGCAGCTCGAATAGAGCAGATCGGGGCTCGGCCGCACGATCGCCCGCGCGCGCGCGGTGACGAGCGGCGCGTGCGTCATTCGGTTCACGCCCCCCTGGCCGACGCGGGCGATCGCGAGCCGCATCAGCGCTTGCGGATAATTGGCGAGCGTCACATGCCACCCGAGCAGCGCCGCGAACAGCCCGAGCGCGAGCGGGCCCAGCCAGCGCGCGATCATCGGCACGCCTCCTTTTCGATGCGCGGCAGACGCGCCGCCGCGATCTCGCCGCGCCCGCCGTCTTCGGGCAAATAGGTGCGCAAGGTCAGCTCGAAGCGCGCCACGCCCCCGGTCGGCAGCCAGCGCCCGGCGGCGGGGCGCGGCGCGATCGTCACCGCCCAGCGGCGCTGCTCGGCGGGAGGCAAGCTGGCGCTGCCGATCGCGTAAACGCCCGCCGCATTGGGCACGAGATAGCCGGCGGGATCGTAAAGCGTGACGCTCCACCAGGCGGCGGGGAGCGCGCCGCCGCTCAGCCGATAGCGGCAGCGCCCGTCGAGCGGCGACCCCGCGCTATCCACGCTCGCATTGTAATAACGCGCCTCGCGCGCCGGCAGCGCGAGCAACCCGCGTAACGCAATCACCGCCCGCGTGTAGCGGCTCGCTTGCGCGGTGCCGAAGTCACGCCCCGTGGTCCAGGGTCCCAAACTCCGCTGATTGCCGAGCGCGCCGCTGCGCACGCTGTAAAGCGCGCCGCCCGCGCCGATCAGCCCGCCGGCTACCGCGCACAGCAGCAGCCGCACCGAAAATCGCATCGTTCATCCCCCAGACGGGGATGTCATAAAAGCGTCACGCGGGGGAGCGCAAGCCCGCAGTTGGGCCGGTGGCGGTCGTTTGGATGAAGACGGGCCGCGCGAAAGCCCCCGCCTCACCCCCGCGCCTCACCCCCGCGCCTTCACCGCCGCCTGCGCCGCCGCGAGCCGCGCGATCGGCACGCGATAGGGCGAGGCCGAGACATAATCGAGCCCCGCGCGCGCGCAGAAATCGATGCTCGCCGGGTCGCCGCCATGTTCCCCGCAAATCCCGAGCTTCAGCCCCGGCCGCGCGCCACGCCCACGCTCGACCGCCAGCTCGATCAGCGCGCCCACGCCTTCGATGTCGAGGCTGACGAAGGGGTCGGTCGGGTAAATCCCCTTGTCGACATAAGCGGTCAAGAAACGGCTGGCGTCGTCACGGCTCACCCCGAGCGTCGTCTGGGTCAGGTCGTTGGTGCCGAAGCTGAAGAATTCGGCGGCCTCGGCGATTTGCCCGGCCATGATGGCGGCGCGCGGCAGCTCGATCATCGTGCCGACCAGATACTCGATCCGCCGCCCGCGTTCGGCGAACACGGCTTCGGCGGCTTGATCGACCACCGCTTTCATCAGCTCGAGCTCGCGCTTGGTCGCAACGAGCGGGATCATCACTTCGGGGATCGGTGCCTCGCCGCTCTTCTCGGCGACGTCGATCGCCGCCTCGAAAATCGCGCGCGCCTGCATTTCGTAGATTTCGGGGTAAGTCACCCCCAGCCGGCAACCGCGATGGCCGAGCATCGGGTTGAACTCGTGCAACTCGGCCGCGCGCCGCTTCAAGGCCTCGACACCGACCCCCGCCGCGTTGGCGACCTCGGCGAATTCGGCCTCGCCATGCGGCAGGAATTCGTGCAGCGGCGGATCGAGCAGGCGGATCGTGCAGGGCAGCCCCGCCATCACCTCGAAAATCTCGGCGAAATCGCCGCGCTGTTCGGGCAGCAATTTGTCGAGCGCGGCGCGCCGGCCGGCCTCATTTTCCGCGAGGATCATCTGGCGCACCGCGGTGATCCGCGCGGCATCGAAGAACATATGCTCGGTGCGGCACAGCCCGATGCCTTCGGCGCCGAACTCGCGCGCGACGCGGCAATCGGCGGGGGTTTCGGCGTTGGTGCGCACCTTGAGCAGCCGCACCTCGTCCGCCCAGGCCATCAGCGTCCCGAAATCGCCGGCGAGTTCGGGCTGCACCGTCGGCACTTCGCCCAGCATCACTTCGCCGCTCGCGCCGTCGATGGTGATGGTCGCGCCTTCCTTCACTTCGCGCCCGGCGACGCGCAGCACCCGCGCCTTGAGGTCGATCGAGATCCCCCCGGCGCCCGAAACGCAGGGCCGCCCCATGCCGCGCGCGACGACGGCGGCATGGCTCGTCATCCCACCCCGCGCGGTCAGGATGCCGCGCGCGGCGTGCATGCCGTGAATATCCTCCGGGCTGGTTTCGACGCGGACCAGGATCACTGCCTCGCCCAGTTCCGCGCGGCGCTCGGCCATGTCGCTATCGAACACCACCACGCCCGAGGCGGCGCCCGGCGACGCCGGCAGCCCCTTGGTCAGCACGTCGCGCGGCGCGCTGGGATCGAGCGTCGGGTGGAGCAATTGGTCGAGCGCCGCCGGATCGACCCGCGCGACCGCCTCTTCCTCGCTGATCAGCCCTTCCTGCGCCATGTCGACCGCGATCTTCAGCGCCGCCGCCGCCGTGCGCTTGCCGCTGCGCGTTTGCAGCATCCACAGCTTGCCCTGTTCGACCGTGAACTCGATGTCCTGCATGTCGCGGTAATGGCGTTCGAGCAGATCGAAGACCCGCGCCAGCTCGGCATAGGTCTCGGGCATCGCCTCTTCCATGCTCAAGGGTTTCGCGCCGGCCGCCTCGCGCGCCGCGCGCGTCAGATATTGCGGGGTGCGGATGCCCGCGACCACGTCCTCGCCCTGGGCGTTGATCAGGAATTCGCCATAATAGGCGCGCGCGCCGGTCGAGGGATCGCGGGTGAAAGCGACGCCGGTCGCGCTGGTTTCGCCGCGATTGCCGAACACCATCGCCTGCACGTTCACCGCCGTGCCCCAATCGCCGGGAATGGCGTTCAGCCGCCGATAGACTTTCGCCCGGTCCGACTGCCACGATCCGAACACCGCGCCCACCGCGCCCCACAGCTGATCGTGGACGTCCTGCGGGAAGGGCTTGCCCCACAGTTTTTGGACGAGCGCCTGATATTCGGCCACCAGCCGCCGCCAATCATCGGCGGTCATGTCGGTGTCGAGGAAATAGCCCTTGTCTTCCTTGGCGACCTCGAGCGCTTCCTCGAACGCCCCGTGATCGAGCCCGAGCACGACATCGGCATACATTTGGATGAAGCGGCGATAGCTATCCCAGGCGAAGCGCGCGTCGCCGCTGACTTGGGCGAGCCCGGCGACGGTCGCGTCGTTCAGCCCTAGATTGAGCACCGTGTCCATCATCCCCGGCATCGACACGCGCGCGCCCGAGCGGACCGAGACGAGCAGGGGATCGGCGGCGTCGCCGAATTTCTTGCCCGTCACCCCTTCGATATGGGCGAGCCCGCCCGCGACTTCGGCGCGCAGTTCGGCGGGGAAAGCCTGGCCTTCCTCATAATAGCGCGTGCACATTGCGGTGCTGATCGTGAAGCCGGGCGGCACCGGCAGCCCGATCGAGGCCATTTCGGCGAGATTGGCTCCCTTGCCGCCGAGCAGATTCTTGTCGCCCCTGCCCCCGTCCGAAACCCCGCCGCCGAAGCGATAGACATAGCCCATAAGTCACTCCCATCTGCACGGCCGCCACCAATTCGCCGTCACCCCGGCCCCCGCGCCGGGGTCCCGCTTCTTCTTCTACCCGCGCGAGGCAGCGGGACCCCGGCTCAAGGCCGGGGTGACGATTGGGGCCGAACGGCGCCCGCCCTCACCCCTCGATCTTCGAAAAATCCGCGACCTGATGCACTGCGTCCCGCACCCGCGCCAGCAGCGCGAGCCGCGCCGCGCGCTTCGCCGGTTCCGGATCGTTGACCGTCACGTCCTCGAAAAACGCATCGATCGGCGCGCGAAGCGCCGCGAGCGCGGCCATCGCCCCTTCGAAATCCTCATGCGCGATCGCCGTGCGCGCGGCGGGCTCGGCGGCGTCGAGCGCCGCGATCAGCGCTTCCTCGGCGGGTTCGGGGGTATAGCCCAGCGCCTTGTGCCGCTCGCCGCGCGCGAGTTCGGCGACGATCGGCGCGAATTCGGGATCATCGACCTCGACCAGCGGGTCTTCCTCGCCGGTCTGCGGAATGTCGCGCCCGGGCGGCGGCGGGGGCAGGATGTCATGCCCCGGCCCGAACGCCGCGCCCGGGCCGGAGGTGCCGCCGCCCAGCCGCTCGGCCATGCCGGCCGGATCGGCGGGCGCGTGCGCGGGGGATTCGGGGGCTTCTTTTTTCAGAATGTTGGCGGCGCGCTTATAGCCGGCGAGCAGATTGGCGCCGTCCTCGGTGGTGACGAAGCCTTGCAGCGCGCGCACGCGGGCGAGCAAGCGGACGAGATCGTCCTCCCCCCCGAGCGCGAAGACCGCGTCGATCAGATCGTGGCGGACGCCGGCCTCGCGTTGCTGGACTTTGAGGCGGTCAGTGAGGAAAGAAACTACGTCGCGAGAAAGCGCGTTAAGCCGCTCGGATCGGAACCGCTCAACCTCGTTACGACTAAACGGTCTTAAATCGCCGCCCTCAGAGTGAAACAACGTCCCCTTCCCGATACGGTCAGAAACACCATTCCAAAAAACAGCGCCAAAATTCAAGCGGACGCCGTTCTCGATCAAAATGGTCAAAACGCCGAGAGCCGAGCGTCGCAGAGCAAATGGGTCCCTTGATCCGGTAGGCTTTTCATCGACCGAGAAGAACTCAACGATTGTATCCAGCTTATCCGCCAGCGACACCGCCACCGTCACCGGCGCGGTCGGCACGTCGTCGCCCTGGCCGACGGGCTTGTAATGATCGCGGATCGCTTCGGCGACCGCCGGGTGCTCGCCTTGAGCGGCGGCGTAATAGCCGCCCATCACGCCTTGCAGCTCGGGAAACTCGCCCACCATGAGGGTGACGAGATCGGCCTTGCAAAGCAGCGCGGCGCGTTCGGCGAGCGCCGCCAGTTCAGAGGCGGATAGCCCCTCCCCTTCAGGGGAGGGGTTGGGGTGGGGGCTTTCAGAACCGGGCGCGGCGTTCGTGGCACCGCCCCCACCCCCAACCCCTCCCCTAAAGGGGAGGGGCTTGATGATCCCCTCCTCGACCAACCACCGCGCAAGCTTCGCCACGCGCCGTACCTTGTCGGCGACGGTGCCTAGCTTTTCGTGGAACACGATCCGGTCGAGCTTCGCCGCCTGATCATCGAGCGGCACGCGCAAATCCTGCTCGTAAAAGAAGCGCGCGTCGCTCAGCCGCGCGGCGAGCACCTTGCGATTGCCCTCGACGATCTTCGCGCCGCCGTCCGCCGCCTGAATATTGGCGACGCAGATGAAGGCATTGGCGAGCTTGCCCCCACCGTCCTGGCACACGAAATATTTCTGGTTCACCCGCGCCGTCAGCTGGATCACCTCGGGCGGCACACTCAAGAACGCTTCGTCGAAGCGGCCGAGCAGCGGCACCGGCCATTCGGTGAGCCCGGCATTCTCCGCCACCAGCCCCTCGTCCGCGACCAGCGCGAGCCCCGCTTCCGCCGCGAGCGCGGCCGCGCGATCACGGATGATCGCGGCGCGTTCGTCCTGATCGACGATCACATGGGCGGCGCGGAGTTGCTCGACATAGCTCGCGGCGCTTTCGATCGCGATCGCGCCGGGCGCCATGAAGCGGTGGCCATAAGTCTCGCGCCCGCTCGCGATGCCGGCGACCTCGCACGGCACCACCTCATCGCCGAACAGCGCGACGATCCCCTGCAAGGGCCGCACCCAGCGCAAGCTTTCGGTCGAAAGCGACGCCGCGCCCCAGCGCATCGATTTGGGCCAGGGAAAAGCGCGGACGATCGCCGGAACGGCCTCGGCGAGCAAATCGGCGGTCGCACGGCCCGGGCGCTCGATCACCGCGAACAATATGCCGTCGCGCTCGACCAGCGCCTCGCGCGCCAGGCCGGTCTTGCGCAAGAAACCCTCCAGCGCCTGCGGCGGCGCCGAGGCACGCGGGCCTTTGATCTCTTCGGATACCGCCTCGGTCGCCTCGGGCAATCGCCGAGCGATCAGCGCGAGCCGGCGCGGCGTCGCGTAAGTCACGATCTCCCCGGCCGCCAGCCCCGCCTTGGCGAGTTCGGCCACGAACAGCTTCGCCAAATCCTCCCGCGCGCGCGCCTGCATGCGCGCGGGAATTTCCTCGGAGCGGAGTTCGAGCAGGAAGTCGGTCATGCCCTCACCCTCCCACCGCCTGGCAGCGGCGGGCCCCTCCCTCTCCCGCAAGCAGGAGAGGGATTGGGCGCGCTTCCCTCTCCCGCGTGCGGGAGAGGGTGCCGAGCGCAGCGAAGGCGGGTGAGGGCCGACCCATCACGCCGCCCACCCGTTCTTCTCCATCCACCCCGCGCACGCCGCTTTGGCCAGATCGCGCACCCGGCCGATATAGGCCTGGCGTTCGGCGACCGAGATCACCCCGCGCGCTTGCAGCAGGTTGAAGACGTGGCTCGCCTTGATCGCTTGCTCATAGGCCGGGATCGGCAGCCCGGCGGCGAGCGAGCGCTCGCATTCGGCGGCGTGTTTGCGGAAGGCGTCGGCGAGCGCCTCGGTATCGGCGACCTCGAAATTCCAGGCGCTCATCTGGCGTTCGTTTTCCAGGAACACGTCGCCATAGCTCACGCCCGCGTCGTTGAACGCCAGATCGTAAACGCTGTCGACGTTCTGAATATACATCGCCAGCCGTTCGAGCCCGTATGTCAGCTCGCCCGCGACCGGCTTGCAATCATAGCCGCCCATTTGCTGGAAATAAGTGAACTGGGTCACTTCCATCCCGTCGCACCACACTTCCCAGCCCAGCCCCCAGGCGCCGAGCGTCGGGCTCTCCCAATCATCCTCGACGAAGCGAATGTCGTGGACCGCGAAATCGATCCCGATCGCGGCGAGCGACCCCAGATAAAGCGCCTGCAAATCGGGCGGCGAGGGCTTCAGGATCACCTGATATTGATAATAATGCTGCAGCCGATTGGGGTTCTCGCCATAGCGGCCGTCGGTCGGGCGGCGGCAGGGCTGGACGAAGGCGGCGTTCCACGCGTCCGGCCCCAGCGCGCGCAGCGTGGTCGCGGTGTGGAAAGTGCCCGCGCCCATTTCCATGTCATAGGGTTGCAGGATCACGCAGCCCCGCGCGCTCCAATAATCATGGAGCGTCAGGATCATCCGCTGAAAGCTGAGCGGCGGCGTGGCCAAAGGCATCCCCTTAAGCGACGAAGAAGGTCGGCGCCCCTTTGGCGCGCGGGGCGGGAGCGGTCAATGCCCGCGCCGCCGATGTCAGCATCGCCTAGCATATGGTCAGCTTCTCTTGACATCGGCACGACTCGAAGCTAGTCAGGTGATGCTGACACAGTGTCAGTAGAACATGACCAAGGAGCAAGGCATGTGTCCCCAGCGAGCGAGCGCGCGCGACGATTTGATCGCGCTGATCTCGGGGCTGTTCACCATCGCGGTGTCGCTCTGGATGATCTTGAACCACTAGCCGTGAAGAACCGGCTGAAAGTGCTGCGTGCCGAACGCGATTGGAGCCAGGCCGAGCTCGGCGGCCGGCTCGGCGTCTCGCGCCAGGCGGTCAACGCGATCGAGACGGGCAAGCACGATCCCTCGCTGCCGCTCGCCTTCAAGATCGCGCGGCTGTTCGACCTGCGGATCGAGGAGATTTTCGATGATGGAGGCAATGATGGAGGCGGCGATGGCGCGCGGTGAGCCCGGCCCGGGCGAGCGCGCCGAGCGCGCGCGGCGACGCCGCGTCGCCTGGTTGATGGGCGCGCTGGCGCTGGCGGGCGGGGTGATCGGCTTCACCGCCGCCCGGCTCGAACGCGGCGGGATCGAGGGCAATTTCAACGTGCTGCAGATCGGCGCGCTGCCGCCCTGGTTCGCGATTCTGGCGACGCTGACGTTCGTCGGCGCGGTGGGGATCGGCAGCTGGTTCTATTGGCGCGGCATGGACGAGGTCGCCCGGCGCGATCATTATCGCGGCGCGGTCTGGGCGCTCAACGTCTATCTGCTGCTCTACCCGAGCTGGTTCCTGCTGTGGCGCGGCGGGCTGGTGAGCGAGCCGAGCCACCGCGCGCTCTTCCTGATCACGGTGGCGACATCGATGATCGTTTATCTTTGGTCCAAATGGCGTAATTGAAGCAAAAGGGAGAAGTTCATGCGTTTACGTGATGTGATCGGCGCGCCGCTCGCGCTCGCGCTGATGCTGGTGGCGCCCGCGCGGGCCCAAACCCCCACGGCGGCCCCCGCCCCCGCCCCCGCCGCGACCCAAGACGCGGACCCCGCGCTCTGGGTGGTGAAGGATGCGGATACGACGATTTACCTGTTCGGCACGGTTCACGTGCTCAAGCCGGGCCTGAGCTGGTTCGACGAGGCGGTGAAAAAGGCGTTCGACGACAGCAAGGAGCTGGTGCTCGAACTGCCCGATCTCGACCAGGCCGCGATCCAGCAAGCCGTGCTCGCGCGCGCCCCCGACAAGAGCGGCACCCCGCTCTCGGCCAAGCTGCCCGAGGCCGAGCGCCCGCTCTACAGCAAGGCGATCGCCGATTATGCCGCCCCGGTCGGGCTCACCGAGCCGGTGATGGACCGTTTCAAGCCCTGGTTCGCGGCGATCACCCTCACCCAATTGCCGCTCGCCAAGCTGGGCTATGATCCCAGCAGCGGCGCCGAAAAGGTGCTGACGGCGGCGGCCAAGGCGGCGAACAAGCCGATCAGCGGGCTCGAGACGATCGACCAGCAGCTCGGCTATTTCGACACTTTGCCCGAGCCGCAGCAGATCAAATTCCTCGAGCTCACGCTCAAGGAACTGCCCAAGGAAGGCGAAACGCTCGACAAGATGGTCAAGCAATGGGCGGCGGGCGATCCCGAAGCGCTGGGCGCGACCATCAACGAGGGCCTGCGCGAGCAGCCCGAAATCGGCGCGGTGCTGCTCACCGAGCGCAACAAGCGCTGGGCGAGCTGGATCGCCGATCGGATGAAACAGCCCGGCGTGGTGTTCGTCGCGGTCGGCGCGGGGCATTTGGCGGGCAAGGACAGCGTCCAGAACCAGCTCACCCCCTATAAGATCACCGCGACGCGCGTGAACTATTGATGCGGGCAGGCGCCTTCGCGCTGCTGTTGCTCGCGGGCTGCGCTCGGGAAATCCCGGCGCGGCCCGCGCTTTATGTGGTGCGTGACGCCGACACCGTGATCTGGCTGTTCGGCACGGTGCATTTCCTCCCCGGCGATCTGCGCTGGGAAACGCCGGCGGTGGCGCGCGCGATCGCCGAGGCCGACGCACTGGTCGGCGAACTGCCGGGCGATACCGATGCGAGCGCGGCGTTCGCGCGGGCGAGCGCGGGCCAGGGCCTGCCCCCGCTCGCCGCGCGACTGCCGGGGGTCGCGCCGGCGCGGA
>LWDI01000105.1 GCA_002083475.1 Proteobacteria bacterium SG_bin5
TGGCGGAGGCGGGGACGGGGATCGGCAAGACGCTCGGCTATCTCGCTCCCGCCTCGCTCTGGGCGGAAAGCGCGGGTGGGGCGGTGTGGATCTCCACCTTCACCAAGGCGCTGCAACGCCAGCTGGGGCATGAGACCGCGCGGCTCTTCCCCGAGGCGGGCGAGCGCCGCGCGCGCGTCGTCACCCGCAAGGGGCGCGAGAATTACGCCTGTCTGCTGAACCTGGAAGACGCTTTGCAAGGCGGGTTTCAGGGGCGCGCGGCGGTGCTCGCGCAATTGGTCGCGCGCTGGGCGGGCTATACGGCGGACGGCGACATGGTCGGCGGCGATCTGCCCGGCTGGCTGCCGACGTTGTTCCGCCGCAACGGCGCCCCCGCGCTCACCGATCGGCGCGGCGAATGCGTCTATGCCGGCTGCCCGCATTACCGCAAATGCTTCATCGAACGCGCCGCGCGCGCCTCGGCCAGTGCCGACATCGTCATCGCCAACCATGCGCTGGTGATGGTGAACGCCGCGCGCGGGCGCGAAGTCGCGACGCGGCCGACGCGCTATGTGTTCGACGAGGGCCATCATCTGTTCGACGCGGCCGATGCGATGTTCGGCGCGGCGCTTTCGGGCGCGGAGACGATCGAACTGCGCCGTTGGGTGTTGGGGCCGGAGGCGAACGCGCGCGGGCGGCGCCGGGGCCTCGCCGCGCGACTGTCGGACGTGGCGAGCTATGACGCGGGCGGCGCCGAGGCGATCGCGTCCGCCGCCGACGCCGCGCGGGCGCTACCGAGCGACGGCTGGCTCGCGCGGATCGCCGATGGCCAGCCCTTCGGCCCGATCGAGGCGCTGCTCGCCGCCGTGCGCGGGCTGGTCTATGCGCGTGACACCGGCGCCGAGGATGCGGGTTACGGCCTGGAGACCGAACTCGCCGAGCCCGACGCCGCGCTGATCGAGGCGGCGGGGCCGGCGGCGCGCGCGCTCGCCGATCTCCACCGCCCGTTGGTCGCGCTGGGGCGGCGGCTGGAGGCGGTGCTCGACGAAGGGCCGGACTGGCTCGACGGCCCCGCGCGCGCGCGCATCGAAGGCGCGATCGCCTCGCTCGGCTGGCGCGCCGAGACGGTCGCCGCCTGGCTCGCCTTGGTCGCGCGGATCGGCGGGCCGGCGGACCCCGATTTCGTCGATTGGCTCGCGGTCGACCGTGTGGAGGGGCGCGAATATGACATCGGCCTCCACCGCCATTGGCTCGATCCGACCCGGCCCTTCGCCGAGATCGTGCTCAAGCCCGCGCAGGGCGCGCTCGTCACCTCGGCGACCTTGCGCGCGGGCGGCGATTGGGGCGTGGCCGAGGCGCGGGTGGGCGCGCCGCACCTCGCCCGGCCCCCGGCGCGGTTCGAGGCGGAAAGCCCGTTCGATTATGCCTCCGCCGCGCAAGTGCTGATCGTGACCGACGTGAAGAAAGGCGATGGCGCCGCGCTCGCCAATGCCTATGCCCGGCTGATCCTGGCGGCGCGCGGCGGCACGCTCGGCCTGTTCACCGCGATCCGGCGGCTGCGCGGGGTGCACGCGCGCATCGCCGATCGGCTCGCGCGCGAGGGGCTGCCGCTCTATGCCCAGCATGTCGATCCGATCGATACCGGCACCCTGGTCGACATGTTTCGCGACGAGCCGCACGCCTCGCTGCTCGGCACCGATGCGCTGCGCGACGGGGTGGACGTGCCCGGCCATTCGCTGCGGCTGGTGGTGCTGGAGGGGGTGCCCTGGGCCAAGCCGAGCGTGCTCCACGCGGCGCGGCGTTTGGCGAATGGCGGCAGCGCCTATGACGACCGGCTGGTCCGCGCGCGGCTCGCCCAGGCGTTCGGCCGGCTGATTCGCCGCGCCGACGATCGCGGCGCCTTCGTGCTGCTCTCGCCCGCCGTGCCCAGCCGCTTGTTGAGCACTTTTCCCGCGGGCGTACCCATCGCGCGGGTGACGCTCGACGAGGCGGTGGCGCGGGTTGCGCTTTCCTCGCGCGCGCCACTCGTGCATGAGGCGCGCGAGCAACCAAGCGAGCGGCGATGAAACATTTGTTCCTGCTGCGGCACGCCAAATCGGGCTATAGCGATTTGATTCCGCGCGATTTCGATCGTCCGCTGAGCGGGCGCGGCGCGCGCGCGGGGGAGACGATGGGGCGCTATCTGCGGCGCGAGCGACTCGCCTTCGATCGCGTGCTCGCCTCGGATGCCGCGCGCTGTGTCGAGACGGTCGCGCGGGTCGAGGCGGGGCTGGGCGCGTCGCTCGGAGTGCAGTGGATGCGCGACCTCTATCTCGCCCCGGCGACGGCGCTGCTCGAGACGGTGCAGGCGGCGCCCGAGGCGGCGACGCAGCTGCTGATCATCGGCCATAATCCGGGGCTCGAGGATTTGGTGCTCGACCTGGCGGGGGAGGACGACCCGCTGCGCGCGGCGGTGTATGAGAAATTCCCGACGGCGGCGCTCGCCGAACTGGTGATCGACGGCGGCTGGCGGGATTTCGCCACCGGCGCGGCGCGGCTCGCCCGCTTCGTGAGGCCCCGCGATCTGGACGCGAGCCTGGGGCCTGACGGGGAATAGCGCCTCCCGTCCTTAGCCGCCGCAACCCTCGCTTAACCCGGCGCCACCCGCTATAGCCGCCTCATGTCGCTTCTCCTCGCCGCCGGCCTCTCGACGCTCGCGATGGTGCTGATCGTCGCGGTGCGCTATCTCGCGGTGAGTGGCGCCTTCGCTTTCGCGACCCGCCTGCGGCATCCCGGGCTTTATCGCGGGCTCGACCGGCAAATCGTCCGCGAGATCCGCTGGAGCCTGATGAGCGCGGCGATCTATGGCGTGCCCGCCGGCATCGTCGCTTGGGGATGGCGCCACCAGGGCTGGACGCTGATCTACACCGATCTCGGCGACTATCCGCTCTGGTATTTGCCGCTGTCGATCTTCCTCTATCTCTTCGCGCACGATAGCTGGTTCTATTGGACCCACCGCTGGATGCACCAGCCGCGCTGGTTTCGCCTCGCGCATGCCGTCCACCATGCCAGCCGCCCGCCCACCGCCTGGGCGGCGATGGCGTTCCACCCGATCGAGGCACTGACTGGCGCAATCGTGATTCCACTACTCGTCTTTATCGTCCCCATACATGTCGCGGCGCTGGGTTTCGTGCTATTCGTGATGACGGTGATGGGGGTCACCAATCACATGGGGTGGGAGATTTTTCCCGCTTTCATGTGGCGCGGCCCGCTGGGCGGTTGGTTGATCACCGCCAGTCATCACCAGCGGCATCATGAGGAGTATCGGGGGAATTATGGGCTTTATTTCCGGTTCTGGGACCGGTTGTGCGGCACCGATCGGGGGGCCGGTCGCTTCACGCATGGCGCGCCGGCTCGCGGGCGCGGCGCTGGCGCTGAGCCTGATGGGGGCGAGCCCGGTCGCCTCGCTCGACGTCGCGGTTGAGGGGCTGCGCTCGGCCAAGGGGCAATTGCGCGTCTGCCTGACCGCCGATCCCAAGAATTTCCCCGCCTGTGTCGATGACGCCCGCGCGGTGACGCGCACCGTCGCCGCCGCCGATCGCGGGCTGCGACTCGAAGGGCTCGCGCCCGGCCATTATGCGATCGCGGTGATCCATGACGCGAACGGCAATGCCAAGCTCGACACGTTCATGGGGATTCCGAAGGAAGGCTTCGGCTTTTCGCGTAACCCCGCGATCGGCTTCGGCCCGCCCAAATTCACCGCCGCCGCTTTCGATCTGGGCGCGGATGGGGGCGTGCAGCCGGTGAAGATGCGCTATTTGCTGTAGTCTTTGGGGCGGAACGCGGAGGCGCGGGTTGATGTCGCGTCAAAGCCCTCTCCCCTTCAGGGGAGAGGGTTGGGAGAGGGGGCTCAGGAGCGTGACGCTGCCCCCGGCTTCCCCCTCACCCAACCCTCTCCCCTAAAGGGGAGAGGGCTTTTGCCCGCTTTGCGCCTCTGCGCGAACCAAACTGCCCCGCCCCTCCGCGCGAACCAACTATACTTCCCCCCACGCCCCCGCTAAGAAGCGCGCTTCCCCGGGGGGCCGCGCCGAAGCGGCTGAGAGGCGGCTGAAGTCGCGACCCGCTGAACCTGATCCGGCTGACTACCGGCGGAGGGAGGGAGCGGCCGCATCGTCTCCCCCTTTCGTGCCATGCGAAGGAGTGACTGATGGCGGACATCAACGCGCGCACCGAAATCGGCGTGACCACCGGCCCGATTCGCGGCAGCCGCAAAATCCACGTTCCCGCCCCCGGCGCGCATGGGGTGCGGGTCGCGATGCGCGAGATCCTGCTCGAACCCAGCTCGGGCGAGCCGCCCTTGCGCGTGTATGACACCAGCGGCCCCTATACCGATCCGGACGCGCTGATCGACATCGCCGCCGGCCTGGCGGCGCTGCGCCGCGATTGGATTCTCGCCCGGGGCGACGTGGAAGAGTATCAGGGCCGCGCCGTCCGCCCCGAGGATAATGGCCAGCTCGGCCCCGATCGCTCGGGCGGGGTGCCGCAATTCCCGAACACCGTCCGCCGCCCGTTGCGCGCGAAGCCCGGCGCCAATGTCAGCCAGATGCATTATGCGCGGGCGGGGATCATCACCCCCGAGATGGAATATGTCGCCGCGCGCGAAAATCTCGGGCGCGAGATCGCGCGCGAGGCGCTGCTGCGCGACGGCGAAAGCTTCGGCGCCGACATCCCCGATTTCGTCACCCCCGAATTCGTCCGCGACGAAGTGGCGCGCGGCCGCGCGATCATCCCGGCGAACATCAACCACCCCGAAGCCGAGCCGATGGCGATCGGTCGCAACTTCCTCGTCAAGATCAACGCCAATATCGGCAATTCGGCGGTCGCGAGTGACGTCGCGAGCGAAGTCGACAAGATGGTGTGGGCGATCCGCTGGGGCGCCGACACGGTGATGGACCTCTCGACCGGGCGCAACATTCATGACACGCGCGAATGGATTCTGCGCAACTCGCCGGTGCCGATCGGCACCGTGCCGATCTATCAGGCGCTCGAGAAAGTCGGCGGTATCGCCGAGGAGCTGAGTTGGGAAATCTACCGCGATACGCTGATCGAACAGGCCGAGCAGGGCGTCGATTATTTCACCATCCACGCGGGGGTCCGTCTGCCGTATATCCCGATGACCGCCAAGCGCGTGACCGGGATCGTCAGCCGCGGTGGCTCGATCATGGCGAAATGGTGCCTGGCGCATCACCAGGAGAATTTCCTCTACACGCATTTCGAGGAAATCTGCGAGATCATGAAGGCGTATGATATTTCGTTCAGCCTGGGCGATGGCCTGCGCCCCGGCTCGATCGCCGACGCCAATGACGAAGCGCAGTTCGCCGAGCTCTATACGCTGGGCGAGCTCACCAAGATCGCCTGGCGGCATGACGTGCAGGTGATGATCGAAGGCCCCGGCCATGTGCCGATGCACAAGATCAAGGCGAATATGGACAAGCAGCTCGCCGCCTGCGGCGAGGCGCCCTTTTATACTCTGGGGCCGCTCACCACCGACATCGCGCCGGGTTATGACCATATCACCAGCGGCATCGGGGCGGCGATGATCGGCTGGTTCGGCACCGCGATGCTTTGCTACGTCACCCCCAAGGAGCATTTGGGGCTGCCCGATCGCGATGACGTGAAGGTCGGCGTGGTGACCTATAAGCTCGCCGCGCACGCCGCCGATCTGGCGAAGGGGCATCCGGCGGCGCGGCTGCGCGACGATGCCCTGTCGCGCGCGCGCTTCGAATTCCGCTGGCGCGACCAGTTCAACCTGTCGCTCGATCCCGACACCGCCGAACGCTATCACGACCAGACCCTGCCGGCCGAAGGCGCCAAGACCGCGCATTTCTGTTCGATGTGCGGCCCCAAATTCTGCTCGATGAAGATCACGCAAGAAGTGCGCGAATTCGCCGCCAAGCAGAACGAAAGCGCCGACAGCTTCATCGCCGCCGCCCCGGCGCTGACGCCCGAAACCGCCGAGGCGGGGATGGCGGAGATGAGCCGCGTCTATGACGCGATGGGCCGCGAACTCTATCTCGGCGCGGGCGATCGGGAGCGTGACTGACGCGCCGCCCGCCGCGCAAGCGCTGGCGGCCGAGGGCTATGTCGTGCTGCGTCGCGCGGTGCCCCATGACTGGATCGAGGGGCTGCGCGCGGCGTTCGAGGCGGGGGTGCGCCCTTCGGCCGACTGGCCGGTGCCGCGCGGCGCCGATTGGCGCCATGCCCAGGTCGATCTCGACCCGCTGGTGCGCGCGGCGTGCCGCTTGCCCGCGCTGATCGCGGCGGTCGCCGCCCTGATCGACCAACCCTTTTTCCTGGCGCAGGTCGAAGGGCGCGCGCCGCGCCCGGACAATGCGCCGCAGCCGCTTCACCGCGACGGCGTGGGGCTCGCCGGGCGGATGGCGGCGGCGATGATCTGGCTCGACGCCCATGACGCGGCGAACGGCGCGACGCGGCTGGTGCCGGGCTCGCACCGGGGGGCGGGGCGCGAAGACGACGCGATCACGCTCGCGGGGGCAGCGGGCGACATCTTGATCTTCCACGCCGACCTGCTCCACGGCGCGACCCGCAATAGCAGCGGCGCCCCACGCCGCGCCTTGCTCTTGTCCTATTTGGGCGTGAGCGAGCAGGCGGGGCACGCGGCGACGGCGGCGCTGCGCGGGGTGCGGATGGCGGCGGACGAGATTTTCGGGCAACCGAGCGTCGCTTGACGCCCGCCGCGCGGGCTCGGGGTGATGAAAGAATAATTCGGAGCGACGATGTACCGTAAAATCCTGATCATGGGTCTGCCGGGGGCGGGCAAGACCACGCTCGCGACCTTGCTCGCGGCGCGGCTCAACGCGGTGCATTTCAACGCCGACGAAGTGCGCGCGAACATCAATGCGGACCTCGGCTTCTCGGTCGAGGATCGGATCGAGCAGGCGCGGCGGATGGGGTGGCTGTGCGACCGGGTGACCGCCGCCGGCAATATCGCGATCGCCGATTTCATCTGCCCCACGCCCGAGACGCGCGCCGCCTTCACGGCGGGGGGCGCGGCGTTCGTCGTCTGGGTCGATCGCATCGCCGAGGGGCGGTTCGCCGACACCAACCGGCTGTTCGTTCCCCCCGAGACGGTCGACCTGCGCGTGACCGACAAGGGCAGCGCGCAATTTTGGGCGGAGCGCATCGCCGAGGAAGTGCGCCCGGTGTTCGATTGCAAACGGCCGACCGCCTTGTTCATCGGCCGCTATCAACCCTTTCACGCCGGGCACAAGGCGCTGATCGCCGAGGGCATCAGGCGCGTCGGCCAGGCCTGTATCGCGGTGCGCGACACCGGCGGGATCGATGGCCAAAATCCCTATGGGTTCGAGCATGTCCGCGCGCGCATCGAGCATGGCCTGCGCGAGTTCGAGGGGCGCTATCAGATCGTGCCGCTGCCCAATATCACCCATGTCTTTTACGGGCGCGACGTCGGTTATGCGATCGAGCGGATCGATCTGGACGGCGATTTGCACCAAGTATCGGCGACCAAGATCCGCGCCGAGATCAACCGATCGAGCTGAGCGCGCGGGCGCCCAGGGGCCACTGGCTATCACCCTGGGGAACGGCGCGGACTTGATTTTCGTTGCCGCTTGAGTCAAGCTCATGTCGAAGCCTTTTGCGCGGGCTGAACCCGGGAGCTGAACCGATGCGTCGTGCTTTGTTGACCATTGCCGCCGCGGCGCTGACCGCCTCGACCCCGGCTCTGGCCGCCCCCGCGCAGCCGGCGCTGGAAAAGCGCGTCGAAGGGCGCATCGATACGCAGAAAAAGCCGATGATCCGCGCGCGCGGCGCGGCGCAAGGCACGACCGAAGGCGGCGAGCCCAAGGCGGGCGGCACCACCCCCTGGCTGCCGATCATCCTGGGCGCGGCCGCGATCATCGGTATCGGCGTCGGCCTCGGCACCACCGGCGGCGCGCCCGCCAGCCCCTGACCCCCAGCGCGAGTCGCCCCTTGGGGGACGGGCAGCGATCAAAACCAAGTGTCGCGGGCCGCGGCGCGCTGCTGCGGCGCAAATGGCGGGCTTGGCGGCGTTATCCCGCGCGCGACCGGCGCCTGATCCTCGAAGCCGCGCTCGCGCTCGGCCTCGCGCGGCTGGCGGTGGCGTGGCTCCCGTTTCGATGGATCGCCCCCTGGCTGCGCCGGCGCGGCGACGGGCCGAGCGCGTCCGATCTTCCCTGGCGCGTCGGCCGGGCGGTGCGCGTCGCGTCGCGGCACGTGCCGTGGCGCGCGGTGTGCCTGCCGCAAGCGCTCGCCGCCAAGGCGATGCTCGCGCGGCGCGGCTGTGGCGCGGTGTTCCACCTCGGCGCGCGCCACGCCGCCGGCGGTGGGATCGAGGCCCATGCCTGGCTCACCTGCGGCGACGCGCTGGTGACCGGCGGCGACGGTCTGCCCGGCTTCACCCCGCTGCTACGGCTCGGCTGAGCGCGGCGCGATCGAGCGGCGCCCGGCGAAGAATTTCGATCCTCCGTTCGTGCCCAGCCCTTCGAATTGCCGCGCGCGTCAGCCGCGCTTGAGCCAAAGCCCCAGAATCAGCGCATCGGCGATGCGCGCGCGCCCGTAACGCGCGAGCGCTTGCGCCAAGGCGCCCCGCCACCCGACCGCCGCCGACACCGCCTCGACGGTGGCGCGGCGGCGGCGCCGCGCGAGCATCCGCCGGGCCTGGGTCGGCCAGGCGC
>LWDI01000106.1:0-3846 GCA_002083475.1 Proteobacteria bacterium SG_bin5
CCAGCGGTCCGGTCGCCGGCGGCACCGGATAGGGCGCGCCGATTCGCTGCGCGGCGGCGGGGGCGGCGGCGAGGCTCGCGCCGGCCAGGATCGTCGCAATCGTGCGGGCTTGCATGGTGAACGCCTCCCTCTGGTCCGCCCGTCGACACGCGCGGCACGGCAAATGGTTTAGCGCAGGTTAGCAATTTCGTCGATTTTCCGCCAGTTGGGCAGCGATGGCACGTGCTGTGCCGATTTGGGGCAGAGCCCATGCCCCCGAGAGCATCGCCCCGGCGCGGGCCGGGGCCTCGCGCTCCCCGCGCGCTTCGCTGGCGAAAGGCCTTCCGCCGGGGCGACGAGGCCTAAACCCGCCCCGCGAGCAGCGCCGCGATCGCCTCCATGCCCGCCGCGTCCTCGGCGTCGAAGCGGGCGTGTCGCGGGGAGTCGAGGTCGATCACCCCGATCACCACGCCCTCGCGGATGATCGGCACCACCAGTTCGGAAGCGCTATCGGCGTCGCAGGCGATATGGCCGGGGAAGGCGTGGACGTCGGCCACGATCTGCGTCGCCCGCGCCGCCGCCGCCGTGCCGCAGACGCCTTGGCCGAGCGGGATGCGGATGCACGCCGCCTTGCCCTGGAAGGGCCCGAGCACCAGCTCGCCCTCGATCAACCGATAAAAGCCCGCCCAATTGAGCTCGGGCAGAAATTGCCAGAACAAGGCGGCGGCATTGGCCATATTGGCGACGCCGTCGCGCTCCCCCGCCGTGATCGCGTCGATCGCGGCATGGAGCTCGCGGTAGAGCTGGGGCTTGTCGGCGGCATCGATCGCGAAGGCGTACATGGCGCGCGATGTAGGCGGCGCCGGCGGCTTTGGCGAGGGGCTCAGCCGCCGCGCGCGATTTCCCCCAGATAATGGCGGCTATAATCGGTCGCGATCTCGATCCACAGCGGCGCATGGTCGGACATTTGCCAGGTCCGCCATTTGCGATAGAGCGCCTCGGGCGTGGGGGGCGCCTTACCCGCCTTGGCCTCGGGATCGCGCGCGGGCATGCGCGCTTGATAGATCGGCAGATCGGCGTCGGTGAAGACGTCGTCGAACAAGGGCACGATGCCGCCGCCCATCACCTTGAACTGCGGATCCTTCACCCGCACCGCGATCTGATCGTAGAAATGATCGCCCAGCTTGCGCACCTTGGCGCCATCGATCGCCTCGGGCACGACGAAACCGTTCGATTTCAGCGCCTTCATCGTTTCATGTTCGGGGCTGACGACGTTGGAATCGCCGAGGACGATGTAATTTTCGACCACGCCCAAATGATCGACTTCCTGTTTGCTCACGCTATCCTGCCGATCGGCGAAGAATTTCACCAGCGCCTTGATCTCGGCGATGCGCTGGGCGAGTTTTTCGCCCGAGGCGGCGCCGTAATAGAGGTGCGCGGTGCACAGGCTGAAGCGGAACCAGCCCGATTGGAAGGCGACGAGAAAGGGGCTGCGCGCGAATTGCAGCTTCTGTTCGGCGTCGCTTTCATCCTCCGCGGCTTCCAGCACCGCGGCGGCAGGTTGCGCGGCCTTTTTGGCGTTCACCTTGCGGCGGGCGACGATCTGCTGGCCATTGGGCAGCACGATCTCGCCCGCGACCTTGCGGAACCATACTTTTTCGGTGTTGTAGAGAAACGCCATGCGCTCGCCATTGCCGCCGGCGCCTTCGGTGGTGTCGGTCGCGATATAGTCCCATTCGCGCCCCAGGATTTTCATCACGCGTTGCAGTGGGCGCATGTCGCGATTGACTTCCTGCACCGCGACGAGATCGAACGCCGCGATATATTCGGCGATATAATAAAGGCTTTCGGTAAGGCGCGGTCCCCAGCCGAATTTGTTCGAATCGAAATCGCGGATGTTCCAGGTCGCCAGCAGCAACGTGCCGTCATTCTTGCGCGCGCAAATCGGCGCGAGCCGTTCCTTGATCGCGAGCAGCCGCGCCGCGCAACGCTTGCCCGCTTCGGGATCATTCGCGAAATCGCGCGCCATATCGGCGTAATAATTGCCCATGATGCTTCCCCCCGGCGCCGTGACTCAAGCGCGCGACTAGGAAACTATTATAAGCGATCCTTGCCCGATCCGCCAGCATCGCCGGACTTGCGCGCCCCGCGCGACCTGGCGCAAGGAAGCGCGGCCATCAGCCCAAGGAGACGCCATGTCCTCGACGATCGACCAGCTCGAAGCCAAACGCGCCGCCGCGCGCCTTGGCGGTGGGCAGAAGCGCATCGACGCGCAGCACGCCAAGGGCAAGCTCACCGCGCGCGAGCGGCTCGACGTGCTGCTCGACGCGGGATCGTTCGAGGAGCTCGACATGTATGTCGAGCATAACTGCACCGATTTCGGCATGCCCGAGCAAGTGATCCCCGGCGACGGCGTCGTCACCGGATCGGGCACGATCAATGGCCGGCTGGTGTTCGTCTTCAGCCAGGATTTCACCGTGTTCGGCGGCTCGCTCTCCGAACGCCATGCGCAGAAAATCTGCAAGATCATGGACATGGCGATGAAAGTCGGCGCGCCGGTGATCGGGCTGAACGATTCGGGCGGCGCGCGGATTCAAGAGGGCGTCGCCTCGCTCGGTGGCTATGCCGAGGTGTTCCAGCGCAACGTGCTCGCCTCGGGCGTGGTGCCGCAATTGTCGCTGATCATGGGGCCGTGCGCGGGGGGCGCGGTCTATTCGCCGGCGATGACCGACTTCATCTTCATGGTGAAGGATTCGAGCTATATGTTCGTCACCGGCCCCGATGTGGTGAAGACGGTGACCAACGAAGTCGTAACCCAAGAAGAATTGGGCGGCGCGGTGACGCACACCACCAAATCGGGCGTGGCCGACGTCGCGTTCGAGAATGACATCGAGGCGCTGCTCGCCGCGCGCGATTTCGTCGATTTCCTGCCGCTCTCGAACCGCGAGGCGGTGCCCGAACGTCCGAGCGCCGATCCCTGGGACCGGATCGAGGACAGTCTCGACACGCTCGTCCCCGCCAATGCCAACCAGCCTTACGACATGCACGAACTGATCCGCAAAGTGCTCGACGAAGGCGATTTCTTCGAGCTGCAGCCGGGCCATGCGGGCAATATCCTGACCGGCTTCGGGCGGATCGAAGGACGCACGGTGGGGGTGGTCGCCAACCAGCCGATGGTGCTCGCCGGCTGTCTCGACATCAACGCGTCGAAGAAGGCCGGGCGCTTCGTGCGCTTCTGCGACGCGTTCGACATTCCCATCATCACCTTCGTCGACGTGCCGGGCTTTTTGCCGGGGACGGCGCAGGAACATTCGGGGATCATCAAGCACGGCGCGAAATTGCTCTTCGCTTACGCCGAGGCGACGGTGCCCAAGATCACGGTGATCACGCGCAAGGCCTATGGCGGGGCGTATGACGTGATGGCCTCGAAACATTTGCGCGGCGATCTGAACTATGCCTGGCCGACGGCGGAAATCGCGGTGATGGGCGCCAAGGGGGCGGTCGAGATCATCTTCCGCGGCCTGGGGCCGGAGGCGATCGCGGAGAAGACGGCGGAGTACGAAGCGCGCTTCGCCAATCCGTTCGTGGCGGCGAGCAAAGGGTTCATCGACGAGGTGATCATGCCGCACTCGACGCGGCGGCGGATCGCCTTGGGGTTGCGCAAGCTAAGGGGCAAGGCGCTGGAGAACCCGTGGAAGAAGCATGATAATATTCCGTTGTAGGGGGTAAATTGGCGGTAAAGCGAGCGTAGCGAAGCACTCCATCGGCGGGCCTGGTCCCGGGATTGCCGTGTCGCCTTGAAGGACGTGATTCCTATAGGACAGGCTCTAGAGCGATTCCAGGCAGGTGGAATCACCTGCCGACTCG
>LWDI01000106.1:3879-15391 GCA_002083475.1 Proteobacteria bacterium SG_bin5
TCCGATGCAATCGGATCGGAAACCGCTCTAGGCAGCCATGCCCGGGCTCGGGAGGCAGGCGCGACGGGTTGCGCCGGCCATGAGCGTCGCGCCCGGCGGGGATCGAGGCCCCAGCTTTCGCTGGGGCGACGCTCCATTTTCCGATTTTCGCTAAGCGCCTATTCTCGCCCAAAACCAAGCCGTCGCCCCAGCGAAAGCTGGGGCCTCGCGCCCATGAAGCACGCCGCGCGCCCAAAGCGCCAAACGCCCGCCGACGCGCGCGCCCCTCACCCCATCGCCCTTCACCCCATCGTCGGGATGACGAAGGCGTTGCTGCCGTCGGCGCTGCCGTCGGGCCAGCGCTGGGTGATCGTCTTGATCTTGGTCCAGAAACGAACGCCCTCGGGCCCGTGCTGATTGACGTCGCCGAAGCCCGAGCGCTTCCAGCCGCCGAAGGTGTGATAGGCGACCGGCACCGGGATCGGCACGTTGATGCCCACCATGCCGACGTTCACCCGCGCCGCGAATTCGCGCGCGGCATGGCCGTTACGCGTGAAGATCGCGACGCCATTGCCATATTGATGCTCGCTCGGCAGGCGCACGGCCGTCTCGAAATCGGGCGCGCGGACCATTTGCAGCACCGGGCCGAAAATTTCCTCGCGATAGCTCTCCATCGCGGGCGTCACCCGATCGAAGAACGAGGGGCCGATGAAAAAGCCCTGCTCATGCCCCTGGAGCGTGAAGCCGCGCCCGTCGACCACCAGCTCGGCGCCCTCGTCGACGCCCTTTTGGATCCAGCCCTCGACCCGTGCCTTGTGCGCGGCGTTGACCACGGGGCCGTAATGCGCCTCGGCATCGGTCGACACACCGACCCGCAGCGCATGGATCGCCGGGATCAGCTTTTCGCGCAAGGCGTCCGCCGTCTTGTCGCCGACCGGCACCACCACGGGCAGCGCCATGCAGCGCTCGCCCGCCGAGCCGAAGGCGGCGCCGGAAAGCTCGGCGACCACTTGATCGAGATCGGCGTCGGGCATCACGATGCCGTGGTTCTTGGCGCCGCCCATCGCCTGCACGCGCTTGCCCGCCGCCACGCCGCGCCGATAGATATAATGGGCGACGTCCGACGAGCCGACGAAGCTCACCGCGCCGATCGCGGGGTGATCGAGGATCGCGTCGACCATTTCCTTGTCGCCATGCACCACTTGCAGCACGCCCTCGGGCGCGCCCGCCTCGAGCATCAGCTCGGCGAGGCGCACGGGCACGCTCGGGTCGCGCTCGCTGGGCTTCAGGATGAAGGCGTTGCCGCAGGCGATCGCGACGCCGAACATCCACATCGGGATCATCGCCGGGAAGTTGAAGGGGGTGATCCCCGCGCCGATGCCGACGGGCAGGCGCATCGAATAAACGTCGATCCCCGGCCCCGCGCCCTGGGTATAATCGCCTTTGAGCAAATGCGGGATGCCGCAGGCGAATTCGATCACGTCGAGCCCGCGCTGCACGTCGCCGCGCGCGTCGGCGACGACCTTGCCATGTTCGCTCGCGAGCAGATGCGCGAGCGCGTCGATATTGGCCTCGACCAATTCCTTGAACTTGAAGAGGACGCGCGCGCGGCGCTGGGGGTTGGTCGCCGCCCAGCGCGGCTGCACGGCTTGGGCGGCCGCGACCGCGCGCTCGAGATCGGCGGCGGTGCCGAGATTGACCTGCGCCTGCACCTGGCCGCTATTGGGATCGAACACCGCGCCCTGGCGCGCCGCGCCGCCGCCGGTGCCCCCGGCGATGAAATGATCGATGATACGCATGGGCGACTCTCCTGGCGCTGGGCTTTGGTGCGCGCGCCTTTGGCACAGCCGCGCGGGGAAGCGCAATCAGCGCGGCGCGGCCGTCGCTTGCGTGACCGCGACCGGGGGCGGCGCGGCGACCACCGTCACCGGCGCCGCGGGCGCGGTATCGCCAGGGGGCGGCGCGTCGGGGGACGATCCATCGACCACGAGCAACGGTTCGGGCGGCGGCACGAGGTCGTCGTCGAGCGCGGGATCGGGCAAGCCGGGGTCATAGCCGATGCGGTCGATGCGTGCTTCGGGATAGGCCCAATCGGGCGGCGGCGCGGCGACGGGCGGCGGCGGCGCGACCACCGGCCCCGGCTCGGGCGCCGCGACCAGCGGCCCGGGCAGCGGCGCGCCGCGATAAAAGGGATCGACGCCCGCCAGCGTGAACGCCGCGAGTCCCAGCCCGCCGAGCCACCCCAGCCCTACGACCGCGAGCAGCGCCAGCGCATAGCCAATCAAACGAGGTCGCGCCATGCGCGGTCCAACGCCCCGACCGCCTCCAGCGTTCCCGCGCGACCGCCGTGCGATGATGCGAAGATTACGAAACGGATAGAATATTTCGGCCTTAACGCTTTGTGAAATCGCGGTAAGTGTTGGTAACTTACAATACCCGGTGCTTGATCGCGATGATCCTGCGCGCTGTAAAACAGCACCGACTCCAGGGGTATCTTCAAAGGATCATCACCTTGCACGACGACGCCCATGCCGCGCGGCCTCTGCCGGCCGCGCCCCAATTGCCGCGCGGGCGGCAATGGCTGCTGATCGGCGCGGTCGCCGGCGGTATCTTGCTCCTCGCGCTGCTGCTCGGCGGCCTGCGCGCGCTGACCGCGCCCAGAGAGGCACAGGCGGCCGCCCCGCCGCCGGGCACGGTGGTGCTCACCCCGAGCCAGCTCGAGCAGATCACGCTCGCGCCCGCGACCTTCGGCGATCCCGGCCAGTCGCTCGCCGCGACCGGGGTGATCAGCGTCGATCAGAACCGCAGCACCCCGGTGATCCTGCCCTTTCCGGCGCAAGTCGCGCGGGTGTTCGTGGATGCCGGCCAAGAAGTGCGGCGCGGCCAGCCGCTGTTCACGCTCGAATCGGTGAGCGTGGTCGATGCGCGCAACGCCTTGCTCACCGCGCAGGCGCAAGTCGCGACCGCCAACGCCCAGCTCGCGACCGCCGAGGCGACCGCCAAGCGCCAGAAGGAATTGTTCGAAACGGCGGGCGGCGCGGAAAAAGACTATCGCCAGGCGCAAAGCGACCTGGTCGCCGCGCAATCCGCCCGGCGCGCGGCGGCGGCGGCGCTGGCGGCGGCGCGCAACAAGCTCGCGCTGTTCGGCGCGGGCGCGGGCCAAGGCGGCGGCGCGCTCGTCTATCGCGCGCCCGCGAGCGGCACGATCGCCCAGCGCAACGTCGCGCCCGGCCAATATGTCGATAGCGCGCAGGATACCGCGCTGATGACGATCGCCGATCTCTCGCGCGTCTGGCTCGTCGCGCAAGTGCCCGAGGCGCAGGCGCCGCTGATCCGTGTCGGCGACACGGTGCGGGTGACGACGCCCGCTTTCCCCGGGCGCGAGTTCAGCGCGGTGATCGACAATGTCGCCGCCGCGCTCGATCCGGCGAGCCGGCGGCTCGCGGTGCGCGCGAGCGTCGCCAATCCCGATCGCGCGCTCAAACCCCAAATGTCGGCGAGCTTTTCGATCCGCCCGCGCGCTTCGGCGAGCGCGACCGTGGTCGTGCCGGCGGCGGCGGTGATCTATGAGGGCGATGACGCGCGCGTCTGGGTCCAGCGTCGGGGCGGAGTCTTCGCGGCGCGGGGCGTGAAGGTCGGCGAGAGCGCGGGCGGGATGACGCGTATCCTCGCCGGGCTCAAGCCCGGCGAGCGGATCGTGACCGGCGGCGCGCTGTTCGTGAACGAGGCGGGGCTCGGCGAATGACCGGCTTGGTCGATTTCGCGCTGCGCCAGCGCGTGCTGATGCTGTTGCTGCTGGTGGGCATGGTGCTCGCGGGCGGCGTCGCCTTCGCCAATCTCAATATCGAGGCCTATCCCGATCCGGTGCCGCCGCTGGTCGACGTGGTGACGCAGAGCCCCGGCATTTCGGCCGAGGAAATCGAGCGCAACGTCACCACCCCGATCGAAATCGCGATCGCCGGGCTGCCCAACGTGAAAGCGGTGCGATCGATCTCGCTGTTTGGCCTTTCCGACGTGAAGATCCAATTCACTTATGACGTGACGTACCAGCAGGCGCAGCAATTGGTGCTGGGGCGGCTGTCGCAACTCGGCACGCTGCCCAATGATGCGCAGCCGACGATCTCGCCCTTGAGCCCGGTCGGCGAAATCTATCGCTATCGGTTGAGCGCGCCGCCGGGCTATTCGGTGATGGACCTGAAGACCCTCCAGGAATGGGTGCTCCAGCGCCGCTTCAAGCGCATTCCGGGCGTGATCGACGTCACCGGCTGGGGCGGCAAGTTGCGCAGCTATGAAGTGGTGGTCGACAACGACCGGCTGGTCGCCGCCGGGCTATCGATGCCGCAGCTGCTCGCCGCGATCAACAAGAGCGACGACAATGTCGGCGGGCAGACGGTCAATTTCGGCCAGCAAGCCGCGATCGTGCGCGGCATCGGGCTGATCCAATCGGTCGAGGCGATCCGCAACGTGCTGATCGGCAGCCCCAATGGCACGCCGATCTTCCTGAAGGACGTCGCGCAAATCCGCATCGGCAACCTCCCCCGGCTCGGCATCGCCGGCGAGGGACAAGACGACGACATCGTGATGGGCATCGTGCTGATGCAGCGCGGCGCGCAATCGCTGCCCACGATCAAGGCGGTGAAGGCCGAGGTCGAGAACGTCAACAACAGCGGCATCTTGCCGCCCGGCGTGAAGCTGACGCGCATCTACGATCGATCGGACCTGATCTCGGTCACCACCAACACCGTCACGCATAATTTGATCGAGGGCATCGTCCTCATCTTCCTGTTGCAGTGGATTTTCCTGGGCAATTTGCGCAGCGCGGTGATCGTCGCGATCACCATTCCCTTCGCTCTGTCGTTCGCGGTGGTGATCCTGACGGTGCAGGGCGAATCGGCCAATTTGCTCTCGGTCGGCGCGCTCGATTTCGGGTTGGTGGTCGATGCGAGCGTGATCATGGTGGAGAATATCTTCCGCCATATGGTCGATCGCGCGGCGATGGTGCGCGCCGGTCGCGGCCATTTCACCCCCGCGAACCGTTTTTCGGCGGTGCTGGGCGGCGCGAACGACGTGAGCCGGGGGATTTTCTTCGCCGCGGCGATCATCATCGCGAGCTTCCTGCCGCTGTTCACGCTCACGGGGGTCGAGGGGCATATCTTCGGGCCGATGGCCAAGACCTATGCCTATGCGATCGCGGGCGGCCTGATCGCGACCTTCACCGTCTCGCCCGTGCTCTCGGCGATGATCCTGCCCGATGATCTCGACGAGGTGGAGACATGGATCGTGCGCAAATTGCGCGCCGCTTACGAGCCCGCTGCCGCCTGGGCGCTCACCAATCGGCTGGCGACGCTCGGCATCGCCGGGGTGATGCTCGCGACCGCCGGCGTCGCGGTGCGCAATCTGGGCGTCGAGTTCCTGCCGCATCTCGAGGAAGGCAATCTCTATATCCGCGCGACGCTGCCGCCCTCGGTCTCGCTCGAGGCGGGGCAGCCGGTGGTCAACGGCATCCGCCGCATCATCGCCAAGCATGAAGAGGTGCTGCGCGTCATCACCACCCATGGCCGCCCCGACGACGGCACCGACGCGACCGGCTTTTTCAACGCCGAATTCTACACGCCGCTGAAACCGGCCGACGAGTGGCCGGCGGGCGTCACCAAGGATTCGCTGACGACCGAGATCCAAAACGAGATCAAGGCGCGCTATCCCGGCGTCGACCTCGAATTCTCGCAATATATTCAAGACAATGTCGAGGAAGCCTCGTCGGGGGTGAAGGGCGCCAATTCGATCAAGGTGTTCGGCCCCGATTTGGTGACGCTGGAGCGCGTCGCCGACGAGATCAAGGCGCAGGCCGCGAAGGTGCGCGGCGTCGCCGATCTCGCGGTGTCGTCGTCGCTCGGCCAGCCGACGGTGCGCATCGACATCGATCGCATCGCCGCCGCGCGCTATGGCCTGACCCCCGACGACATCAACGCGACGATTTCGGCGGCGATCGGCGGGGCGAGCGTCTCCGACCTTTATGAGCCCGCGACCGACCGCCATTTCCCGATCGTCGTGCGGCTGAAACAGGACCAGCGCAGCGATCTGACCGCGATTCGCAACATCACCGTCGCCGCGCCCAATCCCAATGGCACGGGCTCGGTGCCGGTGCCCTTGGCGGCGGTCGCCAACGTCCGGCTGACGTCGGGGGCGTCGTTCATCTACCGCGAGCATCAGGAACGCTATGTCCCGATCCGCTTCTCGGTGCGCGACCGCGATCTCGGGAGCACGGTCGGCGAAATCCAGGCGAACATCGCCAAACACGTCACCATTCCGCCGGGCTATCACCTCGAATGGGCGGGCGAGCTCGGCAATTTGACCGACGCGGTCAATCGGCTGTCGGTGGTGGTGCCGATCAGCCTAGGGCTGATCCTGCTGCTGTTGTTCATGAACTTCCGCTCGTTGCGCGATTCGTTGCTCGCTTTTTCGGTGATCCCGATGGCGGTGATCGGCGGGGTGCTGTCGCTCGCGCTGACGGGGACACCGTTCAGCATTTCGGCGGCGATCGGCTTCGTCGCCTTGTTCGGCATCGCGGTGATGGACGGGATTCTGGTGGTGACGACCTTCAACCAGAATCTCGAAAACGGCCTCGACAAGGATTTGGCGATGGCCGCCACCGTGCGCAATTCGCTGCGCCCGGTGGTGATGACCTGCCTCGCCGCCGCGATCGGCCTGCTGCCGGCGGCGCTCTCGACCGGGATCGGCAGCCAGGTGCAAAAGCCGCTCGCGCTCGTCGTGGTCGGCGGGATGACGCTCGCGCCGGTGTTGATCCTGCTCGTGCTGCCGGTGCTGCTGCGGATTTTCTCGCGCCACATGTCGGTGCCGGTCGATCTCTATCGCCCGCCGATCGACGATGTTTCGCAAGGAGCGATCGCATGAAGCACCTCGCGCTCGCCGCGCTGCTGCTCGCCGGCGCCTGCACCCCCGGCCCCAAGCCCAATCTCGCGGTCGACCAGCCGCCGCCGCGCGCGGGCGAGACGATCGCGCCGGCGAGCGGGGCCGCGCAGGCCTTGGTCGCGGGTTCGCTGGTCGAGCGCGGCTGGTGGAAGCGTTTCGGCAGCCCCGAACTCGACGCGCTGGTCGATCAGGCGCTGGCGGCGAACAACGATCTCGCCGCCGCCCAAGCCGCGCTCAAACAGGCGCGCGCGCTCGCCCGCGCGGTGAAGGGCGATTTGGGGCCGCAGGTCGACGCGGGCTATACGGTCGATCGCAGCCGCGTGTCGAACCGCATCTCCTCGCCGCTGATCGACGTGACCGAGAATGATTATACGCTGAGCACCGCGACGCTTTCGGTGAGCTATCCGATCGATTTGTTCGGGCTGGGGCGCAACCAGCTGCGCTCGGCGCGCGCGCGGGCGCGGGCGGCGGCGTTCCAACTCGATGCGGCGCGCACGACGGTGGTGAGCAATTTGGTGGTCGCGGTGATCACCCAGGCCGCGCTCGACGCGCAATATCAGGCGGCGCAAGCAAGCGTTACGAACAACCGCGAGATTCTCCGCCTGATCGAAGCGCGCCAGCGCTTGGGCGAACTCGGCCAGGCCGATGTCGCGCAGCAAGCGACCGCGCTCGCCGCCGCCGAGGCGACGCTCCCCCCGCTCGAGCGCGCGCGCCAGCACCAGCGCGCGCTGATCCTGACGCTGATCGGCAAGGCGGCGGGCGGCGCGCTGCCCCCGCTCCCCAGCCTCGACGCGCTGACGCTGCCCGATCGCGTGCCGCTCGCCTTGCCGGGCGAGATCGTCGCCCACCGCCCCGATGTGCGCGCGGCGCAGGCCGCGGTCGAGGGCGCGGCGAACGACGTCGGCGCGGCGATCGCCGCGCGCCTGCCGCAGCTCACGATCAATGGCAGCTTCGGCGGCGCGAGCGAGAAGATCGGCAGCTTGTTTTCCTCGGGCAATTTGTTCTTCTCGGTGGTCGGCGGGATTTCGGCGCCGATCTTCCACTCGGGCGCCCTGAAGGCGCGGCAGCGCGCGGCCGAGGCGGCGCTGGAAGTCGCGCAGGCGCAATATCGCGCGGCGGCGCTCCAGGCCTATCTCGACGTCGACGATGCTTTGGCGGGACTGCGCACCGACGCGGCCGCGCTCGACGCGGCATCGCGCGCGCGCGGGGCCGCGGCGCAATCGCTCGATTTCACCCGCCGCCAGGCGCGGCTGGGGCAAGTGAGCACGCTCGCGCTGCTGAGCGCCTCGGCCGCCGATGCCCAGGCGGCGCAGGCGCTGGTGCAAGCGAAGGCAGCGCGGCTGAGCGATACGGTGGCGCTCTACCAAGCGACGGGCACCGATTCGCTGCCGGAGGCGCGGCCGTAGCTCGGACGGCGCAACGGGAATAATGCCCTTTCCGTTCGTGCTGAGCTTGTCGAAGCACCGTTCTTCTTGTCGACGGTCAAAAGAAAGGACGGCCGTTGGCTTCGCCGCCCTTCGGGTCGACAAGCTCAGGGCGAACGGTACAAATACAACGCACGAAGCCCTAAACGCGCTTGGTTCATGAAGGATAGCTGGCCGAGGCGACTCCTCGCCGTTCACGGCGAGGATTTCGGTTAGCCCCGCCTTAAGCCCCACCTGCTACGCACCCGCGCATGACCGCGCCCAAAATCCTGCTCATCTTCGGCACGCGCCCCGAGGCGATCAAGCTCTTCCCCGTGGTGCGGGCGCTGCAAGCGCGAGGGGACCTTGCGGTCCGCACTTGCGTCACCGCGCAGCATCGCGGGCTGCTCGATCAAGTGTTGAGCATCGCCGGGCTCACCCCCGATATCGATCTCGACCTGATGGAGCCAGGGCAGACGCTCGACCGGCTCACCGCGCGGCTGCTCACCGGCCTGGGCGCGGTGATGGACGCCGAGAAGCCCGATCGCGTCATCGTCCAGGGCGATACCGCGACCGCGATGGTCGGCGCGCTGACGGCTTATTATCGGCGCGTGCCGGTCAGCCATGTCGAGGCGGGGCTGCGCTCGGGCGACATTTATCAACCCTTCCCCGAGGAAGTGAACCGCCGCATCGTCGCGCCGATCGCCGACCAGCATTTCGCCCCCACCCAGACTGCCGCCGACGCGCTCGCGCGCGAAAACGTGCCGGCGGGGCAAATTCACGTCACCGGCAATACGGTGATCGACGCTTTGCTCGCCACTCGAGCAAGGCTCGGCGAGAACCCCGCGCTCGCCGCCGGGCTCGATCCGCTCGCGGCGCGCTTCGCCGGCAAGCGGTTGATTCTCGTCACCACCCACCGCCGCGAGAATTTCGGCGGCGGGATGGAAGCGATCGCCCGCGCGCTCGCCGAGATCGCCGCGCGCCCGGACGTCGCGATTCTCTTCCCGGTCCACCCCAACCCCAACGTCACCCAAGTGATGGACCGCATCCTCGGCGATCACGCCAATATCGCCCGGATCGATCCTCTCGATTACCCGCATTTCGTCCGCGCGCTCGGCATGGCGCATCTGGTGCTCACCGATTCGGGCGGCGTGCAGGAGGAAGCTCCCGCGCTCGGCAAGCCGGTGCTGGTGATGCGCGAGACGACCGAACGCCCCGAAGGCGTCGCCGCCGGCACCGCCAAGCTGATCGGCACCGACGAAGCCCGCATCATTTCCGAAATCTTTACGCTGCTCGACGATGATGCCGCGCATCAGGCGATGGCCCGCGCGCACAATCCGTTCGGCGACGGCCACGCCTCGGCGCGCATTGCGAGGATCGTGGCGGATGGTCTCAAGCTCTGACTTCAAGGTCTGCGTCGTCGGGCTGGGCTATATCGGGCTGCCGACGGCGGCGGTGATCGCGCGCACCGGCGTCTCCGTGCTCGGCATCGACGTGTCCGAGCAAGTGGTCGACACGGTCAATTCGGGCAAGGTGCATATCGAGGAAGTCGATTTGGACGGCCTGGTTTCGGGCGTCGTCGCGCGCGGATCGCTGCGCGCCTCGACTCAGATCGAGCCCGCCGACGTGTTCGTGATCGCGGTCCCCACTCCGTTCAAGGCGGGGCATCAGCCCGATATCGGCTATGTGCTGAAGGCCGCGACGACGATCGCCGCGGTGTTGAAACAAGGCGATGTCGTGATCCTCGAATCGACCTCGCCGGTCGGCACCACCGAACAAGTGCGCGATTTGCTCGCCGAGCTGCGCCCCGATTTGCGGATGCCCGGCCTCACCCGCGAGCTCGCCGACGTCTCGATCGCTTATTGCCCCGAGCGCGTGCTCCCCGGGCGCATCCTGGTCGAGCTGATCGACAATGATCGCGTGATCGGCGGCATCACCCCGCGCTGCGCGCGCAAAGCGCTGAGCTTCTACCGCCGCTTCGTGCGCGGCGCGTGCGTCACGACGAGCGCGCGCGCGGCGGAGATGACCAAGCTCACCGAAAACGCGTTTCGCGACGTCAACATCGCCTTCGCCAACGAGCTGAGCCTGGTCGCCGACCAGATGGGCGTCGATGTGTGGGAGGTGATCCGCCTCGCCAATCGCCACCCGCGCGTGAACATTCTCTCGCCCGGCCCCGGCGTCGGCGGGCATTGCATCGCTGTCGATCCCTGGTTCCTCGTCGCCCAAGCGCCCGAGCAAACCCCGCTGATCCGCACCGCGCGCGAAGTGAACGACGGCAAATGCGACTATGCCATCGCCCGCGCGACCGCGCTGATCGAGGCGCATCCGGGGCTGCCGGTCGCGTGCCTGGGGCTCGCCTTCAAGGCGAATATCGACGATTTCCGCGAAAGCCCGGCGCTGAAGGTCGCCTTGGCGCTCGCCCGGCGCTTCGGCGAGCGGGTGCGGATCGTCGAACCCTATGCGAAGGCGCTGCCGGCGGTGTTCGCGGGGACGGGGGCGAAGCTGATCGATCTCGACGAGGCGATCGAAAGCTGCCCGGTGATGGTGGTGCTGGTCGACCACGAACTGTTCAAATCAGTCCCGCTCGACGAGCGCGCGCGTAAATTCGTGTACGATACGCGCGGCATTTGGCCCGATCAGCCGACGGCGGTGATGGCGCCGGTCGATTTGCGGTTGGCGAGCTGAGGCGGTCGTTCGCGCTGGCGCGGGCGGTTTTTGGTTCACGCGGAGACGCGGAGACGCGGAGGGTTTCGGTTCGCGCGGTGGTTCTACGTCTGATGGGTTCGCGCGGGTCGAGAGCGCGTATTTTGTTCGCGCAGAGGCGCAGAGGCGCAGAGGACGCAGAGGGGAAAAGGCGCAGTGGCGCTCGAATAACGCGCCGAAGGCGCATTGATCCGGGTTTCAAAGGCGCTTCGCGCCTACTCTTGCCTCGGCGTACTCCCTCTGCGTCCTCTGCGCCTCTGCGCGAACCAAAAAACCTCCGCGTCTCCGCGTCTCCGCGTGAACCAAAAAACCTATTCCATCGCCTGATCGCGCGCCGCTAGGATCGCGGGTACCACCGGTCGCGCCGCCCCCGGCGCGATCTTCGCCGCTTCCTCCTCGCTCACCTTGATCCGCTCGCCGCGCGCGGGGGTGCCGCGATCGCGGAACAAGCCGTAATCGAGCGCCTTGCCCGGCCCACGATAGAAGCGCGCCGCCAG
>LWDI01000107.1:0-41382 GCA_002083475.1 Proteobacteria bacterium SG_bin5
TCGGGAAATTGGCGGTCGCGCCGCGCACGCGCGTATCGCTATAGCTCACGGTGAAATCGAGATCGGTCTTTTCCCAGGGCTTGAGCGTTAACCCCAGCCGTTGGGTGCGCCGGTTGCTCGCGACGAGGCCGGGATTGCCGCCGCTCACCAAGGTCACGGTCGCGTTCGCGCCGCGGACGTAATCGAAGATGCGCACATTGGGGGTAGCGATCACCGGATTGCCGAGTTGCTGCACGCTCGGCGCCTGGTCCTGCTCGGTCACCTGGCCGATCAGCCGCACCGGCTCGATCGGCGACCAGTTGAAGCCATAGCCGAGCGTGCGCAACAGCCCGAAGTCGGACAAGCCGTCATAGCCCAGATTCACATTGGCCGAGAGATTGCCGATCGCCTCCAGAAAATGCTCGCGGCGGCTGGTGATCGGCACTTCGAAGCTGAAATTGCCGTTGGCGATCGATCGCCCCAGCCGCACCGATTGGGCGATGCCGCCGCGCACCGAATCGGCGTCGATGAGCAGGCTCTGCCCGCCCGCGCGGAAGGTCGCGGCGAGCCGCCCGGCGGGCAGGCGCAGCAGCGTGCCATTCGCCAGCAGATCGACCCCGCCCGTCGTCACGCTCGAAAAGGCCTGGTTCACCGGCAGCGCGGCAAGATCGGTTGGGGTGAGCGGACCATAGGGATTGGCGCGCGGATCGCGCGCGTCGAGCCGCGCCTGGAAGCCGCTCGCATCGAGCCCGACGTCGGTGAGCGTCGCCGTATCGGTGCGGTCGAAAGTGCCGGTGAAGGTCCATTGCCAGCGCCCGACGCGGCCGTTGAGCGTGGTGCCGAGATGGCCGGTGATGCTGTTGGTGCCCTGTTGCAGCGGCGCGAAACCGGCGGGCGCGCGGCTGAGCGTCACCGGCTGCGCGAAGGGCGAGAAGGCCCCGCCCGCGGGCAGATTGAACGCAACGCTCGGCAGGCCGAACAGGCCGCGGCTGTCGCTCGTCTGCACTTGGGTGTTCACGGTTGCCGAGACGTCGCCGAAGATCGTCGTCGCATAGACGCTGTTGATCTGGAAGCTGCGGCTCGCCGGCAGCAAGGTGCGAAACGGGCGCGGATCGGTGACGCTCGGATTATTGGCGCCCGCGACGAAATCGGCGAGCGTGGGCACGGTCGTCGCGGCGCTCGCGGGCACGGCGGCGACGGTCACATTCTGCCCGGCGAGCGCGGAAAGGCGCGGATCGATCGCCGCGCCGCCCGCGCTGATGTTGCCCACCGCCGAGGCGAGCCCGGGGGTGAAGGCGACGCCGCGCTCGGCCTCGGTGAGCGCCGAGGTTTCGCTATATTCGAGGTGAACGGTGAAGCGCCCCTCGCGGGTGATCTTGAGCAGATCGAGTTGGCCGCCCGGCGTCGCGGTGCCGCCGTCGGTCGCGGCGCGCGCCGAAAGCTCGGTCGTCACCGCGCGAAACCGTGGGCGCAGCACGAAATTGATCACGCGCTGATCGGCGCGATAGCCATAGCTGAGCGCGACTTCCTCGGGCAGGATATCGACCCGCAGGATCGCCTCGGCCGGGAGATCGCGGATTTCCTGGAAGCCCGAGATGCGCTTGCCGTTGAGCAGCACCACCGGCGGCCCGCTCGACACCGCCGAGCGCAATTGCGGGCCGAGTTCGGTGAGCAGATCGGCGACCGAGCTCACGCCATAGGAGCGGATGTCGGCGGGCGAGAGCGATTGATCCGGCGGAATATCGCCGATCACCGCCCCCGGCAAATTGCGCCCGGCGGTGACGACGACATCCTCTTCCTCGCCGCTCTCGGGCTGGGCAGCGGGGGCTTGGGTACGCGGGCGCACCGGCGCGGGCGCGGGCGCTTGCGGGGCGCTCGCCTGGGCGGCAACCGCCATCGCCAGCCATGCGGAGACGCTCATGCCCTTTTTCTCCCGATTCCGGCGGCGCGCGATCGCGCTTCGCCGAGCCCGTGCAACAGCCGCAGAAGGCTTGTTCCGCAACGGAAAAATTGTCGCAACTTTGTCGCAACGCTGATTTAGGGGGCGCGTCGTCGAAACTTTCGATTAAGGAAGCCGGCGTGCTGAGTCCGATCCTTCCGGTCCGGCGGAACCTGCCGGGCGTCGCCCTGTTGTTGCCGCTCGCCTTGCTCGCCGGATGCGGCGGGGGGCCATCCCCCGACGCGCGCCGCGCCAAGCGCACACCGACCGTGGGCTATGTGGTGATGAAGCCGACCACGGCCGCGCAGACGACCGAGCTCACCGGGCGCGTCACCGCTTATGAGACGAGCCAAGTCCGCCCGCAGGTGTCGGGGCTCATCCTGCGGCGGATGTTCACCGAAGGCGCGTTGGTGCGCCAGGGCCAGACGCTTTACGAGATCGACCCCAGCCTGTTCGTCGCCGCCGCCAATCAGGCGCGCGCCAATCTGCAGGCGGCGCAAGCCCAGGCCGAGGCGGCGCGGGTGCAGGCCGAGCGCTTCAAGCCGCTCGCCGAAATCCAGGCGGTGAGCGCGCAGGATTATACCAACGCGGTGGCGAGCGCGCGCCAGAGCGCGGCGCTGGTCGCCCAGGCGCGCGCGGCGCTGCAAACCGCGCAAGTCAATCTGCGCTTCACCCGCGTACCCGCGCCGATCAGCGGGCGAATCGGGCGCTCGCTCTTCACCCAGGGCGCGCTGGTCACCGCCAATCAGGCCGATCCGCTCGCGCTGATCCAGCGGCTCGATCCGATCTTCGTCGACATTCAGCAGTCGAGCGGCGATCTGCTCGCGCTGCGCCGCGCGCTCGCGAGCGGCGGCGTGCTGCCGACCAAGGCGCGCGTCACGCTCAAGCTCGAGGACGGCACCGATTATGGCGAGACCGGCGAGGTCGAATTCACCGAGGTGACGGTCGATCCGGCGACGGGCACCGTCACCTTGCGCGCGCGCTTCGCCAATCCGCGCGGCATCTTGCTCCCCGGCATGTTCGTGCGCGCGCAATTCGCGCAAGGAGTCGCGACGGGTGTGTTCCTGGTGCCGCAACAGGGGCTGACGCGCGACGCCAAGGGCAATGCGACCGTGCTGCTGCTGGGGCCGGGCAACAAACCGGTCGAGCGCGCGGTGGTCGCGCCGCGCACCCAGGGCGCCTATTGGGTGGTGACGCAGGGACTGAAAGCCGGCGACCGGGTGATCACCGAAGGCCTGCTCGCCGCCAAGCCCGGCATGGCGGTGAAGGCGGTGCCGGCGGGCAGCCCGCAGCGGATCAAGCCGCCCACCAAGGGGCAAGGCGCGCCCGGCGGCGGCGGGCGGGGTTGACCCGTTGATTTCGCGCATCTTCATCGATCGGCCGATCTTCGCTTGGGTGATCGCGATCCTGATCATGCTGCTCGGCATCGGCGCGGCGACGACGCTGCCGATCGAGCAATATCCCGATGTCGCCCCGCCCCAAGTGAACATCCGCGCGACCTATCCGGGCGCCTCGGCCGACACGCTGGAGAATAGCGTCACCCAAGTGATCGAGCAGCAGCTGACCGGGATCGACGGGCTGCTCTATTTCAGCGCCTCGTCCAGCTCGCGCGGGCAAGTGTCGATCTCGGCGACCTTCGACAAGGGCACCAACCCCGATATCGCCCAGGTGCAGGTGCAGAACCGCGTGCAACAGGCGCTGCCCCGCCTGCCCCAGCCGGTGCAGCAACAAGGCGTGACGGTCACCAAATCGAACCCCGACTTCCTGCTGATCTTCGCGGTGTATGACACGACCGACAAGCGCACCAACCAGGACGTGTCGGATTATCTGGTCAGCAACCTGCAAGATCCGATCGGCCGCGTGCCCGGCGTGGGCGACACCAATGTGTTCGGCGCGCAATATGCGATGCGCATTTGGCTGCTGCCCGATCGCCTCGCCGCCTATCAGCTGATCCCGGGCGACGTGATCGCGGCGGTGCAGGCGCAGAATACCGAGATCGCCGCGGGCGAAATCGGCGGCCAGCCCGCGCCCGCGGGGCAGATGCTCAACGCGACCGTCACCGCCCAGTCGCGGCTGCAAACCCCCGCGCAATTCGCGAACATCATCCTGAAGACGACGCCGGCGGGCGCGATCGTGAAGTTGAAGGACGTCGCGCGGGTCGAGCTGGGCTCCGAAAATTACACGGTGCGCAGCCGGATCAACGGCCATCCCGGCGCCGGCTTCGCGGTGTCGCTCGCCCCCGGCGCCGACGCGCTCTCCACCGCCGAGCTGGTGAAGGCGAAAGTGCAAGAGCTCACCCGCTCGATGCCTGCGGGCTTCGCGGTCGATTACCCCTCGGACTCGACCGAATTCATCAAGCTATCGATCGAGGAAGTCGTCTGGACGCTGGTCGAGGCGGTGATCCTGGTGATCATCGTGATGTTCGTCTTCCTCCAAAGCTGGCGCGCGACGCTCATTCCCACGATCGCGGTGCCGGTGGTGTTGCTCGGCACTTTCGCGGTGTTCGCGGCGCTGGGCTTCACGATCAACACGCTCACTTTGTTCGGGCTGGTGCTCGCGATCGGGCTGCTGGTCGACGACGCGATCGTCGTCGTCGAGAATGTCGAGCGGCTGATGGAGGAAAATCCGGGGATGAGCCCGCGCGAGGCGACGATCAAATCGATGGAGGAGATCAACATCGCCCTCATCGCGATCGCGCTGGTGCTGTCGGCGGTGTTCCTGCCGCTCGCTTTCTTCGGCGGCTCGACCGGGGTGATCTATCGCCAATTCTCGATCACCATCGTCTCGGCGATGATCCTGTCGGTGGTGGTCGCGCTGGTCCTATCGCCCGCGCTCACCGCGACGCTGCTGCGCGCCAAGAGCCATGAACCGCCCAAGGGCTTTTTCGGGCGCTTCCAGCAAAGCTTCAACCGCCGTTTCGACAAGATGAGCAGCGGCTATGCCGGCGCCATCCCCAAGATCGTCGATCGCAAATTCCTGTTCCTGCTGATCTATGCCGGGGTCGTCGCGCTGCTCGCGCTGATGTTCCTGCGCTTGCCGACGGGCTTCCTGCCGACCGAGGATCAGGGCGCGCTGCAGCTGCAATTCACTTTGCCGCCGGGCGCGACGGTCACGCGCACGGGCGAAGTGCAGCAGGCGGTCGAGCGCTATTTCTTCACGCAGGAAAAGGCCAATGTCGACGCCATGCTCACCGTCAGCGGCGGCGGCGGCGGCGGCGCGGCGGGGCAGAACCAGGGGCGCGGCTTCATCTCGCTCGCCGATTGGGCCGAGCGCAAGGGGCGCGACAATTCGGCCGACGCGATCGCGCTGCGCGCCACGCAAGCCTTCGCGAATATTCGCGACGCGCGCGTGAACGTGCTGGTGCCGGGCGCGATCCGCGGGCTCGGCCAGTCGAACGGCTTCACGATGGAGTTGCTCAATTCGGGCGGCCTCTCGCGCGAGCAGTTCGAGGCGGTGCGCGACCGGTTGTTCGCCGAAGCCGCCGCCGATCCGGTGCTGGCGCAGGTCCGCCTGACCGAGCTCGACGATCAACCGACGCTCAAGGTCGATCTCGATCAGCAGAAGATGCAAGTGATGGGCATCGCCCAGGGCGACGTGAACAACACGCTCTCGACCGCCTGGGGCGGGCGCTATGTCAATGATTTCAACGATCGCGGCCGGGTAAAGCGCGTCTTCGTGCAGGGTGACGCCAATTATCGCTCGGCGCCCGAGGATTTGGAGCAATGGTTCGTGCGCGGCGCGAACGGGGCGATGGCGCCCTTCTCCTCCTTCGCAAAGATCGGCTGGTCGAGCGCGCCGCCCTCGCTCTCGCGCTTCAACGGCGTCGCTTCCTATGAGTTCAACGGCCAAGCGGCGCCGGGGCGCAGCTCGGGCGAGGCGATGAACCGGATCGAGGCGCTCGCCGCCAAATATCCCGGCACCTCGATCGCCTGGGCGGGGCTCAGCTATCAGGAGCGGCTGTCGTCGGGCCAGGCGCCCTATCTCTATGCGCTGGCGCTGCTCGTCGTGTTCCTGTGTCTTGCCGCGCTTTACGAAAGCTGGACGATCCCGATCGCGGTGCTGCTCATCATCCCCTTGGGGCTGGTGGGCGCGGTGTTCGCGGTGACGCTTCGCGGGCTGGTCAACGACGTTTATCTCCAGATCGGGCTGCTGACGACGATGGGGCTCGCCGCCAAGAACGCGATCCTGATGATCGAATTCGCCGAGGCCGCCGAGAAACAGGGCAAGCGCGTGATCGAGGCGGCGATCGAGGCGGCGCGCATCCGCTTGCGCCCGATTTTGATGACCAGCCTGGCGCTGATCTTCGGCGTGTTGCCGCTTGCGATTTCGACCGGGGCGGGCGCCAATTCGCGGATCGCGATCGGCACGGCGGTGATCGGCGGGATGCTGACCGCGACCTTGCTCGCGGTGTTCTACATCCCGCTGTTCTTCGTGATCGTGCGCCGCACCTCGCGCGACGCGCTCAAGCGGCTCCACCATGAGCCCAAGCCCCCCACCCAAGGCGCGCCGGCATGAGGGGCGCGGCGCTGATCCTGGTCGCGCTGCTCGGCGGCTGCTCCTTCGTGCCGCGCTATCAGCGCCCGGCGGCGCCGGTGCCCGTCGCCTGGCCGAGCGGCGATGCGTACCGTGCCAACAGCGCCGGGCTCGCCCGCGTCGATTATCGCGACATTTTCCGCGACCCGCGCCTGCAACGCGTGATCGAGCGCGCTCTTACCAACAGCCGCGATCTGCGCGTCGCCTTCGCCAATATCGAGGCGGCGCGCGCCCAGCTGCGTATCCAGCGCGCGCAGAATTTCCCGACGATCAACACCAACAACACGGTCAGCTTCGTCGACCCCGGCACCGGGCGATCGAACAATAATGGCGCGCCGGTCGTCGGCGGGCAGCGCACCAATTACTCGCTCAACCTGGGCGCGACGCAATTCGAGATCGATTTGTTCGGCCGCGTCGCCGCGCTCACTTTGGCGGCGAAGAACCAATATTTCGCGAGCGAGGCGGGCGCGCGCGCGACGCGGCTGGTGCTGGTGGGCGACGTCGCCAATGCCTGGCTGCAATATGGCGCCGACAAATCGCTGCTCGCGCTCGCCGAGCAGACCGCCAAGGTCGCCGAGGAGAGCGTGCGCCTCACCCGCGCGCGCGTCGATGGCGGGGTCGCGCCGCGCACTGATTTGACCCAGGCCGAGCAGACGCTCGAGACCGCGCGGGCGAATGCCGCCAATCAGCGCACCCTGGTCGCGCAGGACGTCAACGCGCTGCAATTGCTGGTCGGGGCGAGCGTGCCGGCCGAGGATCTCCCCGGCTCGATCGAGGAGACTTTGCCCCAGCTCGCCGAACTCCCCGCCGGACTCGATTCGAGCGTGTTGCTGCGCCGGCCCGATGTGGTGCAGGCCGAATATCAGCTGCTCTCGGCCAATGCCCAGATCGGCGCGGCGCGCGCGGCGCTCTTCCCGCGGCTGACGCTGACGGGCATCGCCGGGCTCGCCTCGAACAATTTGACCAATTTATTCACCACCAACGCGTTCAATTACACCGCGACGCCGGGCATCAGCTATCCGGTGTTCGCCGGCGGCGCGGGGCGGGCCGGCGTCGCCCAGGCGCGCGCCCAGTTCGACGCGGCGCTCGCGACTTACGAGCAGACGATCCAGACCGCGTTCCGTGAAGTCGCCGACGCGCTCGCCCGGCGCGGCACCATCGCGGAGCAATTGCGCGCGCAGGAGCAATTGACCCGCGCCGCCGAGGAGACCTTCCGGCTTTCGGGCGCGCGCTATCGCGGCGGGGTCGATACCTATCTCACCAATCTCGACGCGCAGCGCACGCTCTATCAGGCGCAACAGGGGCTGGTGAACACGCGGCTGATCGCGGCGACCAATTTGGTCGCGCTCTACCGCACGCTCGGCGGCGACACGCTGATCGACGCGACCCCGCAAGGGCCGGTGCCGGCGGCGGGCAAATAGAACACCCCCGTCGCCCCGGCGAACGCCAGGGTGGCGCATTTCTCAATGCGCCATCACCGCCCCGCCCTCGGTCTTGATCGACAAGCGATCGCGCCGGCTCCAGCGCGCGAGCATCATCACCGCCACCACCGCGAGCCCGAGCGCCAAGCCCCACCAAATCCCGAGCCCCGCCCAGCGCAAATGGAAGCCGAGCCAGAGCGACGTCCCCAGGCCGACCACCCAATAGCCGATCAACGCGAAGAACATCGGCACGGTCGTATCCTGCAAGCCGCGCAGCGCCCCCGCCCCCACCGCTTGCGCGCCATCGACCAGCTGGAACACCGCCGCCACCCCCAGATAGGCGACCGCGAGCCGAAACACCTCGGCATTGGCGGCGTCGCGCGCGAGGAAGGCGGCGACGAAGACCTCGGGCACCGCGAGCATCACCGCGCCGCACGCCGCCATGAAGCCGGTGCCGAGCGCGATCGCGGTCCACCCCGCGCGGCCGATCGCGGCGCGGTCCTCACGCCCGAGCGCGAGCCCGACGCGCACCGTCGCCGCCTGGGCGATGCCCAGCGGCACCATGAAGGTCGTGCTCGCGATCTGGATCGCGATCGCATGCGCGGCGAGCGGGGCGGTGCCGAACAGCCCCATCAGGAAAACGGCGGCGTTGAACACCGTCACTTCCAGCCCGAGCGTCACCGCGATCGGCCCGCCGAGCCGCCACAGCGCGGCATAACGCGGCCAATCGGCGTGCCACCAGCGGCCGAATAGGTGATAGCGCCGAAAGCGCGGATGGAACTGGATCACCAGCGCGAGCGCCAGGAACAGGAAGCTCTGCGTCAGGCTGCTCCCCAGCCCCGCCCCGACCACGCCGAGCGCGGGCAGCCCGAAATGGCCGAAGATCAGCCCATAGTTGAGCACCGCGTTGAAGACGACCGCGATCACCGCCACCGCGAGCGACCAAAAGGGCCGTTCGAGCGCCGCCAGAAACCCGCGCAGCACCAGATAGAAGCACGCCGGCAACAGCCCCCACATGATCGCGCGCACGAACGCCGTCGCCTCGCGCGCGAGATCGGGCGCCTGCCCCAGCGCCATCAGCAGCACATCGGCATGCCACAGGATCGCCCAGGCGGGCAGGCAGAGGCTGACGCTCACCCACAGCCCCTGGCGCACCGTGCGCCGCACCTCGCGCACGCTGTGGCGCCTGGCGCCCAGCTCGCGCGCGAGCATCGGCGAAACGGCGGTCACCACCCCCACCGCGAAGATCAGGAACGCGACATAAAGATTCGCGCCCAGCGCTCCCGCCGCCAGACTCGGCGCGCCGCGCCAGCCGAGCAGCAGCACGTCGGTCGATTGGATCGCCTGTTGGGTGAGATTGGTGAGCACGAGCGGCGCGGCGAGCCGGCAGGTCGCGGCGAATTCTCGGGTCCAGGCGCGCCGCGCGGTCATGCGCGGGGGCTTAGCGGCGGGCGGCGCGCGGGGAAAGAGCGGGGGCGGCGCGCGAGCGCGCGCTACGCCCAATCAGAACCGCCTCCCATCCGTTCGTGCTGAGCTTGTCGAAGCACCGTTCTTCTTGTCGACCGTCGTTGAGAAGTACGGCCCTTCGACACGCTCAGGGCGAACGGTTTGGCGCTCGATGCCGAATGAACGCACGGTGCTCTAAGTGGCGCTGACCTCCTTTAAAGCCAATCGTCGCCCCGTCACCTCGTGCTCAGGCCGCCAAGCCCTTCAACGCCACGCCGGGATCGGCGAGCAGCGCCGGATCGATCCGCGCGCGCGCCGCGACCAGCGCGCGCCCGGCGACATAATCCTTGACCGCGTTCACGCAATCGAGCGCGATCACCGCCCCCTCGCGCAGATAAACCACCGAGAAGGAGCGCGCCCCCGGATCGCCGCGCGTGATCGCGGCGTCATGCCCCGCGCTCAAGCCCACCGTCTGCAGCTTCAGATCATATTGGTTCGACCAGAACCAGGGCACGGCTCGATAGGGCACCGGCGCGCCCAGGATCGCCTTGGCCGCCGTGCTCGCCATGTCATTGGCGTTCTGTACCGATTCGAGCCGGATCACCGCGCCGCCCGCGAAATCATTGGCGTGCGCCGCGCCGTCGCCGATCGCGAAGACGCCCGCCAGGTTGGTGCGGCAAAAGGCGTCGACGCGCACCCCGTTTCCGCCCTCGGCGCCGGCGTCGAGCAACGGCGCGACCGACGGGATGATGCCGATGCCCGCGATCACCACGTCCGCCGACACCACGCGCCCGTCGGCGAGCGCGACCCCGGTCACGCGGCCCCCGTCGCGCGTCACCTCGCGCACCCCCGCGCCCAGCAAGAGCTCGACGCCGTGCGCGCGGTGTTCGGCCGCGAAGAAATCGCTGAGCGCCGCCCCCGCGACGCGCGCGAGCAGCCGGGGCTGCGCCTCGATCACGCTCACCGCGTGCCCGCGCTTGGCGAGCACGGCGGCGGCCTCGAGCCCGATATAGCCGCCCCCCACCACCGCGACGCGCCGCGCGCCCTCGATCGCGGTCCGCAGCCGATCGACGTCGGCGCGCGACCGGATATAGTGCACCGCCTCCGCCCCCGGGCAGGTGAGCCGGCGCGGCGCGCCCCCCGTCGCCCAGATGAGGTGCGCATAATCGAGCCGCGCGCCCTCCGCCGTCTCGACCATGCGCGCCGCCGCATCGACGCGCACCACCGGCGCGCCGAGGCGGAAGCCGATGTCGCGCTCGGCCCAAAAGCTCGGCGGGCGGATCAGCAGCCGCTCGAAGGGCTTGTCTCCCGCGAGATAATCCTTGGAGAGCGGCGGGCGCTCATAGGGTAGCTCGGGCTCGTCGCCCACCAGCGTGATCCGCCCGCCAAAGCCCCCTTGGCGCAGCGCGATCGCGGCTTGCGCGCCGCCATGCCCCGCCCCCACGATCAGCACATCGTCCATCGCGATGCCCTATGCCGCCGCGCGCGCGCGGGCAAGTTCAGCGCGGCTCGTCGGCGAAGCGAATGTCGAGCTTGGGCTTCTGCCCCGCCGCCTGGAGCGGCGCGGCGAACAAGGCGCCCACCAGCTTGCGCGCCGCCGCCCGCGCTTGGTCCATCGGCTCGGCGGCGTGCGCCTGGCGGATCAAGTCGTTCTGCGCGGCGAGGCGGTTGTTCGCGTCGAGCCGTTCGGCGGCATCGCCCAGCCCCGCGAGCAGCCCGCCCTCGCCAAAGACTTTCACGGCGCCGAGATCGACTTGCGGCCCGGCGAGCGCGATCGGCGGCAGCGTCAAATGGAGCGTGCGCGTCGCCGCCTCCCACCGCAGGTCGCGCGGGCCGATGCCGCGCAGATCGACCAGATAGCGCGCCTGCCCCGGCATCAGCAACGTCCGCTTGGTCTCGAACACGAAATCGCCGCTCTTGGCCTCGACCAGCGCGACATAGCGCGCGGTGAGCACGGTGAGCGCGCCTTGCGCCCGCAGCCCCTCGCGCACTTGTTCCGCGATCTTGGCGGGATCGGGCGCGCGCTCGACGAAGCGCGGCGGCGGCGCGGGCGCGAGCGCGAAGGCGCTCAAGCCCGCCGCGAGCCCGATCGCCGCGCCCCCCGCCCAGGGCAGCGCGCGCTTCACGCCCGGCGCCACGCCGCCCCCTCCCGCGCCGCGATCCCGCGCTTTTCCATGTCGAGCAGATGCGCGAGCACCGATCCTTCCGCCGCGCGCACCAGCCGCGGATCGAGCCCGACATACATCGCTTGCACCATCGCCGGGATCGCGCGCGGGCCTTGTGCGAGTTGATCGGCGATCTGCCGCTCGCGCAACTGGCGGTGGCCGAGCAAATGGCGGACGTAGCGCTGGGGGTTCTCGACCGGCTCGCCATGCGCGGGGTAATAAATGGCGTCGTCGCGGGCGAGCAATTTCTCCAGGCTCGCCATGAACGCGCCCATATCGCCATCGGGCGGCATGACGACGGTGGTCGACCAGCCCATCACATGATCGCCCGAGAACAGCGCCTTTTCCTCGGGGAACGCGAAGGCGAGGTGGTTGCTGGTATGGCCCGGGGTGGCGACGGCGGTGAGCGTCCAGCCATCGCCCTGCACTTCGTCGCCCTCGGTGAGGATGTGATCGGGGGCGTAATCAGTGTCGAACGCTGCATCGGCGCGGCCTTCCATGCTCAGCGCGAGCGGCGCGCAGCCGATGACGGGCGCGCCGGTCGCGGCGGCGAGCGCCCGCGACAAGGGGCTGTGATCGCGGTGGGTATGGGTGACTAGGATCGCGCGCACCGGTCGGCCGGCGATCGCTTCGAGCAGCGCGTGGAGGTGGCGCGCGTCATCGGGGCCGGGATCGATGATCGCGAGGTCGCTGGTGCCGATGAGGTGGGTTTGCGTACCCGTATGGGTAAAGGGCGACGGATTGGGCGCGAGGACGCGGGCGATTAGGGGGGAGAGGGGGTGGCCGCTCATGAGCGAGGTGATGGCGCGTGGGGGCGCGGGTGGCAAGGGTTAGCCAAGCCCCGTGTCGAGCACGGGGCGACCTTATCGTAACCGGTCAAGCTATCGGATCAAACTTTCCCATAGCCACCCTTACCCGTCGCCCCGTGCTCGACACGGGGCTCGGCTTTTCTTCCGCCCGCCGCCCTGGCAGAACGAACGCCATGCAGCGCGGCGGCTGGGTCTATATCATGGCGAACCGCTATCGCGGCGGCATGTATGTCGGCGTGACCTCGGATCTGATCCGCCGCGTTTACCAGCACCGCGAGGGACAAGGTTCGAAGCACGTCGCCGACTTCGCCAAACACCGTCTCGTCCATGTCGAATGGCACGAGGCGATCGAGGCAGCGATCGCCCGGGAGAAACTGGTGAAGAAATGGCGCCGAGAGTGGAAGTTCGCGCTGATCGAAGCGGGCAATCCGGACTGGCGCGATTTATGGGATATGTGGTTCCCGGTAGCGAGCAACGAGAAAAGCCAAGCCCCGTGTCAAGCACGGGGCGACGAAAATTGATTATTGGCGCGGTAGTTCGCCGTTTGACCAACCGAACCGACCACAGGCTGGCCAACCCCGACCAAGCAATAATCAAGTAAAACCGATAGTCCTCATTCCTGCGTCGCCCCGTGCTTGACACGGGGCTTGGCTCCCTTCGCCGCCGTGACGAAGCCCCCCCTCAAGCCGCCGCCCCCAAGCGATACTCCCGATACTGCTCCCGCAGCGCCGTCTTCAGCAATTTCCCCGTCGCCGAATGCGGCAGCGAGTCGACGAACAAAATCTCGTCGGGCAGCCACCATTTCGCCACCTGCCCCGCCAGATGCGCGCGCACATCCTCGGCGCAAACCTCCGCCCCCGGTTTCTTCACCACCAGCAGCAGCGGGCGCTCGTCCCATTTCGGGTGGGGCACGCCGATCGCGGCGGCTTCGGCCACCCCCGGGCAGCCGATAGCCGCGTTTTCCAGCTCGACCGAGCTGATCCATTCGCCGCCCGATTTGATCACGTCCTTGGCGCGATCGGTGATCTGCATCGTGCCGCACGGGTGGAGCACCGCGACGTCGCCGGTGTCGAACCAGCCGTCGTCGGTGAGCGCGGGCGCATCCGCCTTGAAATAGCGTTTGATCACCCACGGCCCACGGATTTGCAGCCGCCCCGAACTCGCCCCGTCGCGCGGCTGCTCGCGGCCGTCCTCGTCGACCACGCGCAGCTCGATGCCGAAGGGCACGCGGCCCTGTTTGCACGTCTGCTCGACCCGCTCGGCGAAGCTCAAATCCTCCCAATCATGGCTCGGCGCGCCCATCGTGCCGATGGGGGAGGTCTCGGTCATCCCCCAGGCGTGGTTCACCCGCACCCCCATGCCCATGATCCGCTCGACCATCGCGCGGGGCGCGGCCGAGCCGCCGATCGTCACGATCTTCAAATGGCGCGGCGCGTCGCCGGTCGCGTCCATATATTGGAACAGGCCGAGCCATACCGTGGGCACGCCCGCCGAATGCGTCACCCGCTCGCGGTTCATCAGCTCGCACAGCACGGCGGGTTCGTTGACCGCCGAATAGACGAATTTGATCCCCGCCGCCGCCCCCGCGAAGGGCAGCCCCCAGGCGGCGGCATGGAACATCGGCACGATCGGCAGCGCGACCGCCTGCGCATCGAGCGCGAACACCGCCGGCTGCATCTCGGCGAGCGCGTGGATCACGGTCGAGCGGTGGGTGTAGAGCACGCCCTTGGGATTGCCGGTGGTGCCGCTCGTATAGCAGAGCATGCAGGCGTCACGCTCGGGCCCTTCGACCCAGGCATAATCGCCGCTCTCGCCGCCCAGCAACGCATCGAATTCGCCGTTGTCGAAGCACACATAATGCTCGATCGTCGTCCAACGCGGCCGCATCCGCTCGACGATCGGCGCGAAAACGCGGTCATAGAACAGCACCCGGTCCTCGGCGTGGTTGGCGATATACGCCAGCTGATCCTCGAACAGGCGCGGATTGATCGTGTGGATCACCCCGCCCATGCCGATCGCGCCATACCAGGCGATCAGATGATGCGCGTGGTTCATGGCGAGCGTCGCGACGCGCTCGCCGGGCTTCACCCCCAAGCGTTCGAGCGCCTGGGCGAGCTTCTTGGCGTCGCGCGCGATGCCCGCCCAATCGGTGCGCGTCTCGCGGCCATCGGCCCAGCGCGTCACGATCTCGCGGCGGCCATGTTCGCGCGCGGCGTGATCGATCAGCCGCGTCACGCGCAGCTCATAATCCTGCATTTCGCCCAAGGCTTCACCCAGCATCGTCCCGCTCCTCTCGTTGCGCGGCCGGGCGATGGCGCCCTCAGCCGGCGAGCGCGAGCCGACCCGTTTCGGCCGGTCCCAGCGCTACGTCACGCACACCTTGCAGAGTCTCAATGCGCGCCGCAAGCTCGGCGTCGAGCAGGAAGTCACGGCCCAGCACCAAGGTCGCCGCGCCGCCCTCGATCGCGATCCGCGCGCGCACCTGCCCGCGCCCGCCGCGCGCGTCGCTCAGCAGACCCGCGAGCGCGGCGATGCCACCCGCGTCCTCGACCACCAGATCGAGCAGCATCGGCATGCCGACCGCGAGGCTTTCGAACGGCACCAGCTTTTTCACGGTGACGCGCGGGGTCTCGTCGCCATCGCGGCGATCGAGCTCGACGCTGGCGAGGCCGCACCCGCCGACGCGCGCGGCTTCCTCCAGATCGGCGGCGGGCCCATCGTCGAAGCAAGTCGCGACGAATTGGCCCGAGGGGTCGGAGAGCGTCGCCATCAAATAGCGCTTCCCCTTGGCCGAGGTGCGCCAACGCGCTTCCTCGACCAGCACCGCCATTTGCGCGGTGGCGCGCCCGCCGGCGGGAATCGCGACCTCGCCCAGCCGCGCGAACAGCGTCGCGCCGCGTGCGAGCACCCGGTAACGATCGACCGGGTGGGCGGAGAAATAGAAGCCGAACGCCTCCTTTTCCTGCTCCATCCGCTCGGCGAGGCTCCAGCGCGCCGATTGCGGCAGCTTGATCGCCTCGCCGCCGACGTCCGCATCGCCGAACAGCCCGCCCTGGCCGCTGGTCCGCGCCTCGTGCCGGCGCGCGGCGACGGCGAGGATCGTCTCGGCGGCGGCGAACACCCCGGCGCGATTGGCGTCGAGCGCGTCGAACGCGCCGGCGGCGGCGAGCGTTTCGACCTGGCGCTTGTTGAGCAGGCGCGGATCGACGCGACCCGCCAGATCGTCGAGCGATTTGAAGCCCCCGCGCGCGTCGCGCTCGGCGACCAACTTCTCCATCGCCCCCTCGCCCACCGATTTGAGCGCGGCGAGCGCATAGCGCACGGCTAATTCTCCCCTCCCCTTCAGGGGAGGGGATGGGGGTGGGGGCGGCGTGAGGAGCGCGGCGCCCGGTACTGACGGCCCCCACCCCAACCCAGCTTCGGGTAAGCAGTCCCCCGGACTGCTTAGGCCATGCTGGGAGCATGGCCGACCCGAAACTCCTAAAGGGGAGGGGCTTGAAAGATCTTCCACAATGAACTCCGCCGCCGACGCGTTCACACACGGCGGCAACATCTTCACCCCCAGCCGGCGCATATCGTCGACGAAGATCGCCAGCTTGTCGGTGAGCGCGATGTCGAAACACATCGAGGCCGCGAAAAATTCATGCGGGTGGTGCGCCTTCAACCACGCGGTCTGATAAGCGAGCAGCGCATAGGCGGCCGCGTGCGATTTGTTGAAGCCATAACCGGCGAATTTGTCGATCAAATCGAACAATTCATTCGCCTTGGCCGCGGGGATATTATTCACCTCGGCGCAGCCCTTGACGAAGATCGCGCGCTGCGCGTCCATCTCGGCCTTGATCTTCTTGCCCATCGCGCGGCGCAGCATATCGGCGCCGCCCAGGCTATAGCCGGCGAGGATCTGCGCCGCCTGCATCACCTGTTCCTGATAGACGAAGATGCCGTAAGTTTCGGCCAAGATGGTTTCGAGCAGCGGGTGGGGATAGTCGATCACCTCCTGCCCGTTCTTGCGGCGGCCGAAGCTCGGGATGTTGTCCATCGGCCCCGGGCGATAGAGCGAAACCAGCGCGATGATGTCGCCGAAGTTCGAGGGGCGCACGGCGGAGAGCGTACGCCGCATCCCTTCGCTTTCGAGCTGGAACACGCCGACCGTGTCGCCGCGCTGGAGCAGCTTATAGACTTCCGGATCGTCCCAGCCGAGCGCGTCGAGATCGACCGCGATGCCCCGCGCCGCCAGCATCTCGACCGCTTTCTTGAGCACCGACAGCGTTTTCAGGCCGAGAAAGTCGAACTTCACCAGCCCCGCGCCTTCGACATATTTCATGTCGAACTGGGTGACCGGCATGTCCGAGCGCGGATCGCGGTAGAGCGGGATCAATTGCGCGAGCGGGCGATCGCCGATCACCACCCCCGCCGCATGGGTCGACGAATGGCGCGGCAGGCCTTCGAGCTTCATCGCCAGATCGAGCAGCTGGCGCACGTCGACGTCGCTTTTATATTCGCTCGCGAGTTCGCTCACCCCGTTAAGCGCGCGGTCGAGCGTCCAGGGATCGGTCGGGTGGTTGGGGACGAGCTTGGCCAGCCGATCGACCTGGCCATAACTCATCTGCAGCACGCGCCCGGTATCCTTCAGCACCGCGCGCGCCTTCAGCCGCCCGAAAGTGATGATCTGCGCCACATGGTCCGCGCCATATTTGCGCTGGACGTAGCGGATCACTTCCTCGCGCCGGGTTTCGCAGAAATCGATGTCGAAGTCGGGCATCGACACACGCTCGGGGTTGAGGAAGCGTTCGAACAGCAGCCCGAGCTTGATCGGATCGAGATCGGTGATCGTCAGCGCCCAGGCGACGACCGAGCCCGCGCCCGATCCGCGCCCCGGCCCCACCGGAATATCCTGTTCCTTCGCCCATTGGATGAAATCGGCGACGATCAGGAAATAGCCGGGGAAGCCCATGTTGATGATGACGCCCAGCTCATAATCGAGCCGATCGCGATAGGGCCGGGTCCAATCCTCATGGCCTTTCTCCCCGTTCGGGCCGGGCTTGTCGAAGCCCGGTCCTGCTTCACGCCCAAGGCAGGACGGCGCTTCGACAAGCTCAGCGCGAACGGGCGTGGTGCCCATGGGCCAGGGCTTGTTCTCGAGCGCCGCGATCTTCGCCAGCCGTTTCTCTAGCCCCGCCGACGCGCGCTCGCGCAGCAGCGCCGCCTCGCCATCGCGGTCGCCGGCGAGGCTGGGGAGGATCGGCTTGCGCTTGGGCGCCGCCACCGCGCAGCGCTGGGCGACGACGAGCGTGTTCGTGATCGCCTCGGGCAGATCCTCGAACAGCGCCGCCATCGTCTCGGCGGGCTTCATCCAAGCGTCGGGTGAGCTGCGCGGGCGGTCGTCGCTCGCGATATAAGTGGAGTTGGCGATACACAGCATCGCATCATGCGCGGCGCCGAAATCGGCCTCGGCATAACAGCAGGGGTTGGTCGCGACGATCGGCAGGCCGCGCGCATAGGCCAGATCGAGCAACGCCTCTTCCGCGCGCGTCTCGATCGGATCGCCGCGCCGGGCGAGTTCGATATAGAGCCGATCGGGGAAGAGCGCCTCGAGCCGCGCCAGATAAGCCTCGGCGCGCGCGGGCTGGTCTTCCGCGATCAGCCGAGCGAGCGCGCCCTCGCCCCCCGCCGTCAGCGCGATCAGCCCGGCGTTATGCCCCTCCAGCGCGGCGAGCGGGACGTGCGGCGCGAGTTCCAATGGGCGCGCGAGATGGGCTTGCGAGACGAGATGGCACAGGTTCAGATAGCCCGCCTCGTCCTGCGCATAGAGCGCGAGCCAATCGAGCGCCGCGGCCGTGCCCTCGGGCTGATCGGGGCGCGCGACGCCGAGCATCGCGCCGATGATCGGCTGCACCCCGGCGCCGCGCGCGGCTTCCGAAAAGGCCATCGCGCCGTAAAGCCCGTTGCGATCGCTGATCGCGGCGGCGGGGAAGCGCAGCTTTTGCGCGCGCTTGGCGATCGCCTTGGGCTCGATCGCGCCCTCGAGCATGGTGAAGCTGGAGAAGATGCGAAGGGGTACGAAGCCGGAATGCGCCATGGCGGCCGATTATGGCCGCGCGCGGCCGATCATGCCAGCGGGCCCCGCGACGCGGCTGTGGATAAGCCGCCACGAAAAAGGGCCGCGCCTCCCTTCCGGCAGGCGCGGCCCCGATTTTTCACGACGCGATCAGAAGCGGAAACGGATCGAGCCGCGATAGCTTTGGTTGCGCACGTCGTCGCGCTCGAACGTGGTGTCGGCGGCGACGGTCAGGTCGATCCGGCCGACCGAATAGGTCAACCCGCCGCTGACCTCGCCCCAGTTGCGATCGACCCGCCCGCCGAGGAAATTGGCCCCCGGGGCGCCCGCGCCGACGAAATTCACGCCGAACAGCGGCGAGCGCGCGTCGTTGAACTCATGGACGTAATAGGCCGTCACATAGGGGCGGAAGTTGCGATATTTCTCGGTCTGCACGATCAAGCCCGCGCGGCCCTGGATCGAGAGCAGCTTGGGCCGATAATAGGTCAGCGCGCCGATCCCGCCCGTTTCATCGACGGTCGCGAAGTCGAAATAGCTGGTGCGGCTGGCCAGGCGCGGCGCGACGCGCAGGAAGCCCATGCCGAACTCATATTGCCCGCCGACTTCGCCCGAGAAAGCGACCCCGCTCTGGCCGGTGGTGAGCCGCAGCGGCGTTCCCAAGAATTGCAGGTTGCGCTGCGTCCCCGCGTTATACGCGCCGGCGCTGAGCTGGCCATCCAGCGACCAGCCCTTGGCGAGTTCGGACTTGGCATAAACAGTGGCTTCGTAAAGGCCGAAGGTGGCGCGCTGATTGCCGCCGCCCGCCGTGCGCCCCGCCAGCTGCGCATAGCTGAACGACAAGCCGACGAAGCTTTGCGCGTCCATCTCCTTTTCGATGCCGCCGACCACGAAGAAGCCGTCGAGCTGATCGCGACCGCCGGCGGGCTGGGCGTTGCGCAGCGGCGCGGCCTGACCATCGATGAAGCCGGCGGCGAGATAGGCGTTCATATCCTCGGGCAGCCGGTTGCGCGCGACGGTGGTGGGCGCGGCGTCGCTCGTCGCCTGCACCGCGCCGAGCCCGCCGGCGAGCGCGAAGCCGGTTTGCGCGAATTGCAGCGGCTGGCCGATCATCGTGATGCTGCCGCCCTCGACCTCGGCACTGTCGCGCGTCGCGAGCCGGTCGCGGTGGAAGCGCGCGATCGTATCGGTCGCGGCGATGCCGATATTGGGCACGAGCGCTTCGGCGCGCGGCGCGAAGCTTTCGAGCTGGCCGGCGATGGTCGCGGCGTTCTGCAGATCGAGCTGGGCGTAGATCGACTGATCGACCGTGCCGAAGCCGCGATTGGCGTCGAGCAGCCCGGCGAACGCGCGCTGGGTCGGCGTGCCGCCGGCGAGCACGGCGCGATAGCTGCCCGGCTGGACGACGACTTGGACGCTGCTCGCGTTATAGACGAGCCGCGGCGACAGGATCGCGCTGAACGCGCCCGAGGTGCCGGCGAACGTCCCCTGCACCGCGTTTTGCGCATTGACGAAGGTATAGACGTTGTTCGCGCGCAGCGTCGCCGGATCGAAGCGGAACTGCACCGCGCCGCCGACCGAGGCGATGCCATCAGCGGCGGTCGGCGTGGTACGGTTGACCTGGATCAGGTCCGACACGCCGTTCGCGCCCAGATCGATCAGCGTCGTGTTGCCGCTCGCCAGGATCAGATTGCCGACGAAGGTGAGCGTGCCGATCGAGCCGGCGTTGCCGGTCGCCCCCGGCGAGATCACCCCCGCGACGCTCGTCGTGAAGGGCGCGATGATCGTGCCGGTGCCGTTGATGCCGCCCGCCGCGAAGAAAAAGTCGTTCGCGCTGCTGAGCGTGCCGTTCACCGCGAGCGTGCCGATTTGCAGCGTCACGTCGTTGAGCACGTTGAGCCGGGCGTTCTGCGCGATGGTGAGCCCCGCCTGCACGCCGTTGATCCGCAGCCGGTCGATGGTGACGGTCGAGTTGAGCGTGGTGGTGCCGGCGTTGCTCAGCGTCACGTCGAAATAGCGCGGCAGTACGCCGGCGGTGCGGTTGCCGGCGGTGTTGTTGGGCACGAAATTGGTCGCGCCCGGCAGGCCGTTGGCGATAGTGGGCGCCGGGATCGGCAGCGCCGGGGCTTGGGGTTCGGGCCGAACATTGGGATCGATCGTCTCCGCGCCAGGCTGCGCGCCCCCCTCCAAGTCGGCGACGAAATTCTCTTTGCCGTTGCTCGGCCCGGCGACCGGCAGCGCGTCGGCGGTACCGATACCGCCCGGCGTGGTGACGAGCCCACCGGTTCGCACGTCGCGGCAGACATTGTTGCCGATCGCGCCGACCACGTTCCCCTGAACGCAAATCTGGCCGAACTTGCCCGACGTGCCGGTGCTTTGTTCACCCGTCACCGAAGGAACGCCGTTGACCAACTGCCCATTCGCACCGATGATGAAATAATTGGGGTCCTGCAACGAAACCCACCGAGTGGGGTCCTCCCAATTGCCATTGCCAGCCGCCGCGCCGACATATCGGTAGGGATTGTTTGCTGCAATCCAGTCCCAATAAAGATAAAGTGGCTGATAAAAACTAACAGCGCCGTAGCCGTAATTTGGTGTATTGAAGAAGCGTGGATACCCCCCGGACAATACACCAATCACAACCTGGCGAGCGAAGGTACGGTCAAGAATAAGCGGCCCACCCGAATCACCCGGCGCAGTGATGCCTTCTCTGGGAAGCGCATTGTCCCTAAATGGATTGAAATCGAGCGGAGCAGCACCAGCGGTCCCGCGCAGCGGATCGTCGAAATCAAGCCAATAGAGATTTTGAATCAGGTTCGCGCTGCGGCCCGGGGCGAAGACGGCGCCTTCGAAATCGGCGATCGAGGCGAGCGCGCCGAGCCAATTCTCAGCCAGGCGGCGGCGAAAATCGACCGCCTGGTCACCGCTGATACCCGTGCCGTTGCGGCCGTAGCCGGCTATCGTCACGTGATAGCCCGTACCGTTGTTGGCGCTGATCTGGCCAGGCGCGGGCAGCGGCGAGAACAGCAAAGACCAAGTCGGAATATTGCGAGCGGGTGTGTCGAGCGAGGCGAGCGCCACGTCTCCGTACAGAAAAGACCGCGCGGCAGGCTCTAACGACAAGGGGTTGTAGACCACAGCTTCGGCCGTGTAGAAATTTTGCTGGGTGCTGGTGGTAAACGCCGGGCGCGCTCCTTCCCCGACCACCCAATTACCGACGGGCGAACCCGCCGCAAATGGGCCGTTGCTTGCATTGAAGCCGAAACCAATCGCGACGCCGCCGCTTCCCGACCCATAGGCGGTAGCGGCGCGCGAGTTGACACAATGCGCGGCGAAAAGCACGGTACGCGGATTGATCAGGCTTCCCGTGCACGTGCCGAGATTGAAGGAGGCGCCCCCCAAGGGAACGGCAACCACCATCTGGCCGATGCCAGTGATGTTGTTGGGATCGACGGCGGTGGTCGGCGTGTTCGGCAGCGCGATCAGAACCTGCGGTTCGGGCTTCGCGATATCGACGTTGATTGTTTGCAGACCGGTTCGGCTCGCCGCGACGCGCTCCATCTGGGCGACCGACATCGGGCCATAGGGCTCCGATGCCGCCCTTTCCGGCGCGAGTGCCGCCAGGGCGTCTTCGCGGGCATGGCCTGGCGCGGTCAAGTCGATCGCCGGATTGTTCACAGCGAGCGTCGTTTGCGCGCTTGCAGCGCCGCCGCCCAGCACAAGACCCAAGGTCGCCACGCCCGTCATCAGCGCCGGCCGCAGCCGGCGAGTCCGCTCGATCATTCTTCCCTCACCCTTTGTTCGGGTCGCCGGGGCGACCGTTTATGACATGTTACGAAACACTAATGAGTGTAGCGCGCGTGTCGAACGGGGCAAGAGGGGAAGAATATTTCAAGCCCGGCGTGGCTTTACTGCATCAGATACCGCCCGATACCGACGGCCAGCCGCTCGCCGCCAGTCGCTCGGCGAGGTCCGCCGCGCAATGCTCGGCGAGCGCCGGGTCGGTCGCACGGATCACGAAATTGGCGCCGACCCGCCCTTCGCGGAAAAACGGATAGCTGCCAATCGCGACGCCTTGATGCGCGCGCTCGGCCTCGCGCAGCAGATCGGCGACTTCGCTTTCCGCCACCCAACAGCCCAAGGTACGCGAGACGACCGGCCGCCCGCCTTCGAGCGTGCCGGTCAGCGCGTCGAGCATGCCGGCGGTGATGTGCGGCACGCCGGCCATGATGAAGATGTTGCCGATCCGAATGCCCGGCGCGCCCGACAGGCGGTTCTCGATCAGGCTCGCCCCCTCGGGCACGCGCGCCATGCGCATCCGCGCCTCGGTCAGCCCGCCGCGCGCGGCATAATAGCGTTCGAGCACCGCGAGCGCTTGCGGGTGATGCACCACGCCGACCCCCAGCGCCGCCGCGATCGCGTCGACGGTGATATCGTCATGCGTCGGCCCGATGCCGCCGGTGGTGAAGAGATAATCGTTGCGCGCGCGCAAGGCGTTCACCGCCTCGACGATCGCCTCGGTCCGATCGCCGACCACGCGCACCTCGGCCAGGCGGATGCCCTGCACGTTGAGCCAGAGCGCGATTTGCGCGACATTCTTGTCTTGGGTGCGGCCCGAGAGAATTTCGTCGCCGATCACGACGAGGGCGGCGGTCCAGATGCGTTCGCTCATACCGCGCGGCATAGCCCAGCCCCGCCCCCTCGCAAAGCGCGCCCGTGTCCGCTATATCGCGGCGATGACCGACTATATCACCGACGACGCCCCGCTCGCGCGCACCGGCGCGATCCGCTTGCACGGGCCGGACGGCTTCGCCGGGATGCGCGCGGCGGGCCGCCTCGCCGCCGAAACGCTCGACATGATCGCGCCGCACGTGGTGCCGGGGGTGACGACGGCGGCGCTCGACGAGATGATCCGTCGCTTCATCGCCAGCCGCGGCGGCGTGCCCGCGACGCTTGGCTATCGCGGCTATACCCATAGCTGCTGCATCTCGATCAACCATGTCGTCTGCCACGGCATTCCGAGCGACAAGCCGCTCAAATCGGGCGACATCGTCAATATCGACGTGACCCCGATCCTCGACGGCTGGCACGGCGATTCGAGCCGCATGTATCTGGTCGGCGACGTGCCGCTGAAGGCGCGGCGGCTGGTCGAGCTGACTCATGAATGCCTGATGCTCGGTGTCGAACAAGCGCGGCCGGGCAATCATCTGGGCGACGTGGCGCACGCGATCCAAAGCCATGCCGAGCGCCACCGCTACGGCGTGGTGCGCGATTTCTGCGGGCACGGACTCGGCCGACTGTTTCATGACGCGCCCGAGGTCGTCCATGTCGGCCGCCCCGGCACCGGGCCCGAGCTCAAGCCCGGCATGTTCTTCACGATCGAACCGATGATCAACATCGGCCGCCCCGACGTGAAATTGCTCGACGACGGCTGGACGGCGGTGACGCGCGACCGCTCGCTTTCGGCGCAGTTCGAACATTCGGTGGGGATCACCGAGGATGGCTGCGAGATATTCACGCTGAGCCCGGCGGGGCTGCACAAGCCGCCTTATTTCTGACACGCGATAATTTAGACACGCGATCGCCATTGGGCGCACGCCTCGCGGCGCTCGGGCGTGATGACATAGCGTTGACTCGTCACCAAGAGGAGTGCCGCGACGAAGCAATCCAGGGACCAGGCCCGCGGACGGATTGCTTCACGACGCTCGCAATGACGATCGTGGTTCCGGCGAATTTCATCAAAATCTAGCCTGCCCCGCCGCGACTGCATCGCCGCGCCATCCGGGGGGTGATTTGCGCGCCTGAAGCCATCCCGGTCGCGCGCGCATCGGCGCCGGTCGCCCAGGCGCGGCGCGCGTGGGGCCGGCGATCCGAGGGGGCTCGGATCGCCGGCCGCTCCGATCGGCGCGTTCAATCGCCGGGTTCAATCGGCGCGTTCAATCGGCGAGGCGCGTCACATGCACCGGGCCGACGCGGTGGTTGCCATAGCTATAGCTGCCCTCGCCCGCCCAGTGATCGTCGAGGATGAAGGCGCCGTTGAAATGCGCGAGATAGGAGCCGATCGCCGGCGGCGGGAACGACACCACATATTGCCCTTCGAGCACCAGCAATTTGAGGCCGTGGGCGATGCTCGGATTGAAGAGATGGCCATGCACCGGAAAATGCAGATTGCCGTTCGGCGGGGCAATGGCTTGGCTGATCTCGGCGGTGCCGGTCACCGCGCCGTTCGCCACGTTGACGCCGAGTGACAATTCGAGCGTCGGCGCGCCCGGCATCACGGTGCCGAAGGTGCCACGAAGCTTGACGATGTAATAACCGATTGGATGGTCGCTCATCATCGCTCTCCCTATTTTACTCGATTCACCACGAGCACGCCTCGATTAAGCACAAACGTCGCGGGTGCAAAGATCGCGACTCAATCGATTCACGTCTCGCGCGGATAATCGCCATTGCAAGTTACAATCTCGGCGCCACCGATAAATCATTACATGTCGGCGCCACCCCGACCAACGCGCGCCCGCACGGGCGTTCCTGCCCAAAAAACGGGCAGTCGCGCGCCGATTGCCCGCCCGACCGGCATCGCGCCGCCCAGCGCGCGCGCCGCCGGCCGCTGGCCCCTTCGCCGCGCGATGCCCTTCCCGAATGGCACGAAGCTTGTAAGATGGGGGGCGCGAACGGGCGCAACCGGGCGGGGACGAGTCACGTGAAAAAGGTCGAAGCGATCATCAAGCCGTTCAAGCTCGATGAGGTGAAGGAAGCACTCCACGAGGTCGGCGTCACCGGGATCACCGTTACCGAGGCGAAGGGTTTCGGCCGGCAAAAGGGCCATACCGAACTCTATCGCGGCGCCGAATATGTCGTCGATTTCCTGCCCAAGGTGAAGCTCGAGGTGGTGATCGACGATGCCCTCGCCGAGCGCGTGGTCGAGGCGATCGCCCAGGCGGCGCACACCGGGCGCATCGGCGACGGCAAGATCTTCGTCATGCCGGTGGAAAGCGCCTTGCGCATCCGCACCGGCGAGCGCGACGAAAACGCGATCTGAGCTCCCGATTTCCGCAATTTTCACTCCACGAAAGGCAGCACCATGGCGCATACGCCCGCCGATATTCTGAAGATGATCGAAGACGAGGAGATCGAATGGATCGATCTGCGCTTCACCGATCCCAAGGGGAAGTGGCAGCATCTGACCATGGTTTCCTCGGTGGTCGGCGAGGATGAGTTGACCGATGGCTTCATGTTCGACGGCTCGTCGATCGCGGGGTGGAAAGCGATCAACGAAAGCGACATGATCCTGAAGCCCGATCTCGACGCGGTCTATGTCGATCCGTTCAGCGCGACGCCGATGCTGATCCTGGTGTGCGACATCGTCGAGCCCTCGACCGGCGAGCTTTACGCGCGCGATCCGCGCTCGACCGCCAAGCGCGCCGAGGCTTATCTGAAGAACACCGGCGTCGGCGACACGGTATACGTCGGCCCCGAGGCCGAATTCTTCATGTTCGATGACGTGAAGTTCGAGACCAGCTATTCGACGAGCTATTACAAGCTCGACGATATCGAACTGCCGACCAATAGCGGCCGCGATTACGAGGGCGGCAATCTCGCTCACCGCCCGCGCGCCAAGGGCGGCTATTTCCCGGTCGCGCCGGTCGATTCGGCGGTCGACATTCGCGGCGAGATGATCTCGACCATGCTCGAAATGGGCTTGCCGTGCGACAAGCATCACCACGAAGTCGCCGCCGCCCAGCACGAACTCGGCCTCACCTTCGGCACGTTGGTCCAGACCGCCGATCGGATGCAGGTGTATAAATATGTCGTACATCAAGTCGCGCACGCCTATGGCAAAACCGCGACCTTCATGCCCAAGCCGATCAAGGAAGATAATGGCTCGGGCATGCACACGCATATGTCGATCTGGAAGGAAGGCAATCCGCTGTTCGCGGGCAATGGCTATGCGGGCCTCAGCGAAACCTGCCTTTACTTCATCGGCGGGGTGATCAAGCACGCCAAGGCCTTGAACGCCTTCACCAATCCTTCGACCAACAGCTATAAGCGGCTGGTGCCGGGCTATGAAGCGCCGGTGCTGCTCGCTTATTCGAGCCGCAACCGCTCGGCCTCGTGCCGCATCCCCTATGGCGCGGGCGCCAAGGCGAAGCGCGTCGAATTCCGCTTCCCCGATGCGCTCGCCAATCCCTATCTCGCTTATTCGGCGATCCTGATGGCGGGGCTCGACGGCATTCAGAACCGGATCCATCCGGGCGAGCCGATGGACAAGAACCTCTACGACCTGCCCCCGGCGGAACTTGCCAACGTGCCGACGGTGTGCGGTTCGCTACGCGAAGCGCTCGACAGCCTGGAAGCCGATATGGACTTCTTGCTGAAGGGCGACGTGTTCAGCAAGGACCAGGTCGAGGCCTATATCGAGCTGAAGCGCGAGGAAGTCGCCCGCTGGGAAATGACGCCGAGCCCGGTCGAGTTCGATATGTATTATTCGAGCTGATCGGCGCTTCATTTCGCATGACGTAACGGCGCGGGGAGCGATTCCCGCGCCGTTACGCTGCCCCCGTAAATTTACCGCACCAAGCGTGCCAACCCATTGATCCGGCGTGCCCCATGGTCCCGGGGCGTGCCTGGAGGTCCACGCCCGTTAACCACCCCACAAGCACCGCCATGGCTTACCCGCGCTCATGGCAACCAAGGCTTGGGGCATGATCGGCGCGCAAGCAGCGGTCGCGGCGGCGGTGGCGGGGCTGGCGACGCTCGCGCCGCCCTCGCGCGGGGCGCTGTTGATCTTGCCGCTCGGCGCCACCCCGGCGCATGTGCTGCTCCGGGCGCCCGGCGTCACGCTGCGCGGACGGGGTCCCTGGCCAAGGAGCCTAGTGATCGAGGGTGACGGCACGCTTTTTTGGCCGGCGCTGGGGAAGGGCTTGCTGGTGATGCGCGGCAGCGCCGCCAGTTGCGAGGCGAAGGAGGCATGAGCGTGGGGAAGAAATTACTCAATCTGGCGGCGATGCGCGCGATCGGGGCGCGGGTGCTCGTGGCGCTGCTGGCGCTCGGCGCGCTGGTGACGGTGGCGACCGGCTGGGCGATCGGCAGCCCGACGCTCGCCGCCGCGAGCGTGCTGGCGCTCGCCGCGGTCGCGCTGCCCGCCTGGAACCTGCGCCGCGGCCGCACCGGCGCCGCCGCGCGCATCACCCTGGGGGTCGCGGCGCCTTTGCTCCCCGCCGCGCTGCTGCTGGTGCTCGCCGGCCATCCCTGGCAGCTCGACATGCATATGCTGTTTTTCGCGGTGATCGCGGCGCTGGTGATCCTGTGCGATTGGCGCGCGATCGTCGCCGCGACGCTCGTCACCGCGCTTCACCATCTGCTGCTCGATTTCGTGGCGCCGGTCTATGTTTTCGGCGGCGTCGGGAGCATCGCGCGCGTGCTGCTCCACGCGGTGATCGTGCTGGTCGAGGCCGGCGTGCTGATCTGGACCGCCGACGCGCTCGTCCGCGTCCTCACCACCGCCGAGCAGGCGACCGCCGACGCCGAGGCCGCCCATGCCGCGATCGAGGCCGAAGCGGCGGCGCGATCGGGCGTGATCGTCGCGGTGCGCGAGGGGCTGGGCGAACTCGCCGCGGGCAATCTCACCGCGCGTATCACCCAGATGTTCGACCCCGCCTATGAAGCGCTGCGCACCGATTTCAACGCCGCCGCCGAACAGCTCCAGACGACCATGCACGGCCTGGTCGAGGCGATCGGCTCGATCGAGACGAGCATCGCCGAGATCGGCAGCGCCGCCGAGGATTTGTCGCACCGCACCGAGCGCCAGGCGGCGACGCTCGAGGAAACCGCGGCGGCGGCGACCGAATCGAACCAGGCGGTGCAGGCGGTGGTCGCGCGCACCGGCGAATCCGACCGGCTGTTCAGCGCGGTGCTCGCCGAGGCCGAGGCGAGCGACACGGTCGTCGGCAACGCCAAGGCGGCGATGAGCGAGATCGCCAAATCCTCGCAGGCGATCACCGCGATCGTCGGGCTGATCGACGGCATCGCCTTCCAGACGACCTTGCTCGCGCTCAACGCCGGAGTCGAGGCGGCGCGTTCGGGCGAGGCGGGGCGCGGCTTCGCGGTCGTCGCGACCGAGGTGCGCGCGCTCGCCGAGAAAGCAGCCGGCGCGGCGGCCGAGATCAAGCAGCTGATCGCGACCAGCGCCGGCCAGATCGATCGCGGCGTGAAGCTGGTCGAGCAAGCCGGCACCACCGTGCGCCACATCGTCGATCGCTTCGGCGCGGTGCGCGGCCTGATCGGCGAGATCGCGCGCTCGAGCGAGGCGCAGGCGCAGGCAGTGGCGACGGTGAGCGGCGCGATCCGCGAGATCGACAAGGTCACGCAGTCGAACGCGGCGATGGTCGAGCAATCGAGCGCCGCCACGCGCAGCCTGGCGGGCGACGTCGCGCGGCTGACCGCGCTCACCCGCCAATTCCAATTCGAAACCCCGCCCCCGGCGCTCCGCCACGCCGCCTGACACCGGCCCCCCCTGGCGCCCGGGCATCGCCCGGGCGTCCTTTTTTGACATTGCGTGGCCGTGCGAAGCGCGAGACAGTCCCGTTATGAACCGCCGTCACCTGCTCGCGGCGCTGGGCGCCCTGCCGCTCGTCGGCGCGATCGACGCTTATGCCGACGACATGGCGATCCTGCGCGCGGCGCTCGCGCTGCATCCGGGGCTCCACCGCTATGCGACGCCCGCCCAGATCGCCGCCGGGCTCGATCGCGTCGCGGCGGCATGGCCGGGGGCGAGCCTGGAGACGCGCTATCTGGCGCTCTCGCGCTTTCTCGCGACGCTGCGCTGCGGACATAGCTATTGCAACTTCTTCAATCAGCGCCGCGCGGTCGCCGCCCGGCTGTTCGATCGGCCGACCCGGCTGCCGTTCCATTTCCGCTGGATCGAGGGGGCGATGGTGATCACCGCTGCTGGTGAAAGCACCCTGCCCGCTGGCACGGTGATTGAACGGATCGACGATCGGCCGAGCGCCGAACTGCTCGCCCGGCTGATGCCCTATGCGCGCGCGGACGGCCATAACGACGGCAAGCGCCGCGCCTTGCTCGCCGTTCAGGGCGAGGACGACATCGAGTTTTTCGACGTCTTCCAGGGCCTCGTCGCGCCGCCGGCCGGGGGCGCGCACCGGATCGAGGCCCGGCTTCCCGATGGCCGCCGCATCAAGCGCGCGCTGCCGGCGATCGGGCTCGCCGCGCGCCGCGCGATGATGGTGAAGCCGCCCGACACCAGCGATGGGGAACGCTGGCAATGGGCGATGCGCGGCGATGTTGCGCTGCTCACCATGCCGGGTTGGGGGCTTTACAACAGCAAATGGGATTGGGCGGGCTGGCTCGAGGAACGGCTCGATTCGCTCGGCGGCGCGCGGGCGCTGGTGATCGATCTGCGCGCGAACGAGGGCGGGCTGGACTGCGGCAACGCGATCCTCGCGCGGCTGATCGATCGCCCGCTGGCGCCGCCGGGGTTCGCGCAGAAATTGCGCTTCGCGCGCACCCCCGCCGCGCTCGATCGCTATCTCGATACTTGGGACGAGAGCTTCCGCACGCTGGGCGTCGGCGGCGCGGCCCTGCCCGGCGGCTTCATTGCGCGGCCGGGCGGCGATGCCGAGGTGACGATCCGCCCCGCCATCAAGCGGCTGACGCTGCCGGTCGCGGCGCTGATTTCGCCGACCAACAGCTCGGCGACCTTTCAATTCGCGCTGATCGCGCGCGCGAGCGGCACGATCAGGCTGTTCGGCGAGACGACCGGGGGCAACCAGCGCGGCATCAACGGCGGCGCGTTCTTCTTCGTGCGCCTGCCCGAAAGCGGGATCGAGTTCGATCTGCCGCTGATCGGCTATTTCGCGCCGCCCGGGATGCCCGATGCGGGGATCACCCCCGACGTGCCGATCGCGGCGAGCGCCGCCGACATCGCCGCCGGGCGCGATCCCGCGCTCGATGCGGCGCTTGCCTGGGCGCGGCGCGCTTGATTGGAGTCGATTGCGATCGAACAGCTTAGCTCCTCCCCTGTAAGGGGAGGTGGCAGTCGCGTCAGCGACTGACGGAGGGGTATCCCCGGCAGATAGAGGAAGTCACCCCTCCACCATTCGCTGCGCGACCACCGGCTTGCTCTGCAAGCCGGGCTTCGGCGGATCACCTGCCCCCGGCAGGTGATTTGCCCGCCTACGCCCCCCTCCCCCTAAGGGGGAGGAGCTTTTTTCGTCGACCCATTGGACCTGTATTATCGCAGCCCGCGCTAGCCCGCCGTCCCCGGATAAGCCGCCGCCGCCAGCCGCGCGGCAAGGTGCGCCGCGTTGCTCGCCGCCATCGCGACGGTCGCGCGGACCTTTTCGGGGACTTGCGGCAAGTCCTGGAAATCGGTCTTGCCCATCGCCTCGCCCACCCAATAGCAAGCGGCGGCGGGCGCCAGGGTGAAGCCCATGTCGTTCAGCCCCTGGAACAGCGCCGCGCTCGTCGCGTGCGCGCCATCCTCATTGCCGACGATCGCGGCGATCGCGACCTTGCCATAGGCCGGCCCGCGTCCCTGGTCGTCGGTTTCGCTCAAGAAAGCGTCCATGCGTTCGAGCACGCGCTTGGCGATGCTCGACGGCTGCCCCAACCAGATCGGCGTGCCGAACACCAATATATCGTGCGCCAGGATTTTGGCGCGGATCGCGGGCCAGGCGTCGCCCGCGCCTTCGTCGGACGAGACGCCGGGCTTCACGTCATGCGCGGCGACGCGGATCGTCTCGCCGAGCGTCACGCCATGCGCGGCGAGCGCCGCGCCGATCAGGTCGATCATCTCGTCGGTCGAGGAGGCGCCTTGGGGCTTTAGCGTACAATTCAGGGCAATCGCGCTCGGCATCGTCTTCTCCGCTTGGCCGTCTGGGACAGGCCGTCAGACGCACCGGCACGCTTCGCCGTTCCGCGCTTGCCCGCCGGCGTACGGCTTGCCACACAGGCGCCGAGGATTTTGGGAGAGAGACGATGCGCGAGCTGCTTCATCACTTCATCGATGGCGCCTGGGTCGAGAGCGAGGGCGGTCGCCGGCACGAAGTGATCAACCCCGCGACCGAGGCGCCCTGCACGCTCATCACCCTCGGCACGCCCGCCGATGTCGACAAGGCGGTGCGCGCCGCGCGGCGCGCGTTCGAAAGCTTCTCGCGCACCAGCGTCGCCGAACGGCTCGCGCTGCTGCAGGCGATCATCGAGGCGTATAAGGCGCGCATCCCCGATCTCGCGCGCGCGGTGAGCGAGGAAATGGGCGCGCCGATCGGCTTTTCGACCGCCGCGCAAGTGCCGAGCGGCCTCGGGCATTTCATGGCGACCGCCAAGGCGCTGGAGGCCTTCGCCTTCGAACAGACTTTGGGGCGCGCCCGCGTCGTTTACGAGCCGATCGGGGTGGTCGCGATGATCACGCCGTGGAACTGGCCGCTCAACCAGATCACCGCCAAGGTCGCCCCCGCGCTCGCCGCCGGCAATGCGATGATCCTGAAGCCCAGCGAGGAAGCGCCCGCCTGCGCCGCGATCCTCGCCGAAATCCTCGACACGGCGGGCGTGCCGGCGGGGGTGTTCAATCTGGTGAACGGCGATGGGCCGGGCGTGGGCGCCGCGCTTTCGGCGCATCCCGGGGTCGATATGGTGAGCTTCACCGGCTCGACCCGCGCCGGCATCGCGGTCGCGCAGGCCGCCGCCCCCACCGTCAAGCGCGTGCATCAGGAATTGGGGGGCAAGGCGCCGAATCTGGTGCTCGAGGGCGCGGACTTGGGCGCGGTGCTGCCGCCGACGCTGATCGGCGTGCTCGCCAATTCGGGCCAGAGCTGCATCGCGCCGACCCGCCTGCTCGTCCACCAATCGCAGAAGGACGCGGCCGTCGCGGTCGCCAAGGCGGTGTTCGAGGGCGCGAGCGTCGGCGATCCGACCGAGATGGGCCAGCATATCGGCCCGGTGGTCAACAAGGCGCAGTATGAGAAGATCCAGGGCCTGATCCAGTCGGCGATCGACGAGGGCGCGACGCTGGTGACCGGCGGCCCCGGCCGCCCCGATGGGCGCAATTCGGGCTATTATGTCCGCCCGACCGTTTTCGCCGACGTGACGCCCGAGATGCGGATTTGGCGCGAGGAAGTGTTCGGCCCCGTCGCGACGATCACCGATTATGGCGATGCCGAAGAAGGCGTGCGGCTGGCGAACGATACGGTCTTCGGGCTCTCGGCGGCGATTTCGGGCGATCCGGCGAAGGCCGCCGAGGTCGCGCCGCGCCTGCGCGCCGGGCTGGTGACGATCAACGGCTGGAGCCCCGATTCGGCGGCGCCCTTCGGCGGCTATAAGCAATCGGGCAATGGCCGCGAGTTCGGCAAGTTCGGGCTGGCGGAATTCATGGAAGTGAAGACGATCACCGGGCTGCCGGGGTAACCGAAATCCTCCCCATTCATGGGGAGGTGGCACGCCGCAGGCGTGACGGAGGGGGGCGGGCTTTTGGGCGCGCGGCTTGCAACGAGCGGGGCCCCCTCCACCATTTGCGTGCCGCAACGGCGCGCTTCGCGCGCCGGCTTCGGCGGATCACCTGCCCCCGGCAGGTGATCGGCCCGCCTACGCCCCCCTCCCCGTGAACGGGGAGGATTTTGGTCGGAGGAACGATGCGTCTCGATCTGTTGATGCCCGCGCGCGGCGATGCCTATGCCCCCGTCGCCGCCGAAGCGGCCGAAGCCTATCGCCCCGCCTTCGCCGCGCGGGGGATCGAACTCACTGCCCTCCCCTGGCCCGAGGCGCCGGGCGATGGCGACGCGGCACTCGCGCTGTTCGCCTGGGGCTATCATTTCGCGCCCGCGCGCTGGCGGGCGCTGCTCGCGGCGTGGCCGGCGGCGCGTCCGCTCATCAACCCGCCCGCGCTGCTCGCCTGGAACGCGCGCAAAACCTATTTGCTCGCCCTCGAAGCCGCCGGAGTGCCGATCGTCCCCAGCCATTTCGGCCCGGCGACCCCCGAGGCGATCGCCGCCGCTTTCGCCGCCTTCGACACCCCCGAATTGGTCGTGAAGCCGCAAGTCTCCGCCGGCAGCCACGAGACGCACAGGCTCGAGCCCGGCGACTCCGCGCCCCCGATCGACGACGCGATCCTGCAGCCCTTCCTCCCCGCGATCGGCACCGAGGGCGAGTTGTCGCTCCTCTTCATCGGCGGCAGGTTCAGCCATGCCGTGCGCAAGGTGGCCGCGCCCGGCGATTTCCGCATCCAGCCCCAATTCGGCGGGCGCTTCTCCCCGCTCGACCCGCCGCCCCAGGCGCGCGCGATCGCCACGGCCGCGTTCGCCGCGCTGCCCGCCCCGCCGCTCTACGCGCGCGTCGATCTGATCCGCCTGGCCGACGGCAAGCTCGCGCTGATGGAGCTCGAAGTCACCGAGCCCGATCTCTATCTCGATCACGCGCCCCATGTGGCGGACGACCTCGCCGCCGCGATCCTCGCTCATACCGGCCACACCCATAGGATCAGCGGCACCCCGGCGAGCACCACCAGCAGCGACAGCGGCGCGCCGAGCCTAGCGTAATCGCCGAAGCGATACCCCCCCGGCCCCATCACCAGCGTGTTGCACTGGTGGCCGATGGGGGTGAGGAAATCGCACCCCGCCCCCACCGCCGTCGCCATCAGAAAGGCATCGGGGCGATAGCCGAGTTCATGCGCGAAGGTCGCGGCGATCGGCGCCATCACCAGCACGGTCGCCGCATTGTTCAGGAACGGCGTCACCGCCATCGCCGCGACCAGAATCAGCCCGAGCGCGCCCCACACCGGCAGCAGCCGCGCGAGCGCGGCGAGTTGATCGGCGATCACGTCCGAGGCACCCGTCGCGCGCAGCGTGTCGCTCACCGGGATCAGCGCGCCGAGCATCACCAGGATCGGCCATTCGACCGCCTGATAGGCCTCGCGCACCGGCAAAGCGCCCAGGATCAGCACGGTGGCGGCGGCGGCGAAAAAGGCGATCGCGACCGGCACCCAGCCGAGCGCGGTCGCGAGCATCGCCGCCGCGAGCACCGCGATCGGCAGCCATTGCTTGCGCGCGCTCCCCAGCCGCAGCGGCCGCTCGGCGAGCGGCAGGCAGCCCAGATCGCGCAGCCGATCGGGGAGCAAGCCGAGCGGCCCCTGGAGCACCACCACGTCGCCGCCGCGCAGGCTGATCTCGCCGAGCGCCTTCACCAGCCGCTCGCCCGCGCGCGAGACCGCGATCAGATTGACGCCGTGGCGTTCCTGCAGCCGCATCCGCCCCGCGCTTTGGCCGATGAGCGGCGAGTCGGTGGTCACCACCGCCTCGATCACCCCCACTTCGTCGCCCTTGGCCTCCTCGGGCACCGGGCGATCCTGCCCCGCGAGCGCGAGCTTGTCGCCGGCGATCACGCGTTCGAGCATGTCGGGCGCGCCGCCCAGGATCAACGTGTCGCCCGCGCGCAACTCCGTCTCGAGCCGGGGGCGGGTGCGGATGCCGGCGCGCAGCAGGCTCGCGATCGTCACCGCGCGTTCGTGGCGTTCGAGGAACGCGCGCACCGTCTCGCCCACCGCCGGCGAGCCCTCGCGCACTTCGGCCTCGGTGACATAGCCGGTCACGTCGAGCGCGTCGCCCATCGTCGGCGCCGCGCGGCGATCGGCGGGGATCAGCCGATAGGCGAGCATCAGGAAGCCGAGCCCGAGCAAAGTGAGCCCCAGCCCCACCGGCAGATAATCGAACATGCGGAACGGCGCGCCGGTGATCTCCTGCCGCACGCGGCTGACGATGATGTTGGGCGAGGTGCCGACGAGCGTCATCAGCCCGCCGAGCAGCGAGGCGAAGGACATCGGCATGAGAAAGGCCGAGGGGCTGACGTTCGAGCGTTTGGCGAGCTGGAAGGCGGCGGGCATCAGCATCGCCAGCGCGCCGATGTTCTTGACCAGCGCCGAGCCGAAGCCGACCGTGGCGGTGAGCACGAGCAATTGCGCGCGCATCCCGCGTGCATAGGGGGTGACGCGGGCGAGCGCCGCCTCGATCAGCCCCGAACGCTGGACGGCGGCCGAAATCACCAGCGCCGATCCGACGATGATGACGATGTCGTCGGCAAAGCCCGTGAACGCCGCCTCGGGCTTGACGATGCCGAGCGCGAGCCCGGCGAGGAGCGCGATGATCGCCACCACGTCATAACGGAACCGCCCCCAGAGGAAGAGGCCCATCATGAAGACGAGCAACGCGATCGATTCGATTTGGGGGAGAGTCACGCCGCCGTAACGCTCGGCGGCGGCGGGAGTTGCGCGGGGATTGGAAGAGCGTCGGCCCGGCCTCGAGCCGGGGCTTGGCTTCTTCTTCGGCCGTCGAAAGGCAGCCTAGCCCCGGATCAAGTCCGGGGCGACGATGTTGCTTCTTTCTCGAAGTAGAGACTTCTTCAAGTAGAGACCTCTTGAAGTAGAGAGCGTCGCCCCAGCGAAAGCCGGGGCCTCATGCAACCGGTGCGCTACCGTGGCTCAAGGCCCCGGCTTTCGCCGGGGCGACGCCCATGGCGTCGACCGCGCTAATAATCCCGGCTCACCCGCGCGTTGATGCTCTGCCGTCCGAGCGTCGAGATCGTCGACAGGATCGAGAGCCAGCGCGTCACGCGGAATTCGACTTGCGTCGCCGAATAGCCCTGGCCGTCGGTGATGATCTCCGCATAAAGCCGTCGGGTGATATATTTCCCCGCCGCGACCGAGGTCGTGCGCCCCACTTGCTGATCGGGCGGCAGAATACGCAGCCGGTCGAGCCCGACCGCGCGGCGCAGCGAGTTGATCGGGTTCAAGCCGGTCCCGCCATTTTGCAACGCCGCGACCGCCGCCGCCAATTGCAGCGCCTCGGGCGCCGACAGGCTGGTGATCGAGGTGCCGAACAACAGCCGCGAGAGCAATTCGTCCTGCGGCAACGCCGGGTTGCTCGCGAACAGGATTTCGGGCCGGGTCGAGGGGCCGGTGACGCGGATCGTCGCCGAGATGCCCGTGGTGGTCGCGTCCGCCTCGATGTCGAGCGCGGGGTCGGGCGGGGTTTCGCCCTGGAAGCGGATCACCCCGCGCCGGATCTCGAAGCGGCGCCCCGAAAATTCATAGGTGCCACGAATGATTTGCGCGCGCCCGTTCAAGGTCGGCGCCTCGGCGAGGCCGCCCAGTTGCAGGTCGGTCGACCAGAAGGACGTGAGGCCGAGCCCGTTGACCGTCAGCGCCTCGTCGGTGCGGGCATGGACGTCGAGCCGCCAGCTGCCGAGCGGCGCCTCGGCCTCCACCTCGCCGCCCGGCAGGTTGATCTCGCGCAAGTTGAGCTTGGGCACTGCCGCCGCCTGCACCGCCTGCCCCAGCCGATAGCGCGCCGAATCGAGCCGCACGTCACCGGAAATCACCCCACCGTCGCCGTCCGAGCGGATCACCAAGGGGCCGCTGATCGTCGCGCCGATATCGTCCCGGTTGATCATCACCGCGCGATCGGTGCGCAGCCGCAAATCCATCCCGAAGCCTTTGACAGCGGCGAAATCGAAGCTCCCCGTCCCCGTCACCCGCCCGCCGCGTCCCGCGTCGGCGGCGAAATCGTCGATCGTCAGCCGCGAGCCGCCGAAGCGGCCCGTGCCGGTGATGTTGGTCAGCACGGTTCCCGTGCGCGTGCTCTCGATGCGCGCGCCCTTGGCCTGGAGCAGCCCGCGGATGCTCGGGTCGTTCACGCGCCCGCCCAAATCCGCGCCGATCGCGACCGGGCCGGAGAGGTCGAACAATTCGATCCCCGTCAGCCGCCAGAGCGTGTCCGCCGGCCCATCATAGCGGAGCTGCGCGAAGAGCGGCGCGTTGGCGAGCCGCGCCTTGAGCGTGTCACCCGAAAGCTGCGTGAGCAGCGCCTGGGCGCGGCCGATCGTCTTGCCCTGCGATGCCATCACCGCGCGCAGCGCCGCCTTGTCGGGCGCGAGCACGCCGGCGAGCGCGAACTCGACCGGTTGCGAGCGCAGCACCAGCCCCGCGCGGCTCAACCCGCGCACGCGCAGATCGACCCGACCGGTCGGCGCGCTTCCGCGCGCTTGCGCATAGCTGAGCTTGCCCGAGGCGCTGCCCGACAGCCCCAGCCCCGGCACCGCGAGATCGAGAATCGTCATCGGCATGTCACCGAGCGTCGCGTCGAGCGACGTGCTGTCGCTCGCGAAGCGGCCGGCGACACGCCCCGTGCCTCCGGCGAAGCTCAGCCGCGTCTCGGCGAGCCGCCAGGCGTCGCCCTCGCGCGTCAAGACGGCGGCATTCTCCAGCTTGAGCGGGCGCCGCTCGATCTGGCCGCTCGCGCGCAGCACATAGCGATCGGGGGCGATATCGGCGTCGGCGGCGAGATCGAACGCCGCCCCGCGCGCGCCCACCAGCCGCGCCCGCGCGGTGCCGGTGCCATTGCGCAAGCTCGCGCTCGCCGAGAAGCGCCCGAGCGCGAGCTGCCCCTGGCGCAACCCCTGGCCCTCGGCGCGCGTCTCGATCGTCGCCCCTTCGGGATCGAGCAGCGCCGTCACGTCGAGCCGGCCGCGCCGCAGCCGCGTCTCGTCGAACCGCGCATTCTCCGCCGCGAGCTGGGCAACCACGCGCTGATTGCCCGAGACGGGCGCGAAATCGATCCGGCCGCGCGCCGCGCCCTCCACGCTCAGCCGCCCGTCGAAGCCATCGGGGAGCGAGGTCAAGTCGCCGCTGCCGCGCATGTCGGCCACGTCGAGCGCGGCGATCCGCACCACCGCGCGCCCGCCCTCGGGCAGCAGCAGCGCGCCCTGGCCGGTGAAGGCGCCGAGCGTCGAGCCCCCGGCCGCGCGCCAATCATAGCCCGGCGCGGTCGGGTCGAGATGCGCGGTCACCTCGCTTAGCCCCAGCGGATCGGCGGGGCGCGGCAGGCGGACGTCGATCGTCGGCCGTTCGAGCCGTCCGTCGATCACCAGTGACGCGACCGGGCCATAACGCGCCTGGGTGCCGCTGCCTTCGAAATGCACATCGGGGCTGTCGGCGCGGCGATAACCTTGCGCGACCAGGCGAATGTCGGGCGCGGTGATCGTGAGATCCTGGAAGCGCAGCACCTTGTCCGGCCCCTGGGTGAAGCGCGTCGCGAGGCGCGGCAGCCCGGCGGCGAGGTGCTGGAAGAACTCATTGTCGAGCCGGAGCACGCGCGCCTCGGCGGTGCCGGCGAAGGCCTCGCCCTGCCCGCCCGGCGCGGGGCGCACGGTGAAGCGCCCGCCGCCCGTCACCAGCCCCAGCCCGTCTAATTCGAGCCGGGGCACTTGGGCGGCGATCACCGCCAGGAAATCGGGGCTGCCGATCGCGAAGCGCGCGTCGATCGTGGCGTTCAGCAGCTTGGTCTCGAGCTTCAGCCCGCGCCCGGTCGCGGCGCGATCGGCGATGCGCATCGCGCCTTCGAGCCGGGGGGCGAGCAATATGTCGGCGATCAGCGGATCGACCCCGGTCACCCGCCGCGCGGTGCCGCTCACCGGGATCAGCGTGCCATTGCCGGTGATCCGCCCGCGCCCGGCGAGGCGAATATCGTCGAGCCCCTCGCGCCCGCCGAAATCCATGTGCGGCGCGAGGAAGCGATAGTCGAACGCCGGGCGTTCGAGCGGCCCGTCGAGGATCGCGCGCACCGTCACCGGCTGGCCGCTCCAACGCGGGTTGAGCGCATCGACCCGGGTGAGCCGCGCGGCGATGCGCGTGTCGAGCAATTGCCGCCGCGCGAGATCGAGCGCGCCCGCCACTTGCGTGTCGAGCCCCGCCGAGCGCAGCCGCAGCCGCGCGTCGAGCAGCCGGTGGTCGAGCGTCGCTCGGCCGCTCACCGCCAAGCGCGGCAGAAAATATTTGATCGCGTTGTCGCGGATCAGCCCGCGAACGTCGATCCAGCCATTAAGCGCATAGCGCCCCGCGTCGTTCGCCAGCGCGAGCTCGATCCGCCGCGTGCCGCCGAGCGTGCCGAGCGCGCGCCCCCGCCAGCGCGCCCAGCGTCCGTCGCCATCGACCCGCAGCGCGAGCGGCTGGTGCTGCCCGACGAGCTGGGCGAGCACGCCATCGGCCGCGCCTGCGATCCGCGCACGAAAATCGAACCGATCGCGATCGGGCGCCGCGTCGAGCAGCAGCCACAGCCGGTCGCTCCCCGCGAGCCGCGCGTCGAGCCGCACCAGCGCGCGGCGATCGCGAATTTCCGCGCGCGCCTCGACCCGGCCGACGCGGGGGCGCCCGGTGAGCCGCGACGCCGTTACCAGCCGCGCGATCCGCAGCCGGCCGATCGTGACGTCGAACCCCGGCAGGATCGGCCCTTTGCGCGCCGTGGCGCGCGGCTCGGGGAGTTTGAACAGCGTCGCGAGCGGCACGTCGAGCGCGTCGATCGCGAGTTCGTTGCGCCACCACGCCCAAGGTCGCCAGTTGAGGTCGGCGCGCGGGGCGACCAGCACCAGCCCCTTGGGGTCATGGATGCGCACGTCGATCAGGCGCGCGCGGCCATAGATCGATCCGGTGATCCGCCCGATCGAATAGCGCATCCCATCTGCGCCGCGCCACGCCGCCAGCCGCTCGGTCAAGAAACGGTGGCCGAGGCTGGTATCGAGCAGCAGCGCGAGCGCGACCAGCACGGCGAGCGCCGCGCCCAGCGCCCCCATCGCCAAGCGCCACCAGCGCCGCCGCCGCGGCTGGGCGGCGACGGGCGGGGCGGCGTGGGGCGCTTCGTCGTTCAAAACGCCTGCCCCAGGCCGACGAACACCGTCACCGGCGTATCGCCGCGCTGCGGGTTGATCGGGGTGCCGATGTCGATGCGGATCGGCCCGAAGTTCGAATAATAGCGCAAGCCCACCCCCGCGCCATATTGCAGCCCGGTGAATTGGGGCAGCGGCGAGGTGTAGATATTGCCCGCGTCGAAAAAGGGCACCACCCCGAAGGGGCCGAACGCCTTGATCCGCGCCTCGAGCGAGAATTCGGTGAGGCTGCGCCCGCCGATCGGATCATTGTTCACGTCGCGCGGGCCGATCGCTTGAAAGCCATAGCCGCGGACCGATGCGCCGCCGCCCGCGTAGAAGCGCCGCGAGGGCGCGATCGCGTCGCGCGGGGCGCCCGCGATCGTGCCGAAGCGCAGCCGCCCGGCGAGCACCACCCGCTCGCCCAAGGCGCGATAGGCGCTCGCGTCGACTTGGATGCGCGCATAGCCGAAAATGTCACCCTGGAGCGATAATTCGGGGCTCAGCCGCCCGCCCAAGCGGAAACCCCGGCTGGGGTTGAGCAAATCGTCGGTGCCGTCATAGATCAGGCTCGTCGGCAGCGCGGCGATGAAGAAGGTGCGGCGGCGCGCTTGGCCGGTGGCGATGATCTGGTCGCGCTCGTCCGACGCCGCGAGTTCGGCGCCGACCGACCAGACCCAGGCTTTCTGAAAGAAGATGTTGGTCTGCCGCTCGAGCGTGCCGATCAGCGAGAAGGTCGTCGCCTGAAAGGCCGGGCGATTGAGATTGGCGGCGCTCAACTGCGCGGTCAGCACGCGGTCGCGCCCTTCGAAATTGTTGCGGCGAAAGATCACCGCCCCCGATTGCTCCTGCGTGCCCGCGACCGCGCGCAGCGTGAGCGCGCCTTCGGGCGGGAAGAGATTGCGGTGCGTCCAGTCGACCTCGGCGCGCACCCCCTCGCCGGTGCCATAGCCGAGCTCGCCGCCGATCGTGCGCGGCGGCGCCGGGCGCACCGCGACCGCGACGTCGACCGTTCCCGGCTTGGCGCCCGGCACCGGCTTCACCTCGGCCGAGGCGACGATGCCGGTTTGGATCAGCGTCCGCCGCAGATCGTCGAGCGCGGTGGCGCTATATTGTTGCCCCGGGCGGAAGCGCGCGATGCGCTGAACATGGCGCGCGTCGAACAGCTTGGTCGGCGCGAGCACCACCTGGCCGAANNGAAGGCGAGCGCCGCGCCGGGGGTGACCGGCTGGGTGAGCTGGGCAAGGCCGGTCGCATGATCGATCACCACGCTCGGGGGCTCGACCACCGCGAAGGGGAAGCCTTGCGCGCCCGCGGCGCCGCGCAGCCGTGC
>LWDI01000107.1:41470-41937 GCA_002083475.1 Proteobacteria bacterium SG_bin5
CCGGGATCGCGACCTGGTCGAGCCGGTAGAGCTGCCCCGGCTCGACGGTGAGGGTGACGACGGGCACCCCGCCCTCGCGCGCCACGCTCGAGGTGATGCGCGCGTCATAATAGCCCGCGCCGCGCAGCAAGGTCTGTAGCAGCGCGATATCCTCGCGCGCGCGGCGATCGATCTGGGCGGCGTTGGCGGGGTCGCCGGCATGGGCCTTGAGCGCGGATAGCTCGTTGAAGCGCTGGCGGAAAAGCGTGTCGCTAATCCCCTCCAGCCCCTCGACCCGGTAATCATAGCGCGAGAGCGCATCGGCCGCCTCGGCCTCCGGCGTCTCCGGCGCGTCGGGCACGGCCGGGGCGGGCGCGGCGAGATCGGGCCAATCGACCCCGAGCCCGGGCAAAGGCGCGAGCGGCGCGTTGGGATCGAGCATCGGCTCGGGCGCGGGCGGCGCGGGCGCTGGGGACGGCGCGGGCGCG
>LWDI01000108.1 GCA_002083475.1 Proteobacteria bacterium SG_bin5
AGATGCCGGCGCCGGCCGCGCCCGCCGCCCAGCCGCTCGCGCGCGGCGGGCTCGCGCCGCACCGCTTGCGCCGGGTGAGCGACCATGTCGACGCGCATCTCGGCGAGCCGTTGCTGCTCGTCGATCTCGCGCAGATCGCCAAGCTCAGCCCCAAGCATTTCTCGCGCGCCTTCACGCAAAGCGTCGGCAAATCGCCGCATCGTTGGCTGATCGAAAAGCGCGTGGTGGCGGCGCAAGCGATGCTGCGCGCGAGCGACAAATCCTTGAGCGACATCGCGCTCGCTTGCGGCTTCGCCGATCAGAGCCATTTCACCGCGCTCTTCCGCCGCCATGTCGGCGCGCCGCCGGGACGCTGGCGTGAGGCGGTCCGCGACGCGCTGCATTGAGGCGGCGAGCGGGTAATGCGGCTCGCGCGCCGCGATGATCGTCGCCAGCGCCGAGCGCCGCGCGCTCAGCGGCCGTTGTTCACCACCAGATCGGCCTCGGCGCCGCCATCGGCGCGCGCGGTGACGAACAGCGCATAAGCCGCGTCGCCGCGCGCGCCGGCGAGGACATGGTCGTCACCATCGGCCTGATGCTCGGCCGAATAGCCGGCGGCGGTCGCCTTGGTGTAATAATAATCGATCAGCGCCTGCACATTGGCGCCGCTCGCGAAATTGACGATCCGCAGCTGGCAATTGCCTTGCGCATTGCCCGCCGCCTCGATCACCCGCGCGTCGGGGTAAAGCGGCAGATCGGCGGGGAGCAAGGTCGCCCAGCGCGCCGAATAACGCACACCGCGCGCGCAGGCCCCGCCACCGCGCCGCTCGGCGAGCCCGGCGAGCGTCATCGCTTCGCGCCTGGCGGCGCAGGCGGGGCAGTTCTTGGCGGGCGGCGGGGCGCTGCGCGCGAGTTCGCTCGAGCCCGTCTCACCGGTCATGCGCCGCACCGGCTTGTCGGCGGGGAGGGGCGCCGAATAAGGCTGGCGCGCAGGGCGCACCGCGTCGCGGTTGCTCTGCCCGGTGAGATTGGGGTCGACCATGATCTGGTCGCGTAGGCTCGCGGTGAGCGCGGGGTCGCGGACATTGCCCTGGGCGTTGCCGTCGGCGAGTTCGGCGTCGAGACTGTCGAGATTGCGGGTCGCCTCGTCCGGCCCGCCGCACGCGGCGAGCAGCACCAGCGACAGGATCGGCCAAGCACGCATCGTTCGTCTCCCGCGGTCTCTATCGCGGACCTGGGTTAAGATTTCATCAGCTTTGCTTGGCGGCTTGTCGCGCGCGGCTCAAGCGCTCATTTTGGCGCGCGTGTTCAATCTTGCATCACTTTTGATGGGGCTGCTGGCGCTGCTGGTCGCGATGGTCGGCTTTTTACCGTTGCTCGGCTGGCTCAACTGGCTGGCGATCCCGCTCGCCTTCGTCGGGTTGGTGATCGGCCTGCTGTCGCGCGGGCGCGCGGGCCGCGCGGTGTGCGCGGTGGTGCTCGCGGGCGCGTCGCTGCGGCTATGGGCGGGCGCGGGGATTTTTTGAAAGAAGGGGCGACGCCTTCCAGCGCCGCCCCGTCATTCTTTAGCGGCAGGTGACCTGGTTGCGATCGACCGAGGTGCCGATCGCGGCGCCACCCAGGCCGCCCAAGATCGTGCCCAAGGTCTTCGAGCCGCCCGGCGCGATCAAATTGCCGAGCACGCCGCCGCCAAGACCGCCGACGATCAAGCCGGTGGTGCCATCGTTGCGGCGGCAATAATAGCGCCCGTCGCGGCCGCGATAGACGCGATCGTTCCGGCTCAACGCGCGCGGACGATATTGGCGCCCGTCGCGATAATAGCGATCGGCATAATAGCCGCGGCGATCGTCGCGCCAATCCTCGCGGGCTTCGCGGCGATAGTCGCGGCGGGCGTCGCGCACGTCGTTGCGATAATCGCGCCGCGCGTCGCGGACGTCGCGGGGATCGTCGGCCTGGCGCAGATCGCGCTGATATTCGCGCTCGGCCTGGCGAACGTCGCGATCATAATCGCGCGCGTCGCGCCAATCCTGGGCGTGGGCGGGCAGCGCGACCATGCCGGTCGCGGCGGCCGCCAAAGTGACGATGAAGTGACGCATGGTGCAACCTCCTTTTGCTGCCCCGACAACCGGCGAGCGATGGCCAAGGTTGCATGAAGGCAAAACTACGCGGCGTTCATCGGTGCTTCAGCGGCCGCCTGCGTTCAGCGGCAGCGTTCGCGCGCGGTGAGCGTGCGATCGACCGCGCGGCCCGCGAGCGCGCCGCCCGCCGCGCCGAGCGCGGTGCCGAGGAGCCCGCCGCCATCGAGCGAGCGCCCGATGAGCGCGCCGCCGACGCCGCCGGCGATCAAGCCGGTCGTTCCGTCCGAATGGCGGCAATAGGTGCGGCCGTTGCGGGTATAGACGTAGGCGCGCTGGCGCTTTTTCTTCGCCTCGGCCTTCACCGGATTGATCAGCACCGCGACCGGCGGCACCGCGAGCGACAGCGCCGCGAGGCTGAACATGAGTTGACGCATCTTCGGTCTCCTGTTCGTTGTACCCCACTCAACGCCATCCGCTTAACCCAGGTTGCATGAACCTGGCGCAACCGGCGGCGGCTCAACGCGCGGGGTAGCGCAACCGGCCGACGAAGCGGCTGAGGCTCGGCAGATTTTGCGTGCGTTCCACAAAACCGGCCTTGGCTTTTTCAAAGCGCATGATCCCCTCGATCCGGCGCGCGAGGAAGCCGCGCGTCTCGGCGAAATCCTCGCTTTCGTCGTCGAGGAAGACGGTGATGGTCGCGGCATAGACCGCGCCCAGGATCGCGCGCTTGGTATAGTGGTTGTAATCGGTCGCGGTGTCGCCCGCCGCGCGCCAGATCGCATCCGCCGAGCGCCAGCCGAGCGCCACACCGCGCGCGGCGTTGGTCGGCAGCGCCAGGATCGCGAGCGCGCGGCGCAGCGCGTCGCGATTGGGGTGGAGGAGCGTGAGCCGCGCCTCGACCAGCGCCTGGATGCGCGCGCGCACTTTCATCGCGGCGAGTTCTTCCGGCGTGAACGCGGCGTGCATTGCGGCGTCGATGCTCGCGAACCAAGCGTCGATCATCGCCACCGCGCCGCCTTCGAAGGCGAGCCGGGCGATGTCACGGTCGAGCCCGGCCTGATCGGCGGCGAAATCGCGCGCCTCGGCGGTCCAGCCGTCGAAGGCGGCGTTGGCGGCGATCAAGGGCGCGAGCGCGGCGCGGATTTCATCGAGCGTGGCATCGGCGGCGATGGTCATTTTCGTCTCCCAATTCGCGCTGATATAGGGTGGTTTCAGCGCGGCTGAAACCACGGCGGCGCCGCATCCGCGTGAGCGGATCAAAGCTAAGCCGCGCGCCGCACGAGCACCAGCGCGGCGGCGACGAGCAGCGCACCGATCAAGTCGGCGGGCGCGAGCCTTTCGCCATAGCGCAGCCACCCGATCGTCGCGGCGACCACCGGCTGGATCAGCAAGGCGATGCCGACGACGAGCGGCGAGAGCCGCCCGAGCGCATAGATCATCAGCCCCTGGCCGAGCACCTGGCTGCACAAAGCGAGCCCGATCAGCGCCCCCCAGGCGCCGGGCAGGATGCGCTCGCCGAGGAAGGCGGCGAAGAACAGCAGCGGCAGGATGCTCGCGAGCGTCGAGAGCGCGAGCGCGGGCAGCGGGGCGAGCGTCGCGCGCACCCGCGCCATCGCGATGAAATAGACGGCATAGAGAATGCCCGCGAGCAGACTCAGCAAATCGCCCGCCAGATGGCGCGGATCGGCTTGATAGGAACGCCCCATCAGCAGCGCGCCCCCCGCGCCCGCGAGCAGCAGCGCGAACGCTTGATAGAGATTGGGCAGCGCGCGGGCGGCGATGAAGCCGTAGATGGGGAAAATCAGCGTCGCCGCATTGCCGAACAACGTCGCATTGGCGAGCGTGGTGCGCACGATCCCCAAATGCCAGCTCGCCAGATCGGCGGCGAAGGCGACGCCGGCGAGCGCGACGGTGATCAGCAGCCCCGGCGTGAGCCCGCGCGGCCGCCCCCCGGTCGCGCCGGCGAGCAGCACGATCAGCGGCGCGGCGAGCGTGATCCGCCAAAACGCCGCCGCCACCGGCCCCACATCGGCGAGCCGCACGAACCAGGGGCCGAAGGCGAGCGCGAGATTGGCGATCACCACTGCCGCGAAGGCGCTCGCCGGGGGGTGGGTGGCGGGTGTTGAGCGAGACAGGGCGACCCCCCAAGTTTTTCTTGGCGCAGCGAGCGATGCGCCCGCGCGCTTAGCGCGCTATCTGGCGCTTGTCGCCCCCTCGGGGCGCATATCAGACGTGTCGCCCCCCGGGGCGCGTATGAGAGATGTCGCCCCTGGGGGCTCGCACGAAAGGAGACGCTCTTGCCCAATTTGTTCGATCCGCTTCAACTCGGCGCGATCGCCGCGCCCAATCGCGTGCTGATGGCGCCGCTCACGCGCGGTCGCGCCTCGCGCGCGCACGTCCCCCAGCCGATCATGGCGCGATATTATGCGCAGCGCGCGAGCGCCGGGCTGATCATTTCGGAAGCCACCGGCATCAGCCAGGAAGGGCTCGGCTGGCCCTATGCGCCCGGGCTGTGGAGCGACGAACAGACCGAGGCGTGGAAGCCGGTGACCGAGGCGGTGCACGCGGCGGGCGGGCGGATCGTCGCCCAGCTCTGGCACATGGGCCGGGTGGTGCATTCGAGCTTCAACGGCGGCGCGGTCGGTGTCTCGGCGTCGGCCACGCAAGCGCCGGGGCGCGCGCATACTTATGAGGGGCGCCAGGAATATGAGGTCGCCCGGCCGCTCGCGCTCGGCGAAATCCCGCGATTGCTCGGCGATTATGTCCGCGCCGCGCGCAACGCGATCGCCGCCGGGTTCGACGGGGTGCAGATCCACGCCGCCAACGGCTATCTGATCGACCAATTCCTGCGCGACGGCACCAACCACCGCGACGATGCCTATGGCGGCGCGCCCGAAAACCGCATCCGGCTGTTGCGCGAAGTGACCGAGACGGTCGCGGGCGAGATCGGCGCCGATCGCACCGCCGTGCGCCTGTCGCCCAATGGCGATACGCAAGGGTGCGACGATAGCGACCCGGCGCGCGTTTTCGTCCCCGCCGCCGCCGCGCTCGACGCGATCGGCATCGCCTTCCTCGAACTGCGCGAGCCCGGCCCCGACGGGACCTTCGGCGCGACCGAGGTGCCCAAGCAATCGCCGGCGATCCGCGCGGTGTTCCGCCGCCCGTTGGTGCTCAATTCGGATTATCGCGACGCCGCGACCGCGCAGGCGGCGCTCGACGGCGGCGTGGCGGACGCGATCAGCTTCGGCCGAACCTTCCTCGCCAACCCCGATCTGCCCGAGCGACTGCGGACCGGCGCGCCGCTCAACGCGGACGTGATGGCGACTTGGTATAGCCAGGGGGCGGAGGGCTATATCGATTATCCGGCGCTGGAGACGGCTTCGGCTTGATCGGGCGCTTTGCGGGCGCCGGTGGATGGTCTCACGCGAAGACGCGAAGACGCTAAGGGGAGTCGCGGCTTCGTGTTCTCGCGTGGGATTTTTTTGCTCGCACGAAGCCACGAAGACACGAAGACACGAAGACACGAAGCAGCCACCAATCAACCGTCATCCCCGCGAAAGCGGGGATCCATTCGGGCTGGCTTATCTCGATGGGCGTCGCGGACAGACAGGGCGCTTTGCGCCTTCGCGTCTTCGCGTGAGCCACTGCTCGGCATCAATCGGCGCGACGACGCTGGTTTGGGCCACAGGTGCCGTCAGCCAGAATGGATTCCCGCTTTCGCGGGAATGACGTTGTCCTTTTCTTGTTTTGTGGCTTCGTGGCTTTGTGTGAGTTATTTTTCTCGCACGAAGCCACGAAGAAGCCGCCCATCAACCGTCATCCCCGCGAAAGCGGGGGTCCATTCGGGCTGGCCTATCTCGATGGGCGTCGCGGACAGACAGGGCGCTTTGCGCCTTCGCGTCTTCGCGTGAGCCACTGCTCGGCATCAATCGGCGCGACGACGCTGGTTTGGGCCACAGGTGCCGTCAGCCAGAATGGATTCCCGCTTTCGCGGGAATGACGTTGTCCTTTTCTTGTTTTGTGGCTTCGTGGCTTTGTGTGAGTTATTTTTTTCTCGCACGAAGCCACGAAGACACGAAGACACGAAGACACGAAGAAGCCACCAATCAACCGTCATCCCCGCGAAAGCGGGGATCCATTCGGGCTGGCTTATCTCGATGGGCGTCGCGGACAGACAGGGCGCTTTGCGCCTTCGCGTGAGCCACTGCTCGGCGTCAATCGGCGCGACGACGCTGGTTCGCGCCACAAGCGCCGTCAGCCAGAATGGATTCCCGCCTTCGCGGGAATGACGCTTTCTCTTCCTTCGTGTCTTCGTGCGAGCAAAAAACTACCCGATCGGCACGAACCGCACCGGCAGCCCGTCGCGCGGCCGCGGGATCGGCCAGGCTTGCCAGTCGTGCCCGGCGTCCTCGGGCACCTCGATCCGGTAGCGGCGCAGCAGTTGCGCGATCAGGATGCGGATTTGCATCTCGGCGAAGTGCAGCCCCAGGCACATATGCGCGCCGCCGCCGAAGGGCACCCAGGCGAAACGGTGGCGCGCGCGCACCTGCTCGGGCGCGAAGCGCAGCGGGTCGAATTTATGCGGATCGGGCCAGATGTCGGGCATGTGATGGGTGAAGGCGGGGGAGACGCCGACCTGCGTCCCCGCCGGGATGCGATAGCCGCCGAACTCGAAATCCTCGAGCGCGCGGCGCGGGAGCGAGGGCACCGGCGGCATCCAGCGCAGCGCCTCTTTGAAGGCATAATCGGTGAGCGTCAGCCGATCGAGCTGGCCATAGGCCAACCCCTCGTCGTCGTTCAGCCCCAGCGCCGAAATCTCGTCGCGCAGCCGCTCTTGCCATTCGCCGTGGCGGCCGAGCAGCAGCACCAGCGTCGTCGCCGAGGAGGTGATCGTGTCATGCGCCGCCATCATCAGGAAATTCATGTGATCGGCGATCGCATCGTCGCTCAGCAACTGGCCTTGCTCGTCGGTCGCGCGGCAGAAATGCGAGAAGAAATCCTGGCTCTCGCCGTCGCGGCGGCGCGGAATTTCGCGCTTGAACAAATCGATCAGATAGCGCCGCGCCGCCACCCCCTTGGCCATCGCCGTGCCGGGCAAGGGATAGCGCAGCGGGGCGACGCTCGCCTGCACCTCGTCGACGAAGGCCTGGTTGATCCGCTTCGCCGCCGGCCCCAAGTCCATACCGAGGAAGCTTTCGGCCGCCAGATCGAGGGTGAGCGCCTTGATCGCGTCGTAAAAGCGCATCGGCCGGTTCGCCCAGCCGCGCACCTCGCGCGCGATGCCGCGGTTCAATTGCTCGGCATAATGGCGCATCGGCTCGGGCTTGAACGCCACCGACAGCGTGCGGCGGTCGGCGCGGTGCTTTTCGAAATCCATCAGCATCAACCCGCGCGGGAAAAGCAGGTTGAGCAGCGGCCCCCAGCCTTGTTCGGACGAGAAAATCTTGTCGCGATCGAACAATACGAGCTCGTTCGCCTCGGGGCCGAGCAGGCTGACGGTCACGTCGCCAAAGGCGTGGTTGCGATAGACGCGGCCATGGCGCGCGTACATCGCCCGGCCGAAGGCGCCGGGGTCCTTGAGCATGCGAAACGTGTTGCCGATGATCGGCAGGCCGTCGCTCCCCGGAATATGCGCGAGCGCGTGGCGCTTGGTGCGCGGCTGCCAATGCGGATTGGCGGCATAGCTATGCGCGAAGGCCATTGTCCTCTCCCGGTTACTTACATCGCTATAAGTAAGCTGGGGGTGGGGCTCAAGCTGGCGTGCGCGGTAAAGAAGACCCTCACCCAACCAGCTTAGGGTAAACATCATGATTTAGGCCGTGCCGGCAGGCCCACCCTCACCCAACCCTCTCCCGCCAGCGGGAGAGGGCTAAATAGTGCGACCGGCTCCTCCGACCTTTGAGCGGCGCCTCTGCCCTTTGAGCGACTAGAAGCCCTCTCCCGCGTGCGGGAGAGGGTGGGGTGAGGGCCTTCATCTTCTTCTTCCTCTAACACCAATCGTTACACCGCTGATCGTCCACCGCTCTTGACAGCGCCACGACGAACCGAAAGGATCACGCGACTAACGACGAAGGGGCAGGCGATGGCGAAGAGGATCGGGCTGGTAAGTGGACTGGCCCTCGCCCTGGGGCTTGCCGCCTGCGCCGCGAGCGACGCCAAGCCGCAGGCCAGCGCGAACGCTGCGCCCGCCAAAGCGCCCGGCAAAGCCTATAGCCGCGATCCTTATCCTTCGACGTACAAAGCCTATCCCGGCGTGCCGACGCTCGTCACCAACGTCACCATTTTCGATGGCGAGGGTGGCAAGATCGATCGCGGGCAGATTTTGTTCGCCGACGGCAAGATCGTCGCGGTGGGCGAGAGCGTGCAGGCGCCCGCCGGCGCGACGGTGATCGACGGCGCGGGCAAGGTGCTCACCCCCGGCGTCATCGATATCCACAGCCATTTGGGCGATTATCCTTCGCCCGGCGTGCAGGCGCACTCGGACGGCAACGAGGCGACCGGCCCGGTCACCGCCGATGTTTGGGCCGAGCATAGCGTTTGGCCGCAAGACCCGGGGTTCAGCCGCGCGCTCGCCAATGGCGGGGTGACGACGCTGCAGATCCTGCCCGGCTCGGCCAATTTGTTCGGCGGGCGATCGGTGGTGCTCAAGAACGTCTATGCGCGCACCGTGCAGGGCATGAAATTCCCCGGCGCGCCTTATGGGCTGAAAATGGCGTGCGGCGAAAATCCCAAGCGCGTTTACGGCAGCAAGGGCCGCCAGCCCTCGACGCGGATGGGCAATGTCGCGGTCGATCGCGCGACCTGGGCGCGCGCGCAGGATTACAAGCGCCGCTGGGACAAATATGAAAAGGATGGCGGCGATCCGCCCACGCGCGACATAGCGATGGATACGCTGCGCGGCGTGCTCGCGGGCGAAATCCTGGTGCAGAACCATTGCTACCGCGCCGATGAAATGGGCATCGTGCTCGATATGGCCAAGGAATTCGGCTATCATGTGAGCGCTTTCCACCATGCGGTGGAAGCCTATAAGATCGGCGACTTGCTGAAAGCGAACGATACGTGCGCGGCGGTGTGGGCCGATTGGTGGGGCTTCAAGATGGAGTCCTATGACGCGATCAGCGAGAATTTGGCGATCCTGCACAACAGCGGCGCCTGCGCGATGATCCATTCGGACGATGCGAACGGCATCCAGCGGTTGAACCAGGAAGTCGCCAAGGCGCTCGCAGCCGGGCGGCGAACGGGGTTCCAGATCAGCGACGCGACCGCCTGGACCTGGCTCACCTACAACCCCGCCAAGGCGCTCGGCATCGCCGACAAGACCGGCAGCCTCAAGCCCGGCAAGATGGCGGACGTGGTGCTGTGGAACGGCAATCCGTTCAGCGTCTATGCCCGGCCCGAAAAAGTGTGGATCGACGGGGCCTTGCTCTACGATATGAACAATCCAAGGCTGCGGCCCGTCTCCGATTTCGAGCTCGGCCAGCCCGGTTCGGGAGACGTGAAATGATCCGCTGGCTGCTCGGCACCGCCGCGCTCGCACTCGCCGCCCCGGTGGCGGCGCAATCGGTCGCGATCACCAACGCGAAGCTCGTGATCGGCGACGGCTCGGCGCCGGTCGAGGGCGCGACCGTGGTGATCGAGGGCGGCAAGGTGATCGCCGCCGGCAAGGGCGTCGCCGCGCCCCGGGGCGTCGAGGTGGTCGACGCCGGCGGGCGCTATGTGACGCCCGGGATTTTCGCGGGCTTCACCCGCATGGGCATCGTCGAGGTCGATGGCGTCGACGAGACCAACGACGCCGCCGCCGGCAACTCGCCCTTCCACGCCGCGATCGACATCGCTCCGGCGATCAACCCCAAGACCAGCGCGATCGCGCTCAACCGCGCCGAGGGGATCACCCGCGCCGTGGTCGCGCCCGCCACGCGCGGCTCGATCTTCGCGGGGCAGGGGGCGATCATCGATCTGGGCGCCGATGCCAATTCGGTGAGCCACGCCCGCGCCTTCCAATTCCTGGAATATGGCGAAAGCGGCGCGCGCGCGGCGGGGGGCAGCCGCCCGGCGGCGATGACCGCCTTGCGCGACGCGCTGAAGGCCGCGCGCGCCTATGCCAAGGCGCCGGGCGCCTATCTCGACCAGGGGCGCGACGTGCTCGTCAACCGCGCCGACGCCGCCGCGCTGCTGCCGGTGATCGAGGGGCGCGTGCCGTTGCTCGTCCATGTCGAGCGCGCGTCGGACATGCGCGCGCTGATCGCGCTCAAACAGGAAAATCCCACGCTCAAAATGGTGTTCGTCGGCGCGAGCGAGGGGTGGATGATCGCGAACGAGCTCGCCGCCGCCAAAATCCCGGTGCTCGCCTCGGCGCTCAACGATCTGCCCGAAAGCTTCGAGATGCTGGCCGCCACCCAAAGCAACGTCGGGCGGATGAAGGCGGCCGGGGTCGTGGTCGGGCTCGGCATCATCAACGACAATGACGCGCGCCAGGCGCGCTACGAGAAACAATATGCCGGCAATCTCGTCGCGCTCACCAAAGTGCCGGGGGCGAGCGGGCTCGGCTGGGACGCGGCCTTCGCCAGCATCACCGGCGGCGCGGCCGAGGCGATCGGGCTGGGCGGCGAGTTCGGCACGCTGAAGCCCGGGCGGCGCGGCGACGTGGTGATCTGGTCGGGCGACCCGCTCGAGCTCGATAGCGTCGCCGAGAGCGTTTATATCGACGGCGTCAAGCAAAGCTTGAGTACGCGCCAGGGCGAATTGCTCAAACGCTATCGCCAGCCGCAAGAAGGCGCGCTACCGAAAGCTTACGAGCGCTGAGGGAGTCGGCTGCTCGGCGAGGAGCGGCGAGTAATGCGTTTTGGCGGGAAAGTAACGGCGGCGCTGGTGGCGCTGTCACTGGCATCGTGCGGTCCCGACGGCGGGGGCGGCGGCTCGAGCGCGCCGGCGACGGCGGGCACGGGCGGCACCGGCGGCACCGGCGGCACGACGAGCGGGAACGGGTGCAGCGTGCGCGAGCGCCAGGATTGGGTGCTCGCGCAATTGCGCGAATGGTATCTTTTCCCTGAAACCCTGCCGACCAACCCCAATCCGGCGGCGTTCAATTCGGTCGACGCGTTTCTCGATTCGCTGACCGCCACCGCGCGAGGCCAAGGGCGCGACCGGTTCTTCACGTACATCACCTCGATCGCGCAGGAAAATGCCTTCAACAGCTCGGGCGCGACGGCGGGCTTCGGCTTTCGGTTGATCAACGATGGCTCCAACCGCGTGCTGATCGCCGAAGCGTTCGAGGGCGCGCCGGCGCTCGCGGCGGGCATCGATCGCGGCGCCGAGATCATCGGCATCGGCACCTCGACCGCCAATGTTCAAAGCGTGGCGAGCCTGATCAACTCGGGCGGATCGCAGGCGGTGAACGACGCGCTCGGGCCCAACACGGCGGGCACGACCCGGGTGCTGCGCGTGCGCGACGCGAGCGGCACGCGCGACGTGGCCGTCACCAAGGCGGATTTCAGCCTGATTCCGGTCTCGCCGCGCTATGGCGGCATCGTCATCAACGATAACGGGCGCCAGGTGGGTTATCTGAACCTGCGCACGTTCATTCCCTTCGCCGACCAACAGCTGCGCGACGCCTTCACCCGCTTCCGTTCGGCCGGCATCACCAACGTGATCGTCGATTTCCGCTATAACGGCGGCGGCACGCTCAACACCGCCGAATTGCTCGGCGATCTGCTCGGCGGCAATCGTTCGACCTCGGACGTGATGAACGTGGCGGCGTTCCGGCCCGAGAAGGCGTCGAACAACCGAACGCGCAATTTCCAGCGCCAGCCCGAGGCGATCGCGCCGATGCGGCTCGCCTTCATCGGCACGCCGAGCACGGCTTCGGCGAGCGAGGAAGTGATCAACGCCTTCGTGCCTTATTATGATCGGCAGATGGCGCTGGTGGGGACCAACACTTTCGGCAAGCCGGTGGGGCAAATCGGGCTCGACCGCGCCCAATGCGACGACCGGCTTCGCGTGGTCGCGTTCGCGGTGCAGAACGCGCGCGGCCAGGGCGATTATTTCAATGGCCTCGCGAGCACCGTGCCCGTCTCCTGCCGCGCCGCCGACGATCTGAGCCGCCCGCTCGGCGATCCGCAAGAAGCCTCGATCCGCGCGGCGCTCAATTTCCTCGCCGGGCAAAGCTGCGCGCCGATCACCGCCGACGCCGGGGCGGGCGCGGGGCTGGCGCCGCAGAGCGCGAACGCGACGCTGTTCCCGGAGAACCGGCTCGTCCAACCCGAGCGCCCCACCCCCGCTCAACGCGAGGTGCCCGGGCTTTATTGAGCGCGGGCGGGCGTCGCCTTCGCCTCCCCATCGCTCCAAAGCGTCGCCCTGGCGAAAGCCGGGGCGTCGATGGAGCGGCGCGCATCGATTGCTAGAGCGATTTCCAGGCAGGTGGAATCACCTGCCGACTCGGAAATCGCGGCAAATCAAAGTTCTAGAGCGGCGATCCGATGCAATCGGATCGGAA
>LWDI01000109.1:0-813 GCA_002083475.1 Proteobacteria bacterium SG_bin5
CGGCGGCACCGCGCTGGCGGGCTTGGGCCCGCGCGCGACCAAAGCGGTGACGGTATCGGCGCGGCCCTGGCGATCGTCGATGAAGCGCAAGGCCGCGCTCGCGCCCGCCGGCGACACGCGCGCGACGCTGCGCCCGCCCGCATCCTTCAGCTCGATCCGCCGCGCATTGGCGAGCGCGCCGGCGACCGCCATCGCCTCGCCCGGCGCGACCGCCCCCTCGGCCGAAAGGCGATAGGGCTTGCCGTCGATCGCGACCGCGACCGCCTTGGTGTCGGCGAGGTTGAAGACGATGCGCGGGGCGGCGCTCGCGGCGGCGTCGCGCGCGACCGAAACGGTCGCCGCGTCCTCGCCCGCATCCCGAGGCATTAGCCCCACCGCCATACAGGCGCGGCCATTGTCGCACCCCACCGTCCAATCCTTGAAGGTGACCGGCATGGCGAACGCCGCCGCCGCCAACACTGCGATCATCGCCCCCTCCTCTTGTCGAGTCGCGGGCGTGATCCTAAGCCACGGCCGCGACAGCTGGGAGATGGTGATGCAGGTGATTGGCGTGATCGGTGCGGGCCAGATGGGGGCGGGGATCGCTCAAGTCTCGGCGCAGGCGGGCTATCGGGTGCTACTCGCCGATGTCGATCGCGCGCGCGCCGAAGCGGGGCGCGAGGGGATCGCCAAGGGGCTCGCCAAGCTCGTTGCCAAGGGCAAGATCGAGCAAGGCGCGGTCGACGACGCGCTCGGCCGGATCGAGCCGGTCGACGGCGCCCAGGCGATGGCCGATTGCGACCTGGTGATCGAGGCCGCGACCGAGCGCGAGGA
>LWDI01000109.1:950-17268 GCA_002083475.1 Proteobacteria bacterium SG_bin5
CCGGTGCCGGTGATGGGGCTGATCGAGCTGATCCGCGGCCTTGCCACCAGCGACGCGACGGTGGCGGCGGTGGAAAGCTTCGGCCGGACGCTCGGCAAGGAGATCGTCCATGCGAACGACGCGCCGGGGTTCATCGTCAACCGCGTGCTGATGCCGATGCTGAACGAAGCGTGTTTCGCGCTCGGCGAGGGCGTGGCGAGCGTGCGCGACATCGACACCGCCTGTCGCCTCGGGCTCAACCACCCGATGGGGCCGCTGACGCTCGCCGATTTCATCGGGCTCGATACGTGCTTGGAGATCACGCGGGTGCTGTTCACCGGCACCGGCGATCCCAAATTCCGCCCGGCGCCCTTGCTCGTGAAATATGTCGAGGCGGGCTGGTTGGGGCGCAAGACGGGCCGGGGGTTCTATGATTATTCGGGCGCCGAGCCGGTGCCGACGCGGTAATTTCGTTCACGCGGAGGCGCGGAGGCGCTTTGGCTTTTTCGTGGTGCGAGAGCCACGGGGTTCGCGCAGAGGCGCGGAGATCGCAGAGGACGCCGGGTGATTAGCCGCGCGCAGCGTCCTTAGCCGAGAAGCGTCGCCCCGGCGAAAGCCGGGGCCTTTTGCAACCGGGGCGCGACATTGGCCTGAGGCCCCGGCTTTCGCCGGGGCGACGCTCTTCATGGAGGGGAGGCGCTTCATCCTTCGCCTCCCTTCCTCTGCGTTCTCTGCGCCTCTGCGCGAACAAAAACCTTCTTCCTACTCCGCGCCTCCGCGCGAACCAAATCACCCCGCCCGCATCGCCGCTTGGATGAAGCGGAAGACTTCGGCGTCGAAGCCGGGGTCGGCCTGGCCCTCCCATTCCTCGATCCGCGCATACATCTGCCCGGTGCTCTCGATCATCGCCGGGGTCGCGACCTTCATGAAGGGCTCCATCAACGCGCGCCACTCGCCGACGAACGCCTGCGCCTGGGGACTCGCGGGATCGAGCGGGAGCGCGGCCTTGATCCGCGCGCCCAGATCCTTCCATTTGCCGGCCAAGTCGCCGGCATAGTCGGCGTCGAGCTGGGCGCCGGTCGCGGCGAAATCGGCCTTGGCCTCGGGGCTCAGATAGCGGTCGGTCACCGCTTGCCATTTTTCCTTTTCGGTCGTCATCGTCGCATCTCCTCGGCGAATGAGCGAGCAAAAGGTCGCGGCGTCGATCGGCTCGCCGCGATCGAGGCGGGACAAGGTCTGGCGCAAGACGGTGCGCATCGCGCCGAGCGCGGCCGCCTTGGCATCGAGTTCTTCCAATTGCAGCGCGAGCAGGGCGCGCAAATCGACCGGGCGGCGATCGAACAGCGCCTTGATCCGCGCGAGACTGAGCCCCGCGCGCTTGAGCGCGAGCAGCTGGTGGAGCCGCTCGAGCTCGCCCGCGCCATAGCAGCGCCGCCCGCTCTGGGTCCGCAACGGGCGCACCAGCCCGCGCGCCTCGTAAAAGCGCAAGGCGCGCGCGCTGAGCCCGGTGCGGCGGGCGACTTCGGCGATATCGAGCGGGGTCGTCATGCCGGGGGGTGTAGCGGTTGACGTTGGGGCAGCTTCAAGGGTTTTTTGGGGTTCACGCGGAGACGCGGAGACGCGGCGAAGGATTTTGTTCACGCGGAGGCGCGGAGGCTAGGCTTCCTCGGCCAGCTCTTGCAGCCATGGGGTTCGCGCAGAGGCGCAGAGGACGCAGAGGACGCCGCGTTCAATATTGCACGGCACGCTCTTTAGCCAAAAAGCGTCGCCCCGGCGAAGCCGGGGCCTCGAGCCAATGGCGCACCCCGCGTGCGAAAGGCCCCGGCTTTCGCCGGGGCGACGCTCCTATCAGAGAAGCGCGTCGCGCCGGAAACGCCTCCGCGCCTCCCGCTTCCTTCTCCGCGCCTCCGCGCGAAAAAACTTCTTCTTTGCCGCGCCTCCGCGCGAACCAATCAACCGATCAACAACCCCGCCAAAGCCGCCGACATCAGATTGGCCAAGGTCCCCGCGAGCAGCGCGCGCAAGCCCAGCCGCGCGATCACCGGGCGCTGGTTCGGCGCCAGGCTTCCCGCCGATGCCATCTGGATCGCGATCGAGCTGAAATTGGCGAAGCCGCACAAGGCAAAGGTCACGATCGCGGTCGAGCGTGGCGAGAGGCCGGTCGTGCGCCCCAATTCGGCGAAGGCGACGAATTCGTTGAGCACGATCTTGGTGCCGAGCAGCCCACCCGCCGCGCCCGCCTCGCCCCAGGGCACGCCCATCAGCCAGGCGACGGGGGCGAGCAGCTGGCCGAGCAGCCCTTGGAAACTCAACCCCGGATAGCCGACCAGCGCGCCGAGCCCCCCCAAAATGCCGTTCGCCAAGGCGACCAGCGACACGAACGCCAGCACCATCGCCGCGACCGCGACCGCGATCCGCACGCCCGTCTGCGCGCCCATCGCCGCCGCCATGATGACGTTCGCCGGCCGCTCCTCGGCCTCGGCGAGTTCGACCGCGCGGATCGTCTCGTCCTCGCCCGCCAGTTCACCGCGCGCGTCGGGCATGATCAGCTTCGCCATCAGCAGCCCGCCCGGCGCCGACATGAACGAGGCGGCGAGCAGATAGGGGAGCGCGCTCGGCCCGAGCAGCGCCGCATAAGCCGCCAGAATCGTCCCCGCGACGCCGGCCATCCCGACCGACATCACCGCGAACATCTGCGCCGGGGTAAGGTCCGCCAGATAGGGGCGGATCACCAGCGGCGCCTCGCTTTGGCCAACGAAGATGTTGGCGGCCGCGCACAGGCTTTCGACCTTGGAGACGCCGATCACCCGCTCGATCGCGCCGCCGATCAGCCGCACCACCAATTGCATGATCCGCAAATGATAAAGCACCGAGACGAGCGCGGCGAAGAAGATGATGACGGGCAGCGACGAAATGGCGAAGGCGACGCCGAAGCGCGGATCGGTCGCGAGCGGGCCGAAGATCACTTTGGTGCCCTCGCCCGCATAGCCGAGCAGCGCCGCGACCCCGCTCGCCAGCCCCTGGATCGCCGCGCGCCCGGCGGGAACGTAAAGCACCAGCACCGCGAGCCCCGCCTGGAGCGCGAACGCCGCCCCCACCACGCGCAGCCGAATCGCGCGGCGATCGGCGGAGAACAGGAGCGCGACCAGCAGAATCAAGAGGATGCCGGCCAGGCCGATCAATTGGCGGTTCAAGGAATGCCCCGGGTGCTCGAAAAAAAGTCGCGCGCACCATACACGCGGCGCCCGGCGACGCCAGCACCGGCATGAACGCGCCGCCGCCGCGCCGTGCCGTTCGTTCAAAAATCGCTCGTCGCCCCGGCTTTGGGGCCGGGGCGACGTCGATGGGGTCGCGAGGAAAGCGCTCGAAGAGCGACCCCGCTCAGCCCGCGAGCTTGAGCTTCGACGTCACCTGCTGGAGCTGCATCGCGACCCCCATGTCGCCCGATACCTTGAGCTTGCCGAGCATGAAGGCGGTGGTCGCGCTCAGCTCGCCCTTGGCGAGTTTCTTGAAATTGTCGAAGGTGATGCGGATCACCGCGTCGGCCGCTCGATCGTCATTGCTCACCGCGCCGGCGACGCCGTCGAGCAGGATGACGCCGGTATCGCCGAAATCGAATTTCACCGTCTTGCCCGGCAGCCAGGCGCCGCCTTCGCTCATGATTCGCGTCACTTCCGCCAGATCGGCCATCGCGCTCCCTTTCGTGCGTCGCCGCGCAAGCTGCCCGAGCCGCGCGCCAAGTCAAGCCGTGGACCGAGCCGTGGACTGTCGGCAGTCGATATGCCACTAATCGACGCATGACGAGCGCGATCATCTGGGGCGCGGCGGCGCTGGCCTATCTCGGCTTTCGCGGCTGGTACGATAATTGGCGCGGGCCGCTGCGCGCCGACGAGATCGAGGCGCTGCTCGCGCGGGTCGACAAGGGCGCGGCGGGCAACGAGACCGCGCGCGCGGCGATCCGCGCTTTTCTGGAGGCCGATGACGGGCGCGAGTTCGTGATGTTCAACATCGTCAAGACGACGCGCGACTTGGTGGCAGATCCGCTCGGCGGCCCGGACAAGCCGGGGATCGAATTGCTCAACCGTTATGCGCGCCATTTTATCCGCGTGCTGGTGCGGCGCGGCGGGCATCCGCTGATCGTGCGCCGCAAGATCGGCGGCTATGTCGATAGCTGGGCGGTCGGCGACGATCCGGGCTGGAGCGTGATCGGCTTGATGCGCTATCGCAGCCGCCGCGACATGATGTTGCTCGCGCTCGATCCGGTGTTCGCCAAACATCATCCCGACAAATTGGCGGGAACGCTCGCCACCTTCAGCTTCCCGACCGCGCCGCAATTGAGCCTGGCGCTCGGCCCGCGCGCCTCGGTCGCGCTGATCCTGGCGCTGGTGGCGGCGCTGGTGGATCTTTGGGTTTAGCGCGCCATGGTTCGGCAGAGTAACTCCTCCCCCAGCGGGGGAGGGGGACCATTCGCGTAGCGAATGGTGGAGGGGTGACGCCCTCTATCTGCCGGGGACACCCCTCCGTCAGCGCTGCGCGCTGCCACCTCCCCTTACAGGGGAGCAACATATCGTGCTACAGGCGCCTTAATCCCGCCCGCGCGATCGCGATCCCCATGAACAGCGCCGCCTCGACCATCATCGGCGGCACGATCGCCCGGTCGCCGGTCAGCGCGAAGGTGTAGAGCCGCCCGGCGAAAGCGAGCGCGAGCAGCAGCATCGGCAGCAGCGCGAGCGTCCGGTCGCCGCGCCACGCCGCGCCCAACGCGCCCACGCCCCAAGCCGCGAAGAAGCCGCCCAAATCGGCGCGCAAGGTCGCCGCGGCGAGCGGGGTCGGCGCGACCGGCCCCAGCGCCGCGCTCAACCGCGGCAGATCGAACCAGGCGAGCCCCCACAGCACGACCGCGAGCGCCCCCGCCAGCCCCAGAAAAACGCGCGCGGCGGAACGAGCCATGGTCACCTCCCGATAAACTATTTGCATTCCACGTGCCGCTTGGCAAGCTGACGCTGAAGGAGGCAGCGATGCGGCGACTCTGGATCGGGCTCGCGCTGGTGGCCGTGCTGGCGGTGGCGGGCTATGCGGTGTTCGAGCGGTACAAGCTCTACCTCCCCGGCATCATCGCGCGCTGGCGCGATCCGATCGCGGCGAACCGCCCGGTCGTCTGGGCGCCGGGGCCGCGCACGCCCCCCGCCGGCAAGCGCCCGCCCAACATCGTCCTCATCGTCGCCGATGATCTGGGGCATAACGACATCACCTTCTATGGCGGTGGCGTCGCGGGGGGCGCGGTGCCGACCCCGGCGATCGATTCGATCGGGCGCGACGGCGCGAGCGTCGCGATCGGCTATGCGGCGAACGCGACGTGCAGCCCCTCGCGCGCGGCGATCCTCACCGGGCGTTACCCGACGCGCTTCGGCTTCGAATTCACCGCCGTCCCCGTCGCCTTCGCGCGCGCGGTGAGCCGGGTCGAGCGGCATGACGACGGCCGCCCGCCGGTGATCTTCCACGAAGAGCGCACCCAGGGGTTGATCGATTATCCGCTGATGGGGGTGCCGCCTTCGGAACGCACGCTCGCCGAGCTGCTCAAAGGCGCCGGCTATCATACGATGCAGATCGGCAAATGGCATTTGGGCGAGGCGAAGCCGCTCCAGCCGCGCGCGCAAGGGTTCGACGAGGCGCTCGGTTTCTTGGCCGGCGGCGGGATGTACGCGCCCGAGGATTCGCCCGACGTGGTCAACGCCAAATTGCCCTGGGACCCGATCGATCGCTTCCTCTGGCCGAACCTGCCCTATGCGGTGCAATGGAATGGCGGCCAGCGCTTCGCGCCCAAGGGACATTTGACCGATTATTTCACGGACCAAGCCGTGGCGGCGATCGAGGCCAATCGCAACCGGCCCTTTTTCCTGTATCTGGCGTATAACGCCCCGCACACCCCGCTCCAGGCGACGCGCGCCGATTATGACGCGCTGCCGCAAATCAAGGACCCGGTGCAGCGGGTGTATGGCGCGATGATCCGCCAGCTCGATCGCGGCATTGGCCGCGTGCTCGCGACGCTGAAGGCGCGGGGCCTCGACGAGAATACGCTCGTCATCTTCACCAGCGACAATGGCGGCGCCTGGTATACCGGCATCCGCGAGTCGAACGCGCCCTTCCGGGGCTATAAGGCGACCTATTTCGAAGGCGGCCTGCGCGTGCCCTTTTTCCTGCGCTGGCCGGGAAAGATCGCGCCCGGCGCGCGGCTGCCGGGGCCGGCGCATCATCTCGATATCTTCGCGACCGCCGCAGCCGCCGCCGGCGTGCCGCTGCCGACCGATCGCCCGCTCGACGGGGTGAGCTTGCTGGCGCGGCGCGCGCCCTCGCGCACGCTCTTCTGGCGCTCGGGCGAGACCAAGGCGGTGCGCGCGGGCGATTGGAAGCTGCAAATCGCCGCGCGCCCGAACAAGGCCTGGCTCTATGATCTGGCGCATGACCCGACCGAACGCCGTAATCTCGCTTCAGCCGACCCCGCGCGCGTCGCCGCGCTGCGCGCCTTGATCGCCGCGCATGACCGCGCGCAGGGCAAGCCGCTCTGGCCGGCGCTGATCGAGGCGCCGGTGCGGATCGACGTGCCGCTCAACGCGCCGTGGAAGCCGGGGCAGGAATATGTCTATTGGTCGAACTGAGGAAAAAAGCGCCAAACCGCCGGGACGACGGCTCGAGCCCCTTGGCGTCCCGGCGTTCGGTGCCTCACGCGAAGCCGAGCGCCATCGCCGTCCGCACCCCTGGCAACGCGCGTACCGCCGCGACCAAATCGCCGGTCACCGGTTCGTCGACCGACAAGAGCAGCACCGCCTCGCCCCCGGCCGAGCGGCGCCCCAAATGGAAAGTCGCGATATTCACCCCCGCGTCGCCGAGCGTGCTCCCTAGCCGACCGATGAACCCCGGTGCGTCCTCGTTGACCACATAGAGCATATGCCCGATGAGATCGGCCTCGACCTTGATCCCGAACAGCTCGACCAAGCGCGGCGCCTGATCGCCGAACAAGGTGCCCGCGACCGAACGCTCGCCGCTCTCGGTCTTCACCGTCACGCGCAGCAGCGTGTGGTAATCGCCCTCGCGATCGTGCCGCACCTCGCGCACGTCGAGCCCGCGCTCCTTCGCCAGATAGGGCGCGTTGACCATGTTGACCGTCGCTGAATAGACGCGCAGCATCCCGGCGAGCACCGCGCTGGTGATCGGCTTTTGGTTGAGGCTCGCCGCCGCGCCTTCGACCTCGATCGCCACGCCCCCGAGCGCGCCGTGCGACAGCTGGCCGACGAGCGAGCCGAGCTTTTCGGCGAGCGCCATGTACGGCTTGAGCTTGGGCGCCTCTTCTGCGGAGAGCGAGGGCATGTTGAGCGCGTTGGTGATGCCGCCGCTCACCAGATAATCGGCCATTTGCTCCGCCACCTGGATCGCGACGTTCACTTGCGCCTCGGTGGTCGAGGCGCCGAGATGCGGGGTCGAGACGAAACCGGGCGTGCCGAACAAGGGCGAGTCCTTGGCGGGTTCTTGCGCGAACACGTCGAGCGCGGCGCCGGCGATATGGCCGCTCTCCAGCCCTGCTTTCAGCGCGGCTTCATCGATCAGCCCGCCGCGCGCGCAATTGATGATCCGCACGCCCTTCTTGGTCTTGGCGAGCGCCTCGGCCGAGAGAATCCCGCGCGTTTGGTCGGTGAGCGGGGTGTGCAGGCTGATGAAATCGGCGCGCGCGAGAAGCGTGTCGAGATCGACCTTCTCCACCCCCAATTCGATCGCGCGTTCGGGGGTGAGGAAGGGGTCATAGGCCACGACCTTCATCTTCAGCCCCAGCGCGCGATCGGCGACGATCGACCCGATATTGCCGCAGCCGATCAGCCCCAAGGTCTTGGCGTAGAGTTCCACGCCCATGAAGCGGTTCTTCTCCCATTTGCCCGCCTGGGTGCTCGCATCGGCCTCGGGAAGTTGGCGGGCGAGCGCGAACATCAGCGCGATCGCATGTTCGGCGGTGGTGATCGAATTGCCGAAGGGCGTGTTCATCACCACCACGCCCTGGGCACTGGCGGCGGGAATATCGACATTGTCGACGCCGATCCCGGCGCGGCCGATCACTTTCAGCTTGGTCGCGGCGGCGAGAATGTCCTTGGTGACCTTGGTCGAGGAACGGATGGCGAGGCCGTCATAATCGCCGATGATCGCTTTGAGTTCATCGGGGGTCTTGCCGGTGATTTCATCGACTTCGAGGCCACGCGCGCGGAAAATCGCGGCGGCTTGCGGGTCCATTTTGTCGGAGATGAGGACTTTGGGCATGGGGGGTTCCTTGGTTCCCTCTCCCGCTGGCGGGAGAGGGTCGGGGTGAGGGCGTGTTGCGTAAGCGCGGCCCGCTCCCTCTCCCCTTCAGGGGAGAGGGCTGGGGAGAGGGGGCGATGCAGAGCGGCGGTCCGGCTCCTTGGCCCCCTCTCCCAACCCTCTCCCCTGAAGGGGAGAGGGCTCGAGGCATCAGGCGCGTGCCTCGGCATAGGCCCAGTCGAGCCAGGGGCCGAGCGCTTCGATATCGGCGGTGTCGACCGTCGCGCCGCACCAAATGCGCAGGCCGGGCGGCGCGTCGCGATAGCCGGCGATGTCGAACGCGGCGCCCTCGGCCTCGAGCAGCGCGGTCATCCGCTTGATGAACGCGGCATCGGCGCCCGCGACCGTGAGGCAGACGCTGGTCTTGGAGCGCGTCGCCGGATCGGCGGCGAGATGGCCGAGCCAGTCGCGCGCCGCGACGATCGCGTCGAGCGCGGCGGCATTGGCGTCGCTGCGCGCGATCAGCGCGTCGAGCCCGCCGAGCCCCGCCGCCCAGTCGAGCGCGAAGATCACGTCCTCGACCGCGAGCATCGACGGGGTATTGATCGTCTCGCCCGCGAAAATGCCCTCGATCAGCTTGCCGCCCTTGGTCAGGCGGAAAATCTTGGGGAGCGGCCAGGCCGGCGTATGGCTTTCCAGCCGCTCGACCGCGCGCGGCCCCAGGATCAGCACGCCATGCGCGCCCTCGCCGCCGAGCACTTTCTGCCAGCTGAAGGTCGCGACGTCGAGCTTGTCCCAGGGCAGATCATAAGCGAACACCGCGCTGGTCGCGTCGGCGAAGCTCAGCCCTTCGCGGTCATCGGCGATCCAATCGCCGTTCGGCACGCGCACGCCGCTCGTCGTGCCGTTCCAGGTGAACAGCACGTCATGGCCCCAATCGACCGCGCCCAGATCGGGCAGCGCGCCATAATCGGCGCGCAGGATCGTGGGGTTGAGTTTTAGCTGTTTGACCGCGTCGGTCACCCAGCCCTCGCCGAAACTCTCCCAGGCGAGCGCGGTGACGGGGCGGGCGCCGAGCATCGTCCACATCGCCATTTCATAGGCGCCGGTGTCGGAGGCGGGGACGATGCCGATGCGGTGCGTCTCGGGCACGCGCAGCACTTGGCGGGTGAGCGCGATCGCGCGTTCGAGCCGCGCCTTGCCGAGCTTCGAGCGGTGCGAGCGGCCGAGCGCGGCGGTCGCGAGCTTGTCGGCCGACCAGCCGGGGGGCTTGGCGCAGGGACCCGAGGAAAAATGGGCGCGCGCCGGCTTCACCGCCGGCTTGGCGTGCGCCACGAGGGCGCCGAGTTCAGTCATGTCAGTCTCTCCTTGCAGAGAGCACGCGCGGCGTTGGGACCGCGGGGCCCGTCCACCGCTGTAACGATGTTTCGACCAGGGGCAAGAGGCCGCAATGAAAAATCCAAATCCTCCCCGTTTTACGGGGAGGGGAACCATTTGCGGCACGCAAATGATGGAGGGGGGCCACGCAGCGCGATCTGCGACCACGAACCGGTCCCCCTCCGTCACCCGCTTATGCGGGTGCCACCTCCCCGTGAACGGGGAGGAATTGGGCAATGATTCACCGGCTGCAACCGGGCGCCCCGTTCACCGCATGGTTAACGCCTCGGTCACCACCCCGCGCTAGGCGACTCGCATGCGCGTGCTCGCCCTCGCTTTGCTTCTCGCCGGTTGCGCCGGCCAAGATCGTGTCGCGCCCCCGCCGCGCCCGCGCGGCAGCCCGCCGGTCACGCTCGACCTGCCGACCAGCCGCGAGACCCAAGCCTGTTTCGCCGATCTCTCGCGGCTGGGCGTGCGCTATTCGCCGCTCCCCGATCGCGATTATGGCGGCGGCTGCCAGTTGATCGGCGCGGTGCAATTGCTCGACATCGGCGTGCCGGTGACGGGGATCAAAGCCATGCGCTGTGGCCTCGCGCGCGCCTTCATCGGCTGGGCGCGCAACGGCGTCGCCCCCGCCGCGCGCGAGATCCTGGGTGGCGAACTCGTCCGGATCGAAACGATGGGGAGTTACGCCTGCCGCGACACCGTTGGCACCGCTTATGCCCGGCTGTCGGGCCATGCCTTGGCCAATGCGGTCGACGTCTCGGGCTTCGTGCTGGCGGACGGGCGGCGGATCACGGTGCTCGGGGGCTGGCGCTCGGCGGACCCGGCGGTGGCTGAGTTCCTGCGCGTGATCCGCGCCTCCGCCTGCAAGCGCTTCGGCACCGTGCTCAGCCCCGATTACAACGCCGCGCATGCCAACCACTTCCACTTGGAAGACGATCGCGCGGGCTTCTGCCGCTAGGCGCGCGCCCCCGGCTGGGTTAGGGGCGGGGAAATGAGCGACGCCAAAATCCCCAACCGCCTCTTCGCGCCCGCCCGGCAAGACGCCGAGACCGCCAAGGGATCGGTCCGCACCCCGCAGACCGAAGACCCCGCCTATCGCCTTGCCTTTCAGGACATGGACTTTCTGCTGCGCGAGGATTTGCGCCCGGTGCGCTTCCAGCTCGAGCTGCTGAAGCCCGATCTGATCCTGGCGGAAGCCGGCATCGCCTCGACTTTCGTCTTCTACGGCTCGGCGCGCATTCCCGAGCCCGCCAAGGCGCAAGCGTTGCTCGAACTCGCCGAGGGCGACGAGGCGCGGCGCATCGCCGAGCGGCTGATCGAAAAGAGCAAATATTATGACGAAGCGCGCAAGCTCGCGCGGATCGTGAGCCAAGTGCCGCGCGACGCCCAGGGCAAGCGCCAATTCGTCGTCTGCTCGGGCGGCGGCCCGTCGATCATGGAAGCCGCCAATCGCGGCGCGACCGATGTCGGCGCCGAATCGATCGGGCTCAACATCGTGTTGCCGCACGAACAGGCGCCCAATCCTTATGTCACGCCTAAGCTGAGCCTGCAGTTTCACTATTTCGCGCTGCGCAAGATGCACTTCCTGCTGCACGCGCGCGCGCTCGCGGCTTTTCCCGGCGGCTATGGCACGTTCGACGAATTGTTCGAGCTGCTGACGCTGATCCAAACCGGCAAGATCGAGCCGATGCCGGTGATGTTGTTCGGCGAGGCCTTCTGGCGCCGCGTCGTCAATTGGGAGGCGCTGTGCGAGGAGGGGGTGATCTCGCCGCGCGATCTGAAGATCTTCCGCTTCGTCGAAACCGCCGAGCAAGCCTGGGATTTCGTCCGCGAATTCTACCGCGAGCGCCGCGACCCGACCGAGGGCGATCCGCTCGCGGGGCCGAACGACTAGCTTGGCCTTGGCGGTGCGCGCGCCTATCTGCCGCACCGAGGCCCATGACCTGCCGTCACCCCGGGTCAAGCCCAGGATGACGCCCTTAGGGTCGAGGGCTTGGACTTGCACGAACGAAAGGAGTCCGCCGCCGTGAAATATCTCCACACGATGATCCGCGTCCACGATCCGGACGAGACGGTGAAGTTCCTGGAAATCTTGGGGCTGAAGGAAGTCCGCCGCTTCGATAACGAAAAGGGCCGCTTCACCCTGATCTTCATGGCCGCCCCCGGCGACGAGGCGGCGCAGGTCGAGCTCACCTATAATTGGCCGCCCGAAAGCGGCGAGGCCGAAGTCTATGGCGAGGGGCGTAACTTCGGCCATCTCGCTTACCGGGTCGAGAATATCTACGAAACCTGCCAGCGGCTGATGGACGCCGGCTACACGATCAACCGCCCGCCGCGCGACGGGCACATGGCGTTCGTGCGCACGCCCGACAATATCTCGATCGAGCTGCTGCAAGACGGGCATTTGCCGCCGCAAGAGCCCTGGGCGTCGATGCCCAACACGGGCCATTGGTGATGGTGCTCGACATCGTCTGCGTCCCGGCGCTCAGCGACAATTATATCTGGCTCGCGCATGATCCCGCCTCGGGCGAGACGGTCGTCGTCGATCCGGCGCAGGCGGCGCCGGTCGATCTCGTGCTCGTCGAGCGCGGCTGGCGGTTGAGCGCGATCTGGAACACCCATTGGCACCCCGATCACACCGATGGCAACGCCGAGCTGAAGGCGGCGCACGGCGTCCCCGTGATCGCCCCCGCCGCCGAAGCCGCGCGCATCCCCACCGCCGATCGGCTGGTGGCCGAGGGCGACCGGGTGATGCTCGGCGACAATGTGGCGACGGTGTGGGAAACGCCCGCGCATACCGCCGGCCACATCAGCTATCATCTTGCCGAGGCGGGGGTGATTTTCGTCGGCGACACTTTGTTCGCGATGGGCTGCGGGCGACTGTTCGAGGGGACGGCCGCGCAAATGTTCGCGAACATGCAGCGCTACGCCGCGCTGCCCGAGGCGACGCGCGTCTATTGCGCGCATGAATATACCGAGAGCAACGCGCGCTTCGCCTTGTCGCGCGCGCCCGAGGATCGCGCGCTCGTCGCGCGGATGGCGGCGGTGCGCGCGGCGCGCGCCGAGGGGCGGCCGACGGTGCCGACCGACATCGGCCTCGAACGCGCGACCAACCCCTTTTTGCGCGCGCGCGACGCGGCGGAACTGGCCGAATTGCGCGCCGCCAAGGATGGCTTTCGCGGCTGAGCTGGGGTAGACTTGGCATCGACCGGGGGCGTCGTCGCGAAAAGGGAGAGCCATGCCCCGCCTGTTCCTGACCCTGACTCTGATCCTTGCCGGCTGCGCGACCACGCCGCAGGAGCGCGCCGCCATCGCGCGCGACGAGGCCGCGACCGAGGCCAAGCTCGCCGCCGCGCTCAAGGGTTTCGCCCCCGCCGGCCCGCCACAGACCTGCATCAACGAGCGCCGGCAGACGTACAACACGACCACGATCGGCGACACGATCCTCTATCGCTTCGGGCGCGACGAAATTTTCGTCAACCGCGCCCCCGGCTGCAACGGCGCCGGGCGGGGCGATGCGCTGGTGCTCGTCAATTATCAAGCCGGGCTGCTGTGCGCGGGGCAGATCATCCGCACGGTCGACGTGATTTCGCGCGTGCAAACGGGCAGTTGCGCGCTCGGCGACTTCACCCCCTATAAGCGGGTGAAGTCGTGAAGCGCGTGGCCGGCGCGCTCGTCGCGCTCGTCGCGGGGCTGGCGGCGAGCGGCATGGCCGCCGATAGCGACGCCCCCTCGCGCGAGCTCGCCGAGGCGATCGCTGGCCGCGTCGCCGGCGCGCCCGAGAGCTGCGTCGATTCGCGCCGCTTGCTCGGGCCCGAGCGGATCGACCAGCGCCATCTCGTCTATCGCCAAAACTGCCAGCGGCTCTGGGTCAACACACTGCGCGATCGCTGCCAGCCGCTGGTCGGCGACAATATTCTGGTGTTCGACAATCAGTTCGGCACGCAGTTGTGCGAGCGCGACCGGTTCATGGTGCAGGGCCGCAACGGCGGTTTTTCGGCGGCCTATTGTTTTCTGGGCAAATTCACGCCCTATGACAAGCCGCCCGCGCCCAAGCGCTGAGCGCGTCAGGAGCCTTGCCGGCGCCGCGCGAGCCAGGCTTTCATCTGCGCGATTTCACGCTCCTGCGCGGCGATCACGTCTTGCGCGAGGCGCCGCACTTCGGGGTCCTTGCCATATCGCAGCGCGGTCTTCGCCATCGCGACCGCGCCTTCATGATGCGGGATCATCAGCCGCATGAAGCTTTCGTCCGCATCGGCCGAGGCCTTGCCCATCGCGCCGTGCATCGCGGCCATCGCCGAGTCGAACTCGGCGGCGGCGGGAGGGGCGGCGGGAGGGGCGGCGGGCTCGGACGGCCCATGGCCCATCGCCGCATGATCGGGCGCGGCGGCGGTCGCCTTGGGCGTGGTGGGGGCGCTTTGCCCGCACGCGGCGAGCAACAATATCGGCACCAACGCGAGGCGCGTCATTTGGGCGCGAGCACCATCAGCATCTGCTTGCCCTCCATCCGGGGGTAAGCCTCGACCTTGGCGATTTCGGCGGTATCCTGCTGCACGCGTTGGAGCAGCGCCATGCCGATCTGGCCATGCGCCATTTCGCGACCACGGAAGCGCAGCGTGACCTTCACCTTGTCACCCTCGCCGATGAATTCGTGGATCTTCTTCATCTTCGTACCATAATCATGATCGTCGATGTTCGGGCGCACCTTGATCTCTTTGATCTCCTGCGCGCGCTGCGTCTTGCGCGCGGCATTGGCTTTTTTCTGCGCCTCGTATTTATATTTGCCGACGTCGAGGAATTTGGCGACGGGCGGATCGGCGTTGGGCGAGACTTCGACCAGGTCGAGCCCGACTTCCTGCGCCTGCGCGATCGCTTCGCGCGTATACATCACCCCCAAATTCTCGCCATTCTCATCGATGACGCGGACGCGGGGCGATTGAATCCATTCGTTGAAACGCGGCCCGTTCATGGGCGGCGGCGCCATCGGACGCCGGGACATGGGAGGACGGATAGGTATGGCTCCTGTGGTTGTTCGATCCCGCAATATAGGGGCTCGCGGCATTTTTGGCAAAGTCAAACGCGCGCCGGGCGTTCCCGCGACGCTGCAAAAAAAGCGCTCGGGCTCAGATCACATAATCGACCGTCACCAATTGCGCCTGGGCGCGGCGCTTCTCGACGAGCGTGGCGTTGAGCGCGGCGACGGTGTCGCTCCCGGCGGTTTTCCAGACGAAGGGGAAGAGGGCATGGACGCAGCAGCGCGCGCCGCCCCAGATCATGGTCAGCCCGAAGCGCGTGGCGACGCCGAAATGCTCCGCATAGCTTTCGCCGACCGAGGCGGGATGGGCGGTGAACAGGCGCATGGTTAGGCTCCCGGGGTTGGGCCGAGCATAGCCGCGGGGCTGGGGTGGCGGCAAGGCGCTGGTATGGGGGCAAGGTTCGGGATCATTGGGGCTCACACGAAGCCACGAAGGCACGAAGAAGCTGGTGTCGGAAGGGCTCGCGCGAAGACATGAGAATGCGAAGAATAAAAGCGTCGCTCCGGCGAAAGCCGGGGCCTCGAGCAACTGGAGCGCGACAGATCATAAAGGCCCCTGCTTTCGCAGGGGCGACATCGTTTTTCTAAAGCGTCTTCGTGTCTTCGTGGCTTCGTGTGAGCCAAACCGCCCCGGGCGCCTCGGCCCGAGCTTCTATCCGCGCCGCGCCCGCAACGCCGTCACCATCTCGGCCGCGACCGAGCTCAACGTATCGTCGCGCGCGCCCATCACCACGAGTCGGTCCCCGGCGCGCGCCTCGGCCACCAGGGTCGCCGCCGCTTCGGCGCGATCGGCGATGTGGCGCGCGGGGGCGCCGCGCGCGACCAGATCGGCGACGATATCGGCGCTCGTCACCGCGCGCGTCACCGTGCCGCCGAAATAGGCCGGATCGCACAGCAACAGCGCGTCCTCGGGCCCCAGCCGCGCGGCGAAGGCCTCGACCAGCTCGCGCCGCATCACTTTCAGTGGGCCGAAGCCATGCGGCTGGAACAACAGCAGCAAACGCCCCGGCGCCGCGCGCAACGTGTCGAGCGTCGCGGCGATCTTGTCGGGGTTGTGCGCGAAATCGTCGATCACGCACACCCCGGCGGCCTCGCCGACCAGCTCGAAGCGGCGCTTGAGCCCCGCGAAACCCTCGATCGCCTCGGCCGCCTCGCCGAGCCCGATGCCGAGCGCGCGCGCGGCGCCCAGCGCGGCGAGCGCATTCGCCACATTGTGCCGCCCCGGCACGCGCAGCCGCACCCGGCGCGGGGAACCGCCGTGCTCCGCGAGATCGAAGCCGATCGCGAAGGGCTCGGGCGCGAGATTGGTCGCGACCAGATCGGCCGCGCCTTCCACCGCCACCGTATAGAGCCGCTCGCGCCGCAACCCCGCCGCGATCGCCGCCGCCTCGGCGTCGCCGATATTGACCACCGCCGTCTCGGCTTTGGCGGCGAAGGCGCCGAACAGCGCGCGCAATTCCTCGAGCGACTTATGATCGAGGCTGACGTTGTTGAGCACCGCGATCTTGGGCGCGTAAAGCGCGATCGAGCCGTCGCTTTCGTCGACCTCGCTCACGTACAGCCCGGGTTCGCCGACCAGCGCCGAGGCGAAGGGCGCCTCGGGGCGCGCGAAATTCTTCATCACCGCGCCGTTCATCACCG
>LWDI01000110.1 GCA_002083475.1 Proteobacteria bacterium SG_bin5
CCGCCGCCATCGGCACGTCGGCGCGGGCGAGCAATTCGTAGCTGCCGTCGCGCAAGATTTTGCGCATCGGCTTGTCGAGCCGCGCGAGGCTCCAGCCCTTGGCGAGCTTGCCCTCGATCAGCGCGTCGATCTCGGCGCCGCGCGCGAGCGTGCCGCGCACCAGATCGTTGAAGAAATCGACATCGGCCTCGGCATATTCGGCCTCCTCGATCGTGGCGCCGAGCCGGTGCTGGTGGAATTCATGGAGCAAGGCGGCGACGGGGGTCGCCTCCATCGCATGTTGATACAGCGCCTGAACGGCGGCGAGCCGAGCGGCGGCACGGGCCTTGGAACGAGTCATGGCGCGCGATGTAGCGGGTGGGGGGGAGATTGCTAGGGTGGGGGGGCGTTAACGGACTGGCAGGTTCCGGGCAGCAAAAATCGGATAGCTGCTCCCTCTAGTCTAAGGCAACGCGTCATTGCCTGCTGTCGACCAAAGCCAGTCGTACAATCTCGCGGCTGCGAATGTCCGACCACCGGAGAAGCAGCCGTTCGGGTTGTGTAAGCGGCCGATTTGTGACGCGCCAACTATGTCGCTTGGCGTGCATCCGACATGATCGCACTGGTCATTTAAAAAAGACACCAATCGTGTGCATTTTCTGTGAGACACGTGCAGAAAACGTGTTGGTGCGAATCGTATCTAAAATTGAGATCATCATGAGGACGGGATTCCGGCAAGGGGTTGAAGCCGTCCGCTAGGGTTTCGTTCAAAATAGGACAAGTTATAGAAATTCCGGTTATGCTTGAACACCTTGACCGTTGACCCATTCACGATCGACGGGAGCGTTAGCATTGTTTCATATAGAAAATCTGCAAGATCTTCGGGAGTGACATAACTATCTTCGTTTGAAAGGATTTTGCTGCCTCGGACTTTGTCCGTGTAAATTGTCGGCAGCGCGACGCTGTTTGCCTGGACGCCGCATCCCGCATATTCGTTAGCAACGCATCGGATCAAAGTTTCGATGGCCGCCTTGGCGGCGGTGAATGGAGCCATCTCCGGGTAGTTTTGCTGAACAGAGTTACAACTAAAGGCGATAACTCGACCGCCGCCAGCCTGGGCCATCAACGGCAACAGCTGATGAAGGACCGTATAAAGTGTAAGATAGTGGCTCTCCATCTGACTTCGCGCCACATTCGGAGGAGTCTCGTCGAGGGGCTGATGATTCCAAAAATCGCCAACGCTATGAATCAGAGCGAATGGACCTGTAAAGTGTTCCGTAACCGTGTGTGCGATCCGCCTTACGCAGGTTTCATCAAGTAGGTCGCATCCCTCGAGGTAGACCACACCTTTATGACGAAGCATTTCACTGATCGGTCCACGAGAAGTGCTTACAACTGTCGCACAACCCTTAGCAAGACGTGAGATAATATGGCGTCCGATGTCAGATGTACCGCCGAGGACAAGGACGTTCATACCAATTCCCCCGCTGTCAGACGCGCTGCAAGCTCCCCGTTTTGGAACGATTTGGGGAGATCCTTGGGCGTGAGTGAGGCCGCATAGCCACGACGAATGAACAGCGTCGAGCCACTATAGGTCGGCTTATGTTCGCCAACAGTGTGTCCAAAGCGACCGTGGATGATGACGGGCCGGCCGGTGTCACGCGGCGATCGCAGGAACGGCGATAGCCATTCATAGCCGAACAAGCGCGGTTTGAATCGGGCTGGGTCCGTGTAGTTGACGACGTAAAGAAAACGCAAGATACCCTCCTGATCAATCGTGGCGGTGACTGATCCCCATGAAGCAAAACTAGTACCAGCCGTGTTCTCGATCTTAACCAACAAGCAATCTTGATTAATTCTGACCTCGTGGGTCGTACGGAAAGGGACGGCTACTGATTGATCGAGACTAGCTTGCTCAAGTACTTCGTACAGCGTTTCACCATACCACCATCCTTCGTAATTAATTGCGTCCTGACCGTGGTAACCCACGCGGTGAAGCCACGATACTGACTTCCAGGACATCTTTCTTATAAACAGCTCCCCGGCGAAGAATGCTGCCGATAGGACCCCCGTCGAAGCAGCATATTTAGTCAGAATCTGACCGATTGACCCGCTCATGTACGGCGCGACGATTGTAATCGTGTAAGATGACAGCAAGACGATCATGACGGCCCAAACGCGCGTCCAATTTTGATAGTGCCTCCGTAGATTATCCATCGGCTAGCCCCGGATCAATTCGCGTTCGCAGTGGTATTATCTCGTTGCGCCGACTGCAATGGACCGCGTCACCTGCCACAAAGGTGGTTTCGGTTGTCGACGCGATGTCGTCGGCAGACCGAAGCAGTCGTTTACCGCAGAACGATGGAATGGCGGTAGAGTCCCAGCTTCGGACCTTCATGCGGGCGCGATGGAGGCTTCGCGTGAATGGCGGGTTCCGGGATCAGCGGCGACCCCCGGCAGCGACTGCTTGTGAGGCGCAAAGCCGCCGCAGCGATCGTCGCCCCCTCACCCCAACCGCGCCAACCCCCAGCCCGCCGCCTCGCGCACGCCTTCGTCCGCATCCTCCAGCAGCGCTTCCAGCGCCGGCACCAGCGCCCGGTCGCCGCTATTCCCCGCCGCGATCGCTGCGTTGCGCACCAGCCGCGCGCGGCCGATGCGCTTGATCGGCGAGCCGGCGAACACCGCGCGGAACCCCGCCTCATCCAGCGCGAGCAGATCGGCGAGCGCGGGCGCCGCGAGTTCCGCGCGCGGCAGGAAGGCGCGGTGCGCGGCGGCTTGCGCGGCGAATTTGTTCCACGGGCATACCGCCAGGCAATCGTCGCAGCCATAAACGCGGTTGCCGATCCCCTCGCGCAGGTCGAGCGGAATCGGCCCCTTATGCTCGATCGTCAGATACGAAATGCAGCGCCGCGCATCGAGCCGGTAGGGGGCGGGAAAGGCGTCGGTCGGGCAGGCGCGCTGGCAGGCGTCGCAGCGGCCGCAGCGGTCGGCGCCGGGCGCGTCGGGGGGGAGCGCGAGCGTCGTGTAGATCGCCCCCAGGAACAGCCAACTGCCATGGTCGCGGCTGACGAGATTGCTGTGCTTGCCCTGCCAGCCGAGCCCGGCGGCCTCGGCGAGCGGCTTTTCCATCACCGGCGCGGTATCGACGAAGACTTTCAGCGCGCCGCCCTCGGTCTCGACCATCCACCGCGCGAGCGCCTTCAACGCGCGCTTCACCACATCGTGATAATCGGCCCCTTGCGCATAGACCGAAATCCGCCCCCGATCCGGATGCGCGGCGAGCGCCAGCGGGTCGCGGCCCGGCGCATAGCTCATGCCGAGCGCGATCACGCTTTCCACTTCCCCCCACAACCCGCGCGGCGCGGCGCGCTCGTCGGCGCGCGTCTCCATCCACAGCATCTCGCCATGCATTCCTTGCGCGAGCCATTGCCGCAGCCGCGCGCCGGCCAAGGGCGCGGCGTCGGCGCGCGCGATTCCGCAGGCGACGAAGCCATATTCGGCCGCCTTTGCCTTCAACCGCACCGCGAAGGGCTTGTCTTCGTTCATCCTTGGCCGCTACCCATGCGACGGCACATAGGGGGGAGCGCTTGGAAAGTAATCTCGCGATCAGCGCGCACGGGCTGATCAAGCGTTTTGGCGAGCGGCGCGTGGTCGATGGTGTCGATATCGCGGTGCCCCCGGGGCTGATCTATGGCGTGCTCGGCCCCAATGGCGCGGGCAAGACGACGACGCTCAGGATGTTGCTCGGCATCATCGAGCCCGACGCCGGCGCGCGCACCTTGCTCGGTCGCTCGATCCCGCGCGAGGCCAGCGACGAGGTCGGCTATCTGCCCGAGGAGCGCGGGCTCTACCCGGCGATGAAAGCGCGCGAGGCGATCGCCTTCATGGGCGCTTTGCGCGGCCTGCCCTGGCATATCGGCCGCAAGCGCGCCGATGGGCTGCTCGAACAAGCCGGCCTGGGGCACGCCGCGGACGAGAAGATCCGCAAACTCTCCAAGGGCATGGCGCAGCTGGTGCAATTGCTCGGCTCGGTGGTGCATCAGCCGCGCCTGCTCGTGCTCGACGAGCCGTTTTCGGGGCTCGATCCGGTCAATCAGGAGCGGCTCGAGGCGCTGATCAAGGCCGAGCGCGATCGCGGCGCGACGATCCTCTTTTCCACCCACATCATGAGCCATGCCGAGCGGCTGTGCGATCGTCTCGCGATCATCGCCGGCGGCAAGCGCCGCTTCGAAGGCACCGTTGCCGAGGCGCGCGGCACGCTGCCGGCGCAAGTCCATTACCAACCCGCGCGGCCGAGCGAGACGATCGACGCGCTGCTGCCGCCCGACGCCCGGCGCGACGATGGCGGCTATGTCTTCACCATGCCGCAACAGGGGATCGAGGCCTTGCTGGTAAAGTTGATCGAGGCCGGGCACGGCATTTCGGGATTGTCGATCGAGCGGCCGAGCTTGCACGACGCGTTCGTCCAGATCGTCGGCCGCCAGGCGCTGGAGCAAGCGCGATGAACCGCGCCCGCTTGCTGCGCCAGACGCTCACCATCGCCCGGCGCGATTTCACCGCGACCGTGTTCACGCCCTTGTTCCTGCTGTTCCTGCTCTCGCCGCTGTTCATGATCCTGTTCGGCGTGCTCGGCGGCGTCGGCGGGGCGACGCTCGCGCGCGCGGGCGAGAGCAAGGCGGTGCTGATCGCGATCGTGCCCGCCGAGGACGGCGCGGCGCTCAGCGCGGCCGATGCGAAATTGCGCCGCATCTTCCGGCGCGGCGACGCCCCGCCGCCGCTGGTGATCGAGGCGCCGCGCGGCGACGTGGGCGCGCAAGCCCAGGCCGCGTTCGATCGGCGTGACAAGGAGGTCGCGACGGTGTTCACCGGGCCGCTCACCGCGCCGCACATTTTGTTCACCCCCGCCGGCACGCGCACCGCCGATTATCTGGCGCAACTCGCCGAAACCGCGCTGCGCGAGCGCGACGCCCCCGCCGCGCTGCCGGCGGTGCGCATCCCGGTCAAGCGCAAGGGGCCGAGTTCGGCCGGCCGCAACCAATCCGCCTTCCTCGCGGTGCTCGGCATTTTCTTCTTGACGCTCTTCCTCTCGGGCCAAGCCGTCGGCACCATGGCCGAGGAGCGCAGCAACAAGGTGATCGAAATCCTCGCCGCCGCGGTGCCGCTCGAATCGGTGTTTCTCGGCAAGCTGCTCGGCATGTTCGGGGTGGCGGTGTTGTTCGTCGCCTTTTGGGGGACGCTCGCGAGCCAAGTCGGCCAATTCCTGCCGCCGACCGGGCCAGGGCGATTGTTCACCGATCTCGCCCCGGCGGTCGGCGCGCCCGCCTTCGCCCTGCTCTTCGCGGGCTATTTCGCGATGGCGTATATGCTGCTCGGCGCGGTGTTCCTCTCGGTCGGCGCGCAGGCACAGACGATGCGCGAGATCCAAATGCTCTCGCTGCCGATCACCATCACCCAGATGCTGATGTTCGGCCTGGCCTCGGCCGCCGCCGCCGATCCGGGCTCTACGACCGCGACCTTCGCCGAGATTTTCCCGCTCTCCTCGCCCTTCGCGATGGCGGCGCGGGCGGCGAACCGGCCCGAAATTTGGCCGCATCTGCTCGCGCTCGCCTGGCAGGCCTTGTGGGTGTCGCTCACCATCTGGGTGGGGGCGAGCGCGTTCCGGCGCGGCGTGCTCAAAACGGGGAGCGGGCGCGGCGGATTGCTCGCGCGCTTCGCGAAGCCACGCACGGCGCCTATTGACATTAATGTCAATTAATCGTGTCCTAGGGGCAAAAGGAGAGGATCATGGCGACTCTGGCCCCCGACACGACTGGCGCGACGACTGGCGCGACGGTCGACCCGCTCGACGTCACCCGCCCCGAGCTTTACCGCGACGATCTGTGGCACGCCCCGTTCCGCGAGCTGCGCGCCAAGGCGCCGGTCTATCGCTGCGAAAATAGCGATTTCGGCGCTTATTGGTCGATTTCCACCTATAAGCCGATCATCGAGGTCGAATCGCTGCCCGATATCTATTCGAGCGAGATGGGCGGGATCGTCGTCGCCGATTTGAAGCCCGAGCGCGGCGACATCAAGGCGCCGATGTTCATCTCGATGGATCGGCCCAAGCATACCGGCCAGCGCCGCACCGTCGCCCCCGCCTTCACCCCGAGCGAGATCGAGCGGATGGCGGTCGACGTGCGCCGCCGCACCGCCGAAGTGCTCGACGGCCTGCCCTGGGGCGAAACCTTCGATTGGGTCGACCGCGTCTCGATCGAACTGACGACGCAAATGCTCGCGATCCTGTTCGACTTTCCCTGGGAAGACCGCCGCAAGCTCACCTATTGGTCCGATTGGGCGGGTGACATCGAACTTTCGAAAAGCGACGAACTGCGGATGCAGCGCCAGACGATCATGTTCGAATGCGCGGCCTATTTCAAAACCCTGTGGGATTCGAAGATCGGCAAGGAGCCGACGCCCGATCTGATCTCGATGATGATCCATTCCGAAGCCATGGCGCATATGGACGACATGGAGTTTCTGGGGAATCTCATCCTGCTGATCGTTGGCGGCAACGACACGACGCGCAATTCGATGACGGCGGCCGCATACGGCCTCGACCTCTATCCCGATCAGCGCGCCAAGCTCGAGGCTGACCCGAGCCTGATCCCCAATGCCGTGCAGGAAATCATCCGCTGGCAGACTCCGCTCGCGCATATGCGCCGCACCGCCAAGGAAGACGCGGTGCTCGAAGGCCAGCACATCAAGGCGGGCGACAAGCTGGTGATGTGGTATATCTCGGCCAATCGCGACGAGAGCGTGTTCGGCGCGGACGCCGACCAGATCGTGGTCGATCGCCCCAATGCGCGGCGGCATTTGGCGTTTGGCCATGGCATTCACCGCTGCGTCGGCGCGCGGCTCGCCGAGCTCCAGATCGGCGTGCTGCTCGAGGAAATGGCCAAGCGCCGGATGCGGGTGAACGTCGTCGGCGAACCGACCCGCGTCGCGGCGTGCTTCGTCCATGGCTATCGCGCGCTGCCGGTGCAATTGAGCAAATATTGAGGCTATCGCGGCCTGGTCCGTCGCCCCAGCGAAAGCTGGGGCCTCTAGAGCGATTTCCAGGCAGGTGGAATCACCTGCCGACTCGGAAATCGCGGCAAATCAAAGATCTAGAGTGGCGATCCGATGCAATCGGATCGGAAACCGCTCTAGCCAAGCCGGGCGCGCCGCTGGCACCGGGCCCCAGCTTGCGCTGGGGCGACGCCTTTTTTTGAAGCTGCGCCGTAACCCTCCCCGCCCCGCCCCCGTATCTTCGGCGGAAGGAGTACGGGGACCATGACCGATCGACGCCAATTCCTGTCGCTCGCCGCGCTCGGCGCGGGGGTGGCGGCTTTCTTCGGCTGGCGCACGCAACCCGCCGAGGCCAAGGAAAAATTCGAATATCAGCTGAGCGACGCCGAGTGGCGCAAGAAGCTGTCGCCCGCCGCGTATAACACGCTGCGCCACGAAGCGACCGAATATCCCTATTCGAGCCCGCTCAACGCCGAGCATCGCACCGGCATCTTCCATTGCGCGGGCTGCGCGCTGCCGCTGTTTTCGTCCAAGACCAAATTCGATAGCGGCACCGGCTGGCCGAGCTTTTATCAGCCGCTCGCGAACGCCGTTGGCACCAAGACCGATTGGGCGATCGGCGTGCCGCGCACCGAAGTCCATTGCCGCCGCTGCGGCGGGCATCTGGGCCATGTGTTCGACGACGGCCCGCCGCCCACCGGCAAACGCTATTGCATGAACGGGGTGGCGATGAGCTTCGCGCCGGGCAAGGCCTAAGCAGCCCCTCGGCCGTCGCCCCGGACTTGATCCGGGGCTTGGCTGCCTTGCGGCGGCGGAGGAGGAAGCCAAGCCCCGGCCTTCGCCGGGGCGACGGTTTTAAGGTGATGATGCGCGGCTCGCCGCCCGCCCCTCACGCCGTCGCCGCGTGGATCGTCGCGACGGCTTTCAGGATCGCGGCGAAGCGCGCCGCGTGCTGGATCGCCTCGGCGGTGACGCCGGCGGCTTTCAGCACTTTCTCATGGCTGTCGATACACATGCCGCAGCCGTTCATCGCCGAGACGGCCAGGCTGAACAGCTCGAAATCGGCCTTGTCGATCCCCGGCGCGCCGATCACGTTCATGCGCAGCTTGGCGGGCAGCTTGGCATATTCCTGGTTCGAGGCCAGGTGGGTGAAGCGGTAATAGACATTGTTCATCGCCATCACCGCCGCCGCCGCGCGCGCGGCGTTCGCGGCCTCGGCGCTCAGCTTGGGCGCGCATTCGGCCTCGGCCGCCTCGACCAGCGGCTTATGGCCGGTGCCGTGCGCGCAGGCGAGGATCAGGCCATATTTGCGCTGATCGTTGAGCGACGGCTCGTTGAGCATCGCGCCGACGTTCAGGCGAATGTCCTTGGCGAAATCGGGAAGCGTCGCGGCGAAATCCTTGAGCGACATGGGGTGCTCCTGTGGGTTTGATCGACATGAAAAACCCCTCCCCTTCAGGGGAGGGGCAGGGGGTGGGGCGATCATCAAGGGGTGGGGCGATCATCAAGCGAACCGCGTCGATCAACGGCCCCCACCCCAACCCCTCCCCTGAAGGGGAGGGGCTAGAGCGATTTCCAGGCAGGTGGAATCACCTGCCGACTCGGAAATTGCGGTAAATCAAAGATCTAGAGCGGCGATCCGATGCAATCGGATCGGAAACCGCTCTAGCCATAAAGCTCAGGCCGCGACCTGCAGCACCTCGTCGCCCTTGTTCCAATTGCACGGGCAGAGCTCGTCGGTCTGCAGCGCGTCGAGCACGCGCAGCGTCTCGTGCGGATTGCGGCCGACGTTCAGCCCGTTGACCTGCACCGCCTGGATCACATTGTCCGGGTCGATGGTGAAGGTCGCGCGATAGGCGACATGCTCGGCCGGATCGAGAATGCCGAGCGCCTGGGCGAGCTGCTTGCCGTTATCGGCGAGCCAGGGGAAATCGGCCGCCGCCAGATCGGGGTCCGACTTGCGCCAGGCGAGGTGAACATGCGCGGTATCGGTCGAAGCGCCGATCAGCACCGCGTCGCGATCCTCGAAATCGCTCTTCAGCTGGCCGTAACCGATGATCTCGGTCGGGCAGACGAAGGTGAAGTCCTTGGGCCAGTAGAACAGCACTTTCCACTTGCCCGGGAAAGCGGTGGTCAGATCGAGCGTCTCGCCGGCGGGCAGCGCGTTGGTGCCTTGCTGGACGGGAACGCTGATGTTGGGAAACTTATCGCCTACGGTCAACATATTAGCCTCCTGTTGCAGCCGGCGGGGGCCGGCCTCTCCACGGCGGGGCGTGCCATTCGCCCCTTTGCCGCGGCGCACATAGGGACTGGTCCACGCGCGAACAAATCGTTTGTCTGGCGGCTATTGATCGATTAGATCGATGACTGTGAGCATTTATCTCCCCACGCTCAAACAGCTGCAATATCTGGTCGCGCTGCGCGACCATGGTCATTTCGGGCGGGCGGCGGAGGCGTGTTTCGTCACCCAATCGACGCTTTCGGCGGGTCTGCGCGAACTGGAGACACTGATCGGCGTCGTCCTCGTCGAGCGCACGCGGCGCGTCGTGCGCTTCACCCCGCTCGGCGAGCGCATCGCCGACAAGGCGCGCCGGGTGCTGCGCGAGGCCGAGGAATTGGGCGATCTCGCGCGCGCCGCCGGCCGGCCGCTCTCGGGCGAGATGCGGATGAGCGTGATCCCGACGATCGCGCCTTTCCTGCTGCCGCGCATCCTCCCCCGGCTGCGCGCCGATTATCCCGAGCTCAAACTCTATCTGCGCGAGGAGCCGAGCGGCGCGGCGTGCGAGGGGCTGCACAATGGCCGCAGCGATTGCGTGCTGCTCGCGCTGCCGTTCGCCTGCGGCGAGGTGGCGAGCCAGCCCTTATTCGAGGACGCGATGTTCGTCGCTTATCCCGAAAGCGAGGCGCCCCCGCCCGGCGAACGCTTCGCCGCCACCGATATCGACGAGCAACGGCTGCTGCTGCTCGAAGACGGGCATTGCCTGAAGGAACATGCGCTCGCCGCGTGCAACCGCCCCGAACTCCGCGCCGAGGCGACGATGCTCGGCACGTCGCTCCACACGATCGTGCAGATGGTCGACAATGGCCTGGGGGTGACAATCCTGCCCGAAATGGCGATCAAGGCGGGCATTTTGCAGCACACCCAAGTCGCCGCGCGGCCGCTGGCGGCGGAGAACGCCACGCGCACGATCGCGCTCGTCTGGCGTCGCGCCTCGCCGCGCGAACGCGATTTCACGCTGCTGGCCAAGGTGTTGGCGGCGGCGGCATGAGGCATGTCATCGTGGCCACGCCACGGCTCGTCCCGCCGGCGCTGGCATTTCCGGTTCGCTTCGTCGCAACCCGGCGGGTGGTTCATCCGTAGTATAGACCGAGGGCACCAAGAGGGCGCCCGCACAGAAGGAGTGGATAATGAAGTTTATCAAGTCGCTATCGCTGGGTGTCGCGGGCGCGGCGCTGCTGCCCGCCGCGCTGCTCGCGCAAACGACGCCGCCCGCGGGCCAAACCCCCGCCCCCACGGGCCAAACGACCACCGGCCAAACCACGACCGGCCAAACGACCACCGGCCAAACCACGACCGGCCAAACCACGACCGGCCAAACCACGACCGGCCAAACCACCGGCCAAACTCCCGCGACCGACGCCAACGCGCCGATCGTCGGCGGCGCGCCGATGCTGCCCAGCCGCACCATCGTCGAAAACGCCGCCGCCGCGTCCAACCTCACCACGCTGGTGACGGCGGTGAAGGCCGCCGGGCTCGACACCGTGCTCGCCGGGCCGGGGCCGTTCACCGTGTTCGCGCCCGATAACGACGCGTTCAGCCGCCTCGCCCCCGGCACGCTCGACACGCTGATGAAGCCCGAGAACAAACCGACGCTCGAAAAGCTGCTCAAATATCACGTCGTCAGCGGCACCATCCTGCTCGCCGACCTGATCAAGCAGATCGACACGGGCGGCGGCAAGGCGACGCTGCCCACGGTCGAAGGCCAGCCGATCACCGCCGAAAAGGAAGGCGCGGGGATCAAGCTCACGGCGGCGAGCGGCAACGTCAGCTATTTGCAGATCGCCGATGTCAAACAGTCGAACGGCGTCGTGCACATCGTCAACGGGGTGTTGATCCCCAAGCTGCAGTAACGCGGCGCGTGCCCCCGCCCCCCCGCGCCGATCGCGGGGCGGCGGGGCGCGACCCGCCGCGATTTTTTCGCGCCGCCGCTGCATCCGCCCCCGCCACCCCCGCGTAACTTCGGCACGAAAGTGCCGAGGAGAATGCGATGTTCGGGCGAAATGGTGATCTCTGGCAGGCGGTGCGCGCCAATCAATTCCTCGCGAACCTCGCCCCGCAAGACGCGCTGCTGATCGCGCCGCATTTGCGCCGCCGCACGCTTTCCCCCGGCCCGCTCACGCTGGAAGAAGAGGGCCGACCGCGCGTCCTGTTCCCAGAGACGGCGGTGATCGGCGCGGCGATCGGCGGGCGCGCGGAAACCGCGCTCATCGGGCGCGAAGGCCTTGCCGGCTGGCCGCTGTTCGGCGCCGATCAGCCGCTGCGGCTGACGGTGCGACTGAGCGGCGGCACCGCGCTTTCGCTCTCGGCGGCGCGGCTCGAAGCGGCCGTGCTCGCGAGCCCCAGCTTGCTCGCGACCCTGATCGCGCACAGCCAACGTTTCCTCGCGGAAACCGGCGCGCTGCTCGCCTCGGCGCTGCGCGACAGCGCCGCGCAGCGGCTCGCGCGCTGGCTGGTGATGCTCCACGAGCGGATCGACGGCGACACGCTCGCGATCACCCATCAAGAGTTGAGCGAAATGCTCTGCCTGCGCCGGTCGAGCGTGACCGAGGCGCTGCACCTGCTCGAAGGCGAGCGCGCCTTGCGCTGCACGCGCGGGCGAATCAGCGTGCGCGACGGCGATGTGCTGCGCGCCTGGGCGGCGGGCGAGCCGCGCCCCACGGCGCCGGCCGAGCCGCTGCGCATTCCGTTAATGTTCGCGACGCGGCAATAGGTGCAAGAGCGCGACGATCACCGCGCCGATCGCCAGCCCCACCACCGCCGAGCCGGCGGCATAAACCGCCCAATTGACCGCCCCGCCGAGCGGCAACGCATGCTCGGCGACTTCCGCCCAGTGGTGCAGGCTATGCCCGGGTTCGCTGACGCCGAAGCTTTCGAGCGCGTGGATCACGATCCCGCCGCCCACCCATAGCATCGCCGCCGTCCCCACCGCCGACAGGGCGCGCAACAGCACCGGCATCGTCTTGACGAGCGCGCGCCCCACCGCCTGCCGCGCCGCCGAACCGCGCGCCGCGAGCGCGAGTCCGATATCGTCCATCTTCACGATCAGCGCGACCACGCCATAGACGCCCGCGGTGATCGCGAGCGCGACCAGCAGCAGCGCGATCGCTTCTTCCCAGATCGGCCGATCGGCGATCTCGCCGAGCGCGATCGCCATGATCTCGCCCGACAGGATGAAATCGGTGCGGACCGCGCCCGAGACTTGGCGACGTTCGAGCTCGGCGGGGTCGGTGATCTCGGCGAGTTCCTCCTCGGCGCCGTGATGCCCGGCGACCTTCTCCCATAATTTCTCCGCCGCCTCGAAACACAAATAGCTGCCGCCCACCAGCAGCAGCGGCATGATCCCCCAGGGCGCGAAGGCGCTCAGCAGCAGCGCGGCGGGCAGCAGGAACAGCAATTTGCTGCGCAGCGAACCGAGCGCGATCTTGCCGATGATCGGCAGCTCGCGCGCGGGGGAGAGCCCGACGACATAGCCCGGGGTGACGGCGGCATCGTCGATCACGACGCCGGCGGCCTTGGCCCCCGCTTTGCCCGCAGCACCCGCGACATCATCGAGCGAGGCGGCGGCGAGTTTGGCGATCGCCGCCACATCGTCGAGCAAGGCAACCAGGCCGCCGGGCATCTTCTTCCCCTTTGCTTCGCGCCGCGCCCGGTTAGCGCGGCCGCACGAGCGGGCGCAAGCGCAGCCCCAGGCAAATCATCGTCGGCCAAAACAAGGTGTTGGCGATATCGGACAAGGTATCGGGCCAGCGCCACGAGCCAAAGCTCAGCCGGTCCATCACCTCGTTGAACGCCTCCGCCGCGACCACGACCGACAGCGGCACGAACGTACCGAGCGAGCGCCCGGTGACGAGCCGCGCGAGCATCAGCACCGCCAGGCCGGCATGGATATGGAGGATCGCGTCGGGCAGGCCGGTGCCGTCGCCGATCCAGATGATGAAGCGGTGGTAGAGCGCGGGCAGGGTCATCGCGGCACTTTCATGCCGCAGTGCGCTAGCGACTGGGGCGGCGGAGCGCCATAGGGATGTGCGGCCAGCCCCTTCGCGCGGATCGCCACCGCGCATCGGCCCAGTCGCGCTGAAGATGCGTCTCGACACTGCCGTTCGTGCTGAGCTTGTCGAAGCACCGTTCTTCTTATCGACCGTAGCAAGGCAGGACGGCCCTTCGACAAGCTCAGGGCGAACGGGGTCGACGCTTGCAGCCCTGCCCTCGGCCTTCACCGGGGAAGCAGATCGGCGTAGTACAGCCGAACCTTCGCTCAAGCCGCGAGCAGCGCTTCCGCCCCGCCCAAATCGACCGAGACCAGCCGGCTCACCCCCTGTTCGACCATCGTCACCCCGAACAATCGGTGCATGCGGCTCATCGTCACCGCGTTATGCGTCACGATCAGATAGCGTGTTTCGGTCTCGCGCGTCATCGCCTCCAGCAGATCGCAGAAACGCTCGATATTGGCATCGTCGAGCGGGGCGTCGACCTCGTCGAGCACGCAGATCGGCGCCGGGTTGGTGAGGAACAGCCCGAAGATCAGCGCGACCGCCGTCAACGCCTGCTCGCCGCCCGACAGCAAGGTGAGCGACTGCAATTTCTTGCCCGGCGGCTGCGCCAAAATCTCGAGCCCCGCCTCGAGCGGGTCGTCCGAGTCGATCAGCGCCAGATGCGCCTGGCCGCCGTTGAACAGCGTCGTGAACAGCCGCTGGAAATGGCCGTTCACCGCCTCGAACGCGGCGAGCAGCCGCTGGCGCCCCTCGCGGTTCAGCGTGCCGATCGAGCCGCGCAGCCGGTTGACCGCTTGGGTAAGCTCCTCGCGCTCGGCGGCGTTGGTGCCCAGCGCGCCCTCGATCTCGGCGAGTTCGGCCTCGGCGACGAGATTGACCGCCCCCAGCCGCTCGCGCTCGGCGAGCAGCCGGTCGTGGCGCGCGCTTTCCTCGGCCGCCCCGCGAACCTCGTCGGCGCGAAAGCCGCCGCGCTCGGGCAGCAAGGGCGGCGGGCATTCGAAGCGCTCGCCCGAGAGCCGCCCCATCTCGACCCGGCGCAATTCCTGATTTTCGGCGCGCGCGGCGGCGGCGGCGCGGGTTTCGCGCGCGCTGGCGAGCGCCTCGGCGGCGGCGGCGGC
>LWDI01000111.1 GCA_002083475.1 Proteobacteria bacterium SG_bin5
GGCTTGGGCGCGGGTTCGGGCTTGGCGGCGGGCTCCACGGGGCGCGGTTCGGCGGGGCGTGGTGTCGGCGCGGGCGGCGGGGGCGCCGCCGCCTCGGGCGGGCCGAGCTCGGGCGCGATCGAGGGCGTGGGCTCGACCGTCGCGGGCGCGCTGCTCTGGAGCGCGACCGCGTCGACCAGCGACACGGTGACCGGGGCGGCGAGCGGCTTGGGCGGGACGGGCTTGGTCAGCCAGCTGCTCGATAGCCAGGCGAGCAGCGCGAGATGCGCGATCAGCGCCGCCGCCAGTCCGCCGCTCTCGACCCGGTCCATCGCTCAACGCTCCTTCGCGACGGTGAGCAGCGCGACGCGGTTGAGCCCGGCGCGGTTGAGCTCGCCGAGCACGCGGATCACCTCGGCATAAGCGAGCTTGCGATCGGCGCGCAGGAAGATCTGGCGCGCCTTGTTCGCCGCGGCGAGCTTTTCGAGCGCGTCCGGCAGCGCGGCATCGGCGATCGGCTTGTCGTCCAGGAACAGCCGGCCCGTCTCGTCGAGCGTGATCTGCACCGGCTTTTGGTCTTGATCGAGCGGCTTGGCGCGGCTGTCGGGCAGGTTCACCGGCACCCCGGCGGTCATCAGCGGCGCGGTGACCATGAAGATGATGAGCAGCACGAGCATCACGTCGACCAGCGGGGTGACGTTGATCTCCGCCATCGGCGCGCGCCGTCCGCGCCCGCGATGCGAGGGGAGGTTGATGGCCATCAAGATTCCCCGGTCGCGTTCGCAAGCGGACGGGGATACCCCTCCGTCAGCCGCTTGCGCGGCTGCCACCTCCCCTTGCAGGGGAGGAGCTTGAGCGCAAGAAGCTCCTCCCCCAGGGGGGGAGGTGGCGCGCCGCAGGCGCGACGGAGGGGTGTCCCGCTTGCCATATGGCGCTCGCTCACCGTTTCCCCGCCATTTCGAGCTGGCGGCTGAGCGTCGCGTGGAAGCCGTCGGCGAAGCGGTTGAGCCGCGCTTCGATGCGGTTGATGCGGTGGCTGAAGCGATTATAGGCGATCACCGCCGGGATCGCGGCGAACAGGCCGATCGCGGTGGCGAACAGCGCCTCGGCGATGCCCGGCGCCACCACCGCGAGCGAGGTGCTCTGCGCCTGGGCGATGCCGGTGAAAGCCCGCATGATCCCCCACACCGTGCCGAACAGCCCGACGAAGGGCGCGACCGCGCCCACCGTCGCCAAGATGTTCAGCCTATCGGACAAGGCATCGATCTCGCTCGCGACCGCCGCGCCCATCGCGGTCGCGAGCCGTTCGCGCGTGCCCTCGCGGTCGATCGCGCCGCCCATGGTCGAGCGCCGCCACTCGGCGACGCCGGCCGAAAAGACGCGCGCGATCGGCAGCTTGCTCTCGCTATGTTGCTTGTAAAAGGCGTCGATGTCCTCGGCGCGGTTGAAGTCGCGCTCGAACGCGGCGCCGCGGCGGCTGACCCCGCCCAGCTTGGCGGTTGCCGCGATGATGATCGCCCAGGTCCAGACCGAGGCGGCGAGCAGCCCGATCATCACCAGCTTCACGACGATATCGGCCTGCAGGAACAGCGCGACCGGCGAGAGCGTGGCGGCATTGGTATCGAGCGTGAACTCCACGCGAATAATCTCCCGTCAATCCGCCCGAACGAGCGGTGTAAAGGCTTTGATCCAATCGGCCGGCTGGCGTCGCGGCCGACCCTGGGGCGAGACGAACGCGGCGAGCACCGACGCGTCGCTCAAACTATCCGCCCCGCGCATGACTCGCTGATGAATGCGGCACGAGGCGGGCCGCAGCTCGACCAGGCGCGAAACGATGAGCAAGCCGTCGTCGAGCCGCGCCGGGCTGCGATATTTGATGCTCAGCTCGGCGACCGCATAAGCGCCTTCACCCGCCTCGATCGCGGCGCGCTGGTCGATGCCGGCGAGCCGCAGCATGTCGGAGCGCGCGCGCTCCATCCAGCGCAGATAATTGGCGTGATAAGCGACGCCCGAAAGATCGGTATCCTCGAAATAGACGCGCACCGGGAAAAGATGCTCGCGATCGGCGAAGCGGCCGCTGGGGGGCTGATCGAGCAGCATGGCGCGGGGGTTAACGCCAGCGGGCGCGCAAGAAAACCCTAATCGAACAAGCGCTCCTGCCGATCCTCGCGCCGCCTGGGGCCCGCCAATCCGCGCCGCGCCGCTTCCTGCTCGGCGGTGAAGCGCACATCGGGGTCGCGATCGCCCAGGAAGCCGGCGAGCGAATCGTCGCTGATCTCGGCCCATTCCTTGCCGCGATCGGGGCCAGAGCGCACGCGCGGCAACAGCCCCGGCAGCCGCGACCAGGCGAGCAATTGGTCGAGCCCCGCCTCGTTGAGCATGTCGCGCAAGTGAAAGGCGGTGACATAGGCATCGGGAAAGGCGCGGTGCGCGGGCAGGCCGCGCGCGTGATCGAGCCCGGCCGGGCGGCGCCAATAGCGCAGCACTTGGTTCGAAAAGGCGGGCGATTCGGGCCAGAGCCGCAGCGCGCATTTCCAGGTGCAAATCCATTCGGCGCCATGGGTGAGCGCGGGCGTGCAGAAAATCTGCTCGAAATCGCTGCGATGCGCGGCGAGCGCGCGGCGGCGCGGCCAGGGATCGAGCACCCGCCGCGCCACATCGTGCCAATAAGGCGCGTCGGCGACCTGCTCGTCGAGAATATGGTGGATCGCCTGGGTGATCGGCGGGATCGGCCGCCCGGGGTTGACGAGCAGCGCGCCGCCCTCGCCCGAAATCTCCCAGCGGCCGTCGCGCCCTTGCGCGACATCCTGCCAGCCGATTTCGCACACCCCATGCGCGGGCGGCGCGGGGCCGGTGGTTTCCAGGTCGATCACGCGGATGAGCATGGCGGTGCTATAGCGTCTGCCGCCCGCGCGCCTAGCCGGGGCCGCTCGACTGGGCGCGCGGCGCGGACGTCGGAGCGCCGACGGGGCGTGTCGTCTCGATTCGGGTACCCGAATTGCTGCGGCGCATCATTTATCGGCTCGTCACGGCACGCCCCGTGTCATATGATGCTTGGCCAAGGCGCGGTAAACGGGTTCGCCATCGCGGCCTAGGCAAAGGGGAAGGCGCATGGATATGTTCGGCAGGATCGGCTGTTTTTTCGGGCTGCACCAGCGCTCGCGCGGCCGCGCCAAGCATGACGACGCCCGCAACGCCTATGTCAGCGTCTGCCGCCACTGTGGCGTGGCGATGATGCGGCGGGACGACCGGCGCTGGGTGCGGATGAAGGGCTGAACGGCGGGGCTCAATGCCCCGCCTGCGGCCCGCGCTCGAGCCCACTCGCCGCGAGCTGCGCGTCGATCTGCGCGAGCAGCCGGTCGAGCCCTTCCTGGCTCTTCGCCTCAGCGCGCGCGACCAGCACGTCCTGCGTGTTCGACGCGCGGAGCAGCCACCAGCCATCGGGCGTGTTCACGCGCGCGCCATCGGTGCGGTCGATCGTGGCGCCCTCGGCCTCGAGCCGCGCGAGCACTTCGTCGATCACCGCGAATTTGCGCGTTTCGTCCACTTGGAAGCGCATTTCGGGGGTATTGACCATCACCGGCATCGCCGATTTGATCGCGGTGAGCGATCGGCCGATCATATGCACCGCGCGGATCAGCCGGACGGCGGCATAAAGCGCGTCGTCGAACCCGTAATAATCGTGCGCGAAGAAGATATGGCCGCTCATCTCGCCGGCGAGCGGGGCGCCGGTTTCCTTCATCTTGGTCTTGATGAGGCTGTGGCCGGTCTTCCACATCAGCGGCTCCCCGCCCAGTTCGGCGACGCGGTCGTAAAGCGCCTGGCTCGCCTTCACATCGGCGATGATCGTCGCGCCGGGCAGCTCGCGCAGCACGGGTTCCGCCAAAATGGAGAGGATTTGATCGCCCCAGATCACGCGGCCTTCGCCGTCGATCGCCCCGATTCGATCGCCGTCGCCATCGAAAGCCAATCCGAAATCGAGCTTTTTCTCGGCGACCAGCGCGCGCAGCTGCGCCAGATTCTTCTCCTCGGTGGGATCGGGGTGATGATTGGGAAAATTGCCGTCGACATCGGTGAACAGCAGATGATGCTCACCCGGCAGGAGCTTGACGAGCTTCTCGATCGCCGGACCCGCCGCGCCATTGCCCGCGTCCCAGCCGATGCGGAACGCGCCGCCGGCATAGCCCGCCATCAGCCGGCCGACATAATCGTCGAGCACGGCGGCCTCGCTCACTTGGCCCGCGCCGCTTTCCCAATCGCCGCGCGCGGCCATCGCGCCCAGATCTTGAATATCGGCGCCGTAGAACGGCCGGTGCTGGAGCACCATCTTGAAGCCATTGTAATTGCCGGGGTTATGGCTGCCGGTTATCTGGATGCCGCCATCCACCTCCAGCACGCTCTCGGCATAATATAGCATCGGCGTCGGCCCCAGGCCGATCCGCACGACATCGACGCCCGAGGTGGTGAGCCCTTCGATCAGCGCGGCTTCGAGCGCGGGCGAGCTGACGCGCCCGTCATAGCCGACCGCGACGCGCGTGCCGCCGGCGCGGCGCACGCGGGTGGCGAAGCCGCGCCCGATCGCGCGCGCGTCATCCTCGCCCAGCGTCTGGCCGACGATGCCGCGAATATCATATTCGCGCAGGCTCGTGGGGTGGAAGTTATGCGTCGTCATATAGGCTCCCTTGGAACTTTCGATTCGATGTCGGCGAGGTCGGGCGCGGCTAGGCGGAGCGTGCTTTCAGCAACACGTCGCGCGCGTCGTTGATCCGTCGCGTGAGTTCGGCGGAGCCGCCGCGATCGGGATGGACGGCGGCGACGAGGCGGCGATGCGCGGCGCGGATTTCCGCTTCGCTCGGATCGCCGGCGAGCCCGAGCACCGCGCGTGCCTCGGCGAGCGCGGCGGGCTCGCGCGCGGCGACCCGCGTCCGCGCGCGCCCCCAGCCGTCATGCCACAGCCGCCAGCCGGCATAGGCGATCAGCGCGGCGATCAGCAGCTTGATCGTCATGCGAACAGCGGCAGCGCGATTTCGGGCAAGCCGAGCCCGGCCATCATTTCGCGCAGCTCCTGCCGCGCGGCGACATGGCCGAGCCCCATCTCGCCGAACTCGCGCGAATCGATCATCGTCAGCCCGGCGGGGAACATTTCGCGGTAGATCACGCGCTCGCCCAAGCCGGGGATGATGCGAAAGCCGATCCGCTTGGCGAGCTGGGTCAGCGCGTCGGACACGCGGCGCATGTTGCGCGCCTCGATATGTTGCAACCGGTTGCGCAGCACCACCCAATCGATCGTGCCGCCATCGGTCTTGGCGCGGGCCTTGCGCGCGTCCCAAATGAGCTCGGCATAGAAGCTGGGGCGGGTCACCTTGTAGCTGGTCGGGTCGACTTGGCCGATCAGATCGAAATCGACGAAACTGTCGTTCATCGGGGTCACCAGCGAATCGGCGCGCTGGCAGGCCATGCGCGCGAAGCGGTCGTCGCGGCCGGGGGTGTCGATGATCAGGAAATCGCTGTCCTGGCTCAGCTGCTCGATCAGCCCTTGGTAGCGCGGCAGGCTCTCGCCGTCGTGCGTCGCGTGGCGCGGCATCGGCAGGTCGCGCCCCAGGCGTTTGATCGTGGCGGCGCGATTGTCGAAATAGCGCCCCATCGTCCGCTGGCGGTGATCGAGATCGAGCGCCGCCACGCGCGCGCCCTTGGCGGCGAGCGCGATCGCCACGTGCACCGCCGTGGTCGATTTGCCCGTGCCGCCCTTTTCATTGGCGAACACGATCACATGCGGCGCTGAGTGCGACACGCGGCTTCCCTTGATCCCGGCCGCCTCCCCCCATAGAAGGCGCGGCCTCGCTCTTATCGGAGGCAAATCGCCGGTGCAAACCATCCGTCAGCTTGACGCGTTGCGCGCGGTTCTCGCCGAATGGCGCGGCGCGGGCGCGCGGATCGCCTTGGTGCCCACCATGGGCGCGCTCCACGCCGGCCATATCGCGCTGGTCGAGGCCGCCAAGCGCGCCGCCGACAAAGTGGTCGCCTCGATCTTCGTGAACCCCAAGCAATTCGGGCCGAACGAGGATCTGGCGCGCTATCCGCGGCGCGAATTGCAGGACCAGCGGATGCTCGCCGAGGCGGGCTGCGCGCTGCTTTGGCTGCCGGGGGTGGAGGAGATGTATCCGGCGGGCTTCGCGACCAATATCGCGGTCGGCGGGGTGAGCGCCCCGCTCGAAGGCGCCGACCGGCCGGGCCATTTCGACGGGGTGGCGACCGTCGTCGCCAAATTGTTCAACCAGATACGCCCCGATGTCGCCTTGTTCGGCGAAAAGGATTTTCAGCAGCTCGCGGTGATCCGCCGGCTGGTGCGCGATCTCGACTTCGGAATCGAGATCATCGGCGTGCCCACCCAGCGCGACGACGATGGTTTGGCGCTCTCCTCGCGCAACGCCTATCTGGTCGGCGAGGACCGCGCGAAGGCGGTCGCGCTGCCGCGCGCGCTGGGGGTGGCGGCGCGGAGCATCGCACGCGGTGGTGCGGTCGCGACCGCGCTCGACACCGCGCGCGAGGCGTTGCTGAGCGGCGGGTTCGACTCGGTCGATTATATCGCCCTGGTCGATGCCGAAACCTTGGCGCCGCCGACCGACTTGGCGCGCCCGCTGCGCTTGCTGGCGGCGGCGCGGATCGCGGGGACGCGATTAATCGACAATATCGCTGTCGAGATCGCGCCACAGGGTTAACCGCGTTAACCATTTTTTTAAGGGCTATGCGCCATCCCTCGACCCGCACGGGGAAGAGGGGGACGCGACATGGCGCATAGCCTTTCGAGCGCAGAATTCCTGATTGAGTGCCGGATCGCCGATGCCGCGCGGGGGGATGCGGCCGCGGCCTATGAATTGGGGGTGTTGTTTTCGACCGGCGCCGCCGGCGCGCGACTCGATCTGGTCGCGGCGCATAAATGGTTCAATCTGGCGAGCGTGTGGGGCAGCGAAGCGGCGCAACAATGCCGCAGCGACATCGCCGAAGACATGACCGCGCGGGAAATCGCCGAGGCGCAGCGCCAAGCGCGTGCTTTCCTGCAAGCCAGCTTCGCTTCGGCGGCGTAACGATAACCCCCGAGTGGGCGCGCCGGGCCGCGCCGCCGAGCGGGGAGCCGATGCGACTGCCGATTACCGCCCTCAGCGCCGCCGCGCTCGCGCTGCTGCTGGTCGCGCTCACGATCCACGCGCTGCGGCTGCGCAAGGCCTATCGCGTGCCCTTTGGCGACGGCGGACATCCGCCCTTGCTCCGCGCGATTCGCGCGCATGGCAATCTCATCGAATATATGCCGATCGGGCTGGCGATGATCAGCCTGCTAGAAAGCAGCGGCGCGCCGCCGCGTCTGCTCGCGCCGCTCGCCGCGCTCTTCGTCGCGAGCCGGGTGATCCATGGCTTGGGCGTGCAATATGAAGGCGATCGGCTCGGGCCGCTGCGCGCGATCGGGGTGCAATCGACCTTGCTGGTGCTGACGGCGTTCGCGCTCTGGCTGGGGGTGCTCGCGGCGCGGGCGCTGTGGGGGTAGCGCACCGGCCAGGGCGACGCGCCGTTACCCCTCGCTGGCGGCTTTAGCGGGCGGCTTTTTCGCCGCCGGTTTTTTCGCCTTCCCCGCCGCCGGCTTTTTGGCGGCGCTTTTGGCGGGCGTCGCCGCCGGCTTTTTGGGCGCCGCTTTCTTCGCCGGCTTCTTGCCCTTGGCGGGCGCCGCCGCCGCGCGCGCGTCGATCAGTTGCGCGGCTTCCTCGAGCGTCAGCGCTTCCTTGTCGACCGTTTTGGGGACCGTCGCGTTGGTCTCGCCATCGGTGACGTAAGGGCCATAGCGCCCCTCCATCAGCTTGATCGCGGCGCCGGTGCGCGGATGCGCCCCCAATTCCTTGAGCGGCGGCGGCGCCCCCCGCGCGGGACGCTTGCCCCCCGCCGCCGCCTCGGCGAGCTTCACCACCGCCGCGTTCATGCCGGTTTCGAACACTTCGGCGGTCGAGCCAAGCCGCGCATATTTGCCGTCATGCGCGAGATAAGGCCCGAACCGCCCGATCGAGGCGGTGATGTCCTTGCCCGTCTCCGGATGCGCGCCGATCGTGCGCGGCAGCGACAAGAGCTTGAGCGCCAGGTCGAGATCGACCGAGGGCACGTCGCGCGGGATCGAGGCGCGCTTGGCCTCCTTGCCCTCGCCGAGCTGGAGATAGGGGCCGAACCGCCCCGAGCGGCGGCTCACCTCGAGCCCGCTCACCGGATCGGTGCCGAGCAATTCCGGCCCGCTATCCTCCGCCGCGCCTTCGCCTTGGGCGAAGCGGCGGGTATATTTGCACTCGGGATAGTTGGAGCAGGCGACGAACGCCCCGAACCGCCCCCCGCGCAAAGCGAGCCGCCCCACGCCGCAATTGGGGCAGAGCCGGGGATCGCCGCCATCGGCCTTGGCCGGGAAGAGATAGGGCTCCAGGAATTTGTCGAGTTCGGCGGTCACTTCGCTCGGCTGGAACGCCATCACTTCGCTGGTACGCGGCTTGAAATCGCGCCAAAAGGCGTCGAGCACCGCCTGCCACTGCGCGCGGCCGCCCGAAATATCGTCCAGCTCTTCCTCGAGCCCGGCGGTATAATCATAGCCGACATAGCGTTCGAAAAAGCGTTCGAGGAACGCGGTCACCAGCCGGCCGCTCTCCTCGGCGAAGAAGCGGTTCTTCTCGACGCGCACATAAGCGCGGTCCTTCAGCGTCTGGATGATCGAGGCGTAAGTGGACGGGCGGCCGATCCCCAGTTCCTCCAGCCGCTTGACGAGCGATGCTTCCGAATAGCGCGGCGGCGGCTGGGTGAAATGCTGGTCGGCGCTCACCCCCTTTTTGGCGGGCGCGTCGCCGGCGGAGAGGCGGGGGAGGCGGCGGCTCTCCTCGTCCTCGGCATCGTCGCGGCCTTCCTCGTAGAGCGCGAGATAGCCGGGGAAGAGCACCACCTGCCCGCTCGCGCGCAAGCCGTGGAGCCCGCTGCCGTCGGTCAGCTCGATGGTGGTCCGCTCCAGCCGCGCGCTCGCCATCTGGCTCGCGAGCGCGCGCTTCCAAATCAGTTCGTAGAGCCGGGCATGGTCGCCCGAGCCGGCGCGGTCGCGGGTGAAATCGGTCGGGCGGATCGCCTCGTGCGCTTCCTGGGCGTTTTTCGCCTTGGTCTGATATTGGCGCGGCTTATCCGGCACATAGCTTGCGTCATAGCGATCGGCGACCGCCTTGCGCGCGGCCGAAATCGCGCTGCCGTCCATCTGCACGCCATCGGTGCGCATATAGGTGATCGCGCCCTCCTCATAGAGCGCCTGCGCCAGGCGCATGGTGTGGCTCGCCGAGAAGCCGAGCTTGCGCGCGGCCTCCTGCTGCAGCGTGGAGGTGGTGAAGGGCGGCGGCGGGTTGCGCGTGGCGGGCTTGGTCTCGACGCTCGCGACCGCGAAGCGTCCGGCCTCGACATCGGCCTTGGCGCGCTCGGCGGTGCCCCGGTCGGCGAGCGAGAGTTTCTCCAGCTTCTCGCCGCGCCAGCGGACCAACCGCGCGGTGAAGGGGGTGCCGTCTTGCTCCAGCTCGGCGGTGACGCTCCAATATTCCTGCGCGCGGAACGCCTCGATCTCGCGCTCGCGCTCGACGATCAGCCGCAGCGCGACCGATTGAACCCGCCCCGCCGATTTGGCGCCCGGCAGCTTGCGCCACAGCACCGGCGACAGCGTGAAGCCGACCAGATAATCGAGCGCGCGGCGCGCGCGATAGGCATCGATCAGGTCGGTATCGAGCGCGCGCGGGCGCGCCATCGCCTCGGTGACGGCGGCCTTGGTGATCGCGTTGAAGGTGACGCGCTCGACCTGTTTGGGTAGCGCGCGGCGGCCGCGCAGCACTTCCTGCACGTGCCAGCTGATCGCCTCGCCCTCGCGGTCGGGGTCGGTCGCGAGGATCAGGCGATCGGCCTTCTTCGCCTCGTCGGTGATCGCTTTGAGCTGCTTGGCTTTGTCGGCATAATTTTCCCACGCCATCGCGAAGCCCTCGTCGGGGTTCACGCTGCCGTCCTTGGGCGGCAAGTCGCGGATATGGCCATAGCTCGCGAGCACCCGATAATCGGGGCCGAGATATTTCTCGATGGTCTTCGCCTTGGCGGGCGATTCGACGATAACCAGTTGCACGCGGAAACTCCTCTTCGCGCGCGAGGGTGGGGAGGCTCGCCGCGCCGCGTCAAGAGGGAGGCGGCGAGCGGCCCGGTGATTTTACCGCTTGCCGCGCGTTAACCATGGCTCGCACCCCCTGGGTAACCCCGGCCGGGCTAGGCGCGGCTCATGCCCGATCTCGCGTGCGATCCCCAGCGCCTGATGCGCGAACATGACGAATTGATCGTGCTGGTCGGCGCGGTCGAGGCGGTGGTCGCCGCCGAGGCGCCCGCGCCGGCGGCCGCGCTCCAGGCGCTCGCCGCGCTGCGCCTGGCGATCGACGCGCATCTCGCCGAGGAGGACGCGCACGTCTATCCGCGCCTGGCGGGCAGCGCCTCGCTCGCCGAACAAGCGATCGGGCTCCAGCTGATCGCCGAGTTTCGCCATTTGACGGGCGATTGGAGCCTGTACCTGCTGCGCTGGAAACCCGCCACGATCGCGCGCGACTGGGCCGGCTTCGCGCGCGACACGCGCGAGATGATGGCCCGGCTGCGCGCGCGAGTGGCGCGCGAGAATGCGCTGCTTTATCCGCTCGCGGCGAAGGCGGCGTGAGCACGCGCTTGCCGTCGTAGAAAATCGGCGAAGAGGGGTACCGTAAAGTCGAGATAGCCATGGTCGGTGCTGTAGATCATGCCCTTGGCGATGATCTTCGCGCGCGCCGGCCCGAGTGATTTTTGCGTGCGGTTCATCGCCTTGGCGATCTCGGCCATGGCATAAGGCCCGTCGCCCAATTCGGCCATCGCCGCGACGAATGACAGTTCGGCTTTGGTCAACCGATCGAGGCGTACCTTGAAGAAACCTTCATCCAATCGCCGCAGCGTTTCCTGATAAGCCGTATCGACGTCGGCTGCGGTGATCTCCGGTCCATCGGCATTGTCCCACACCACCGAGGCCCACTCCTGAAGAAAAAAGGGGTAGCCCAGCGTTCGGCTCGCGATGATTTGCAGCGCATCGTCGGTTATTCGAGCGTCCTCTTGAACGATGGGCTTCTCGACCGCTTGGCGCGCGGCTGCCGCATCGAGCGGCCCGACCAAGGGATAGTGAAACAATCGCTCGGCATAGGATTTAGCCTCCCCGGCCAGCCGAGCGATTTGCGGCAAACCCGCGCCGACCATCAACACCGGAAGCGATTCTTGCGAAATACGATGCAGCGCGACGATAAGGGCGGACAAATCGCGGTCCGACAAATATTGAACTTCGTCGATAAGGAGCAACCAGCCGCGTTGCGAAGCTTCGGCGGCTTTACCGATCAGCGAAAACAAATCGGGCAGATCATATTGTAGATCGCCGGTATCGGCCAGTCCCGTCTCTGGCTTGACGCTCACATCGATGCCGACGATGCCTAGCTTGAAGACCGATGCGAAATTGCGCAGTCCGGCCAGCGCGCGTACCGCGACGTGTTTAGCCGTTTGAACACCGGAAAGAGACCGGATGACCTTGTGCATTTCCGGGTACAGGAGCCTTGCGAGCGTTTCGCCCTCGGGCGCTTCCACTCTCGATACCAGCAGATTCTGTCGCGCCGCGTTGCGGCCGATTTCATTGAGCAGCACCGTTTTGCCCGTGCCGCGTAGGCCTAGAAGCATGATCGAACGCGCACTGCGCCCATTGATCGCCCGGCCGCACGCAACGCTTGCCGCCTCCAAAATGGCGTCGCGGCCAGCCAGCTCCGGCGGGCGGCTGCCCGCGCCTGGCGCAAAAGGGTTGCGATAGGGATCCATCTGGAGATCTCTGCTTCTACCAAAATCTATCTAAGTCTACCAAAATTCGCTAGCTTCCCCTAGACTTCGATAGCCGCTGCTACTGCCCTAAGCAGCCAAACTCACCCGCCCGCCCGCGTGGCGCTCCAACCGCCCGGCGAGTTCCAATTCGAGCAGCACCGTCGCCACCACCGCAGGCGAAAAGCCGCTTTGGCGGATGAGTTCGTCGATCGGCACCGGCACCGGGCCGAGCAGCCCCGTCACCACCCGGCGCTCGGCGTCGCTCGCGTCCTCGGGCGGGGGCGCGCCCCAGCCGGCGCCCGGCGCGCGGACCATGCGCGGGTCGAGCGGCCCCAGCGCTTCGAGCACGTCGGCGACCGATTGCACCAAGGTCGCGCCCTCGCGGATCAGCTGGTTGCAGCCTTGCGCGCGCGGATCGAGCGGGCTGCCGGGCACCGCCATCACCTCGCGCCCCGCCTCGGCCGCCAGCCGCGCGGTGATCAGCGAGCCCGATTTGGGCGCGGCCTCCACCACCACCGTCCCGCGGGCGAGCCCGGCGATGATCCGGTTGCGCTGCGGGAAGAAGCGCGCGAGCGGCTCGGTGCCGGGCGGTTGTTCGCTCAAAACGAGCGCCTCGCGCGCGAGCTGCTCCTGGAGCGCGGCGTTTTCGGGCGGGAAGGCGATGTCGTGCCCGCTCGCGATCACCGCGATCGTCGCGGGCAGCGCGCCTTGATGCGCGGCGGTATCGATTCCGCGCGCGAGCCCCGAGACGATCACTTGCCCCGCCTCGGCGAGCCCCGAGGCGAGCCCGCGCGCGAAGCGGCAGGCGGCGGCCGAGGCGTTGCGCGCGCCGACCATCGCCACCGCCATCGGCTCGAGCAGCTCGGCGCGCCCGCGCGCGATCAGCACCGGGGGCGCGGTCTCGAGTTCGGCGAGCAGGGCCGGATAATCGGGCGTGCCGAGAAACAGATAGCGCGCGCCGAGCTTGGCGACCGCCGCCATTTCGCGCCGCACCGCGCCCGGATCGGCGAGCATCGGCGCGCGCCCGCCGCCGCGCGCGGCGAGCTGGGGCACCGCCTCCAGCGCGGCGGCGGCGGTGCCGAAGCGCGCGATCAGCTGGGCATAGGTGACGGGCCCGATCTGAGCCGAGCGGATCAGGCGCAAGCGATCGGCCGCGTCGGCGACCGTCGCCGGCTCAGCCATGGTTGGCGCCGGCGCCGATTCGGGGCTCGGTGCCGTTCAGCAGCCGCTCGATATTGGCGCGGTGGCGCCACAGCACGATCGC